>CABUPJ010000049.1 GCA_902493335.1 uncultured Porphyromonadaceae bacterium
CAAGGGCTTCAGCCCTTGTAACGAAGCGGCACTCCCTCCCCATCCACGACCACTTTAGCGGCAGACATCCCCGCGCAAAAAGAGTCGGTTCTGTGATGATTGTTTGCGTCAGGGCGGTCAGTTGTCGAGTGATTTTACCATTGCGATGAGGGAGCTATGGGGTTCCATAGTGACCGAAGAGCGATGATAAAAGCGCCGGCAAATGACCGATAAATGGATAACCCTGATTTATGGTTTACTCCCCCTGACGTAAAATGATTATTGCAGAACCGACTCTCACCAAAACGATGTCAAACGCACATTGACATCGTTGGAAAAAATTTTTCTTTTAACTCACTCGGGAATCTCGAAGATTGAGAAGTTGACGGAGCCGTAGGTGCGGTGGCCGGCGAAATGGGGCAGGGCGCTGAAGTCGTGGTTCTTGTTGTGCTCGACGATGACGATGGTGCCGGGTCTGAGCATCTGTGAGCCGAGGATTCTGACGGGTACCGAGGCGAAGTCGGGCATGTCGTAGGGCGGGTCGGCGAAGATGAGGTCGAACTTTTTCGTGCAGGTGTCGATAAACTTCAGCGCGTCGCCTTTTATTAGGGTGAGGTTGTCGACGTTGAGCTGCTGGGCGACTTTCTTGATGAAGTTATATTGTGTCACGGCTTTTTCGACGGCGGTGACGTCGGCGCATCCGCGCGACAGGAACTCGAAGGTGATGGCGCCCGTGCCGGCAAAGAGGTCGAGTGCCGACAGGCCTTCAAAGTCGACCATGTTCTCGAGCACGTTGAAGATGTTCTCGCGCGCGAAGTCGGTGGTCGGGCGCGCTGTTATGTTAGTCGGCACGTCGAAGCGGCGACGGCCGTATTTTCCTCGGATTATTCGCATAGTGGCAATATTATGAGTTCGAAGGGGGCGGCAAGGGCTTCTTTGCCGTGGCGGTAAACATCAGAGGGGAATACCAGCGGCATGACATAGTTGACGTACTGCCGCAGCAGTGGTGTCAGACTGTCGCGCGTGGCACGATCACCCGAAAGCATCATCTCGTCGTTTAGCTGGTCGAAGCCGCAGCTGCGCGCAACGGCGAGGCAGTAGTAGAGGGCGTCGGCGACGGTCGTTGTCCTGAATGTATTGGCTAAGAGCAGTCCGTTGTTTGAGAACGCCACGATGTCGACGGCGTCGGGCGAGACATTGACGAACATCTTGATGTTGTTGACTGCCCGGCTCTGGAACGAGAAGTAGCGGCAGAGCGGTGTCAGACGGTGACAGACAGGAGGATTGTTGAAGGTGCGGGCGATGAAGCCTGTGATATCGCTGTCGAGTTTCATCACCAGGGCGGCCTGTGCGCGGGGTATGTCGTTGACAATAAGTCGGCCGGTGTCGTCGCCGGGCCATAGCAGTGACGCCGCTTTTTCGAGTCTGTCGCCGTCAGAGGCGACAGCGGCAGGCACGAATGCCAGACGCGGACAGTCGACGACGACGTCGACACGCCCGAAATCGCAGAGCAGCAACGGGTTGTCATAGACAGCTTCTTCGAGAGCCTTGGGCACAGACATGGCGGCCCGGTCAAAGTCGATATGACGGAGTATCAGCGAATTGTCTTCGACGGTCGACCGCAGGGCGATGTCAAGGGCGCTGTCGCTTATTTTAAGCGACAGATTCCAGAAACGATGGTCTCTGATGGCATCTTTGGTGAGTCTGTTGTCGTTCTGTTCCATGAAAAACGGGCCGTTAAAAGTGTCGGCGATTATGCAAATTTACGCCAATAATTCCATAAACGAAAACAAAACTCTTGAAAAAACCGCTGTCAGATATAGAATGTCGCGAGATATATCCTTTATTTATAGGCTGATATGATTGCGGCGGACAAATTTAAAGTGCAATTTTAAAATTGTCCGAAGGGTGTTATTCCGGTGTGAAAATTTGTGGATGATGGAAATTGTATGTAACTTTGCGGCAGCTTATGGTTTCTCCCTGTGGCCCAGGAGTGGGCGCGTGAAACGACGCAAGAGCCAAGTTTCGGGAGATAAAGAGGGAATCAGGTGAAAATCCTGAACAGTACCCGCTGCTGTAAGTCCCAGACCAAAGGTCTGCCGCACAATGTCATTGGAGCCTGAAGCTCCGAGAAGACGCGACATGACCGGGACGAGTCAGAAGACCTGCCATAGCCGTAAATCAGATTCAAGCCTACGGGACTATGGGCAGCGATTATGCTTCACTCTCACTCTGACGGTGAGCGGTGACCTTATGACATAAGCATTTTCCGATAAAGGGAGGCGACTCCTGAAGACATTGATCCCGCCGGCGTATAATCGTGATACGCAGACGGGATTTTTTTATTCTGAGTATTAACGTGCTACCTTTTAAGGAAAAATGACATACAGACCAATCACAGCCGTATTTGCAGCGGTGCTTACGGCCTTGGCGGCGCGGGGAGCAGAACCCGCCGACACAACGGCGCGTCAGCTGCACGAGCTGATCGTCACAGCCCGACGGCCGCCGCAGGAGATAATACCCGCCCAGGTTCTTTCGGGCGAGGAGCTGCGGCGGCTCAACAGCAACAGTGTGGCCGACGCCCTGCGTTATTTTTCGGGTGTCCAGGTCAAGGACTATGGCGGCGTCGGCGGCATCAAGACCGTCAACATCCGTTCGATGGGCACCAACCACACCGGCGTGGTCTATGACGGTGTCGAGCTCGGCAACGCGCAGAACGGCCAGATTGACCTGGGCCAGTTCTCGCTCGACAACATCGAGGCGCTGTCGCTCTATAACGGACAGAAAAGCGAGATACTTCAGCCGGCCAAAGACTTCGGGTCGGCAGGGTCGATCTATATGCGCACCCGCACGCCACACTTCGACGAAGGTGAGACTTACCACGCCCGCGCGACGGTGCGCACGGGTTCGTTCGACCTGCTGAATCCGTCGGCACTGGTCGAGCTGCGTCTGAGCGACCGGCTCAACGCCTCGCTGAGCACCGAGTGGGTCAACTCGAGCGGCAAATATAAATTCCGTTACCGCCGGGTCAATCCGGCAGGCGAGCTTGCCTACGATACGACGGCCGTGCGTCAGAACGGCGACATCAACGCCACGCGCATAGAGCTTAATCTCAACGGTTCGCTCGGCTCGGGCGGCTGGTCGTTCAAGGCCTACAACTATAACTCGGAGCGCGGTGTTCCCGGTGCCATCGTCAACAACGTGTGGCGTCGCGGCGAGCGCATCTGGGACACAAATTCATTCGTGCAGGGGCGTTTCACGGGCTATTACGGTAAGTTCAGCACGCTCGCCAACGCGAAGTATGCCTTTTACCGCACGCACTATGTCAACAACGACGACAAGCAGATAAAAGTCGACAACCTATACAGGCAGAGAGAGTTTTATATATCGTCGGCCAACGAATATGAGATTATGCCGCAGTGGAAAGTCTCGGCGAGCTACGATTTTGTCTGGAACACGCTCGACGCCGACATGTATGGCTTCGCCAAGCCCGACCGCTATTCAAACTATCTGTCGGCCGCAACTGCCATATCGCTCGAGAGATTCAAGCTTCAGGCCAGTGCTTTGGGCACATTCATCCACGACCGTCTGCAGGGCCAGCAGTCGCCCGGCGACAGGCGCGTCTTCACGCCCGCCGTGTTTGTTTCGGGCAATCCGCTGCGCAACAAAGATTTCTCGGTACGTGCGTTCTATAAACGCTCGTTCAGGATGCCGACTTTCAACGACCTCTATTATGCCGATATGGGTAATTCGCAGCTCGACCCCGAGCGAGTGACCCAGTATAACGCCGGCATCGTCTACGACCACAGCGGCCGGGGGCTGCTCGCCGCGGCGCGTCTCACGGCTGATGTCTATTACAATAAGGTGAAAGACAAGATTGTCGCCTATCCCAAAGGGCAGCAGTTCCGCTGGACGATGCTCAACCTCGGCCTTGTCGACATCAGGGGCGTCGATGTCAGCGGCCTTGTGACGCTGTCGCCCGTGCGCGACATGTATCTGACGCTCCGGGGGCAGTATACCTTCCAGCGTGCCATCGACGTAACCAATCCCGCCGACAACTACTACCGCGACCAGATACCCTACATACCCCGCCACTCAGGCTCGGCCGTCTTCAACGCCGAGTGGCGCGGATGGGGACTCAACTACTCATGGATTTATGTCGGTGAGCGCTACAACCAGCAGGAGAACATACGCTATAACTACACGCAGCCGTGGTATACGTCAGACGTATCGGTGAGCAAGGATTTCAGGCTCGGGCGTGTGTCGCTGCGCGCTCTCGTCGAAGTCAACAATCTCCTCAGCCAGGACTATGACGTCATCATCAACTACCCGATGCCCAAACGCAACTACCGTTTCACCCTGACAGTTGAAATATGATGAAACCTCAATATATTATGATGAAACACAAGATATATAATAACATTTTCTTATATTTTCTGCCGCTCCTGATGGTGGCCACGGGCTGTCGCGAAGACGAGCTCGTGGTGCCGACGGAGTATGATATCATCCCCGAAACGCCTGCCGACGGTACGGCCATACGCGGCTTCTACCTCGTCAACGAAGGCAATATGGGTTCAAATAAATGCACACTCGATTACTTCGACTACTTCACGGGTCTCTATGCCCGCAACTTCTATGCCGAACGCAATCCGAGCGTGATAAAAGAACTCGGCGACGTCGGCAACGACATAGGCATCTATGGCTCGAAGCTGTATGTCGTCGTCAACTGCTCGCACAAAGTCGAGGTTATGGACGCTCGCAGCGGTGTGCGCCTCGGCCAGATCGACATACCCAACTGCCGCTATGTCAGGTTTCATCGCGGCAAAGCCTACGTCAGCTCATACGTCGGCCCTGTGCTTATCGACGCCAACGCTCCGAAAGGGGCGGTCTATCAGGTCGACACTCTGTCGCTCACCGTCACGGCCAAGGTGACGGTCGGCTATCAGCCCGAAGAGATGGAGATTGCCGACGACTACATGTATGTCGCCAACTCGGGCGGCTACCGCGCGCCGAACTACGACAACACCGTGTCTGTCATACAGATGGTCGACTTCAAGCAGGTGCAGCAGATACCTGTCGGCATCAATCTCCACCGTCTTAAAAAAGACCGTTACGGCAAACTGTGGGTGACCTCGCGCGGCGACTATCAGTCGCGTCCGTCGCGCCTCTATGTCATGGACAAGAAGCCGGGCTATAACCGCATGGTTGTCACCGACACTCTGGATATCGCGTGCTCCAACATGGCCTTTTTCGGCGATTCGCTCTACTACTATGCCACCGAGTGGAACAACTTCACAGCCTCGAACTCGATAAGCTACGGCATCATCGACATACGCACCAAAGAGGTCGTCTCGAACAATTTCATCACCGACGGCACTGAGCGCGAGATCACGATACCCTACGGCATCGCGATACATCCCGAGACCGGCGACATCTTTGTCACCGACGCCAAAAACTATGTCTCGTCGGGGACGCTCTACTGCTTCGACCGCCACGGACGCCGCAAGTGGAGCGTGCGCACCGGCGACATACCCGCACACATAACATTCCTGCCACGATGAAGAAACTACCGCTACTGATATTGCCACTGCTGACAGCCGCGTGTGACCACGGGACGCCGATGGTCAACCTCGGTGTCGACGACGTCTACTATGTCTACCGCATGCAGAAGCTCGACCTACATCCGGCGCTGACGGGCGACGAATACCGCTGGTATCTCGTCGGCGCCGACGGCTCTGAGAGTCTCGTCAGCGACGAGCGCGACTATATCTTTTTGGCCGCCGACGAGGGCACTTACCGCCTGCGTTTCGAAATCATAGACCCCGAAACGCCTTACTCGTTTGACTTCACCGTCAACGTCGTCCACGAAGAAGTCGAGTACAGCCCCTATATCAGCCGTGTCTATGAATACCGGCCCGCTCCGGGGCAGTTTGTCAACGAGATGCCGCTCTACGAAGAGGGCGACAGCTATGCCGACATGCTCAAGAAGGCCGAGGAGTCGATCAGCGGCACCAACGACATAATGATCTCGCTCGGCGGCTACGGCGGTTATGTGACCTTCGGCTTCGACCACACGGTCATCAACGTGCCCGGCGAATATGACTTCCGCATCTGGGGCAATGCCTTCTACGAGCTGCTTCAGCCCGACAGGAAAGGCGGTTCGGCCGAGCCGGGCATAGTCTGCGTGAGCTACGACGTCAACTGCAACGGCATTCCCGACGACCCGTGGTATGAGCTCGCCGGCAGCGAATACTACAAGCCCGGAACCGGCCACGGCTACACGATCACCTACAGCCGCCCCGACCCGTCACACACGCCTGTCGAAGACGACGACGGCTATCTCGAGGACCTCGCCTACATACCCTGGTGCGACTCACGCGGCGACAGCGGCTACATAGCCAAAAACATATTCCACCCGCAGAGCTACTATCCGCTGTGGATTGATGACGACGAGCTGACATTCACCGGCTCGATACTCGCGCCGAACGGCACAGACACAAGCGGCACAGGACGTTACTATGTGCTCTATGCCTACGACTACGGCTACGTCGACAACCACCCCAACGACTACGCCGACCTCAACTCGTTTGACATCTCATGGGCTGTCGACGACAAGGGAAATCCCGTCGACCTGCCCGGAGTCGACTTCATCAGAGTCTACACCGGTGTCAACCAGTACTGCGGCTGGCTCGGCGAGACCTCGACCGAGATAAGCCGCGCCCGCGACCTGCATATCGCCGACGGAACCATAATACCCGACGTCTAAATAAGAAATCAATGATATAAAGCAAATGAATAAACTGAAAATCGCTTTGGTCGGCACGGTGATGACGGCCGCCATGGCACAGGCAATTGTCCTTGACTGGGACAAAATCAGATTCTGGACCGGCAGCGGCTCCAACAAGGCCGCGCTGGTAGTGCAATTCGCCGACAAGGGGCCAAAAGAGGCATATGTCTGGGGCTTCCGCTGGGATGACAGCCAGTATCCCGACGGGGCGCCCACGGGCGAGGATATGGCGCGGGCAATCGCCGCCAACAGCCCCGACCTGCTGCTCTTCACGCAGTTTACAGGCTCGATGGGTTCGACCGTCTGCGGCTTCAGCTACTATGACCCCGACGGTTTTCCGATGAGCGAAAGCATAAGCTATGACTTCGACGGCGCCTCGACCGACAAACGTATCAGCTTCAATTACTTCACGCCCAACGCGACGATGAATCAGACATCGGCGCCGGGCAACGACACTCCCCGGCTGTGCGGCGACGCCATAGCCGCCTCGGCCGAGAGCCATATTATCGAACATCCGATTAACTCGCGAAACTACGGCTATCCGGCATATGACTACGACTGGTGGCGGTCATCGTCAGACTTCGAGACAAACGGGCAGCGCTGGAACGCCGGATGGTATGACGGCTACTGGAGCTACTGGACGGGCGGCACCGACTTCGACGAGCTCGGCTATTCGGGTCTGGGCATGAGTTCGCGACGGCTCAGCGACGGTCAGGTCGACGCCTGGAAGTTCACACCGCTCGACGGTCCGGTGACTTACAGCCTGCGCGCCGGCGAACAGAACATAACGATGACCGACGCCGACGCTGTCAGCGGAGCTTCAGAGCAGTGGTATGAGCTCAACTACCGTCACTTTGAGGAGGCCGGGCTGATAGACGCCATATCGGGCGATGATGACGGCGAGACAGCAGTCTACGACATCAGCGGCGCGTTGCTCGCATCGGCCGAAAACCGGCGCAGTCTCGGCTATATAATCACCCGGCTCAAGCCCGGCGTTTATATAACCGTCTGCGGCAAAACGGTCAACAAGATTCTTATCAAATAGGCTTATCTGAATTTTCCTAATTATAAAAGCTTAAAAACTTTAATTTCAATCAAATGAGAAAAACATTACTCGCCACGTTCGTGGCGCTTGTGGCGGCAGCCGGTCTGCTGTCCGCCGCGAGGGATCTGACGGTTCAAGGCATCGACTATGCGTCGACCTTGTCCGAGACCAGTTCCCGACGGCTTGCTCCCGAGCAATTATCGCTCAAGGCGCAGGCCCTGGACAATCCCCAAAGTGAATTTACGTTCGACGACATCACCAACTGGACCGGCACAGGCTCAAACCGCGCCGCTCTGGTGATTCAGTGGAATGACGAGAATGAAGAGAATGCCATGGCCTTCGGCTACCGCTGGGACGGCGAGGCTACGGGCATAGACATGTTCAGAGCCGTCGTAGCGGCCAATCCGCGTCTCTACGGCCTGATACAGCTGACCAACCTCGGTTATACAATCGACGGTATCGGCTGGGATGCCGACGAAGACGGCGAGATAGCCCTTATCGACACCGGTCACGACAACAAACAGTATGAAAGCGAAGACGGTGTGTTCGTCCATCCCAGCACTGCCTATGACTATGACAACTGGTTAGCCGCCGATGCCGACGACTACTGGTATGCCGGCTGGTATAAAGGCTACTGGAGCTACTGGGTAAAGGACAGTCAGAATGAAAGCTTCTCATACTCAGGTCTCGGCGCTTCGTCGCGTAAGCTCACCGACGGCAGCTGGGACGGATGGAACGCCAGTGTGAATATGGGTTCCTATGCGTGGAAAGAGTTTGTTGCCGCGCCTGTCCCCGGTCCTAAAGTCCGTTTCACGGAAAGCGGGGTACATTATACGGTGCTCAGCGCTAAGAATATGACGGTCAGCGTCTCGGCTCCCGCCGAAGGCGAGAGCTTGTACAGCGGCGCTGTGACAGTGCCCGCGAGCGTGGCCCACGACGGGGTGACATATAACGTGACAGGCATCGATGCCGCCGCCTTCAAGGGTTCGCAGACGACTTCTGTCGAGGTCAATGCCGGAGGAAAGCTTTCGGTAGGCAAGCAGGCCTTTGCCGACTGCGCCGCGCTGACTTCGGTGAAATTTACTGCCGGCGCATGCGCTTACCGACTGGCAGATGAGGTTTTCAGCGGTTCTTCAGCCCTGACAACGGTGAGCCTTCCGGCAGATGCCACTATCGAGCGCATCGGCAACGGCACCTTCAAAGGCTGCACATCTGTCACCGGCGAGAGCATACCGTCGCAGATTCTCTCTCTGACGGCTATCCCGGCATCGACTTACGAAGGCAGCGGTCTGACAAGCATCGACATCAACGCAGCCACTGAAATCGGAGGGCGTGCTTTCGCCGACTGCGCTTCACTGACCATAGTGACACTCGGCGAGCAGCTTCTCGGCATATCGGCAGAGGCTTTCGCCGGCTGCGACGCACTCACCACAGTGGTTGTCAAGGCAATGAACCCTCTGACGATTGATGAAAACACATTCTCTGAAAGCGCCTACGCCAATGCCACGCTCAGCGTGCCTTATTCAGCCGAAGCCAACTACCGCGCAAACGCCGTATGGGCTAAATTCGGCAAAATCAGCGAGCGTCCCGCCGAAATCGTCGAGGGCGCGATTGTCTCAGACGGTGAATTCAACTACAAAATATGCATTGAAAACGGCGAAGTTTATCTTGCAGTGTCACCCAAAGGCTATACGGGCTCGCCTGTAGTGCCCGAAAGCGCCCGCATCGGCGACACGGATTATCCCGTGAAGGCAATCGACGACTACGCCTTCCATAAATGCTCGCTCGACGCCGCTCCCGTGCTTCCCGCAACAATCGAGCGCATCGGCCGCCGCGCATTCTCGGCCATCACCTTCCCGCGCAATACGGCAGTTGTCTTTACACTCCCGGCCGCAGTGAAAGAACTCGGCGTCGCCGCCTTCGCCGACTACAGCTGGCAGGTAAGCAACATCACCATCAACGCCGTAGAATCGCCCGAGCGCCATATCTTCACTGAGCTTCCCGATTCACTGTTCACGCGCGCGGCCATCAAATCGACCAACCTGCTCACGCCCGCAGTGAAAAAGATAGGCAACTATACATTCAGCGGCAGTAGCCTGGAAGCCGACCTCAGCGAATATAACAGTCTCGAGGAAATCGGCGACTATGGCTTCGGCGGCTGCAAAGTGACATTCCGCCAGTCGCCGGCGCTGCGCAGGATAGGCGAGAGCGCCTTTACAAGCGGTTATACTTCGTATGCCGTTTATGCCGACGATAAACTGGTCATGCGCAAGGATGTCGAATATGGCAAAGGCGCTTTCAACGGACTCAAAGGTTATACTGTCCTTGAAATCGAACCCGGCGTGAAGGCTATTCCCGAAGATATGTTCAATAACTCGGCGGTAGTAACCATCGAAGGAAATATTCCCGAGGGTGTGGTAAGCATCGGTGCAAACGCGTTTAAAGGCACAAGCAAACTCACCGGTCCGTTGTCTCTGCCTTCGAGCCTGGAGACTCTCGGCAACGGAGCGTTCTCGAGCTCTAATCTGTCAGAAGGCATCATAATACCCGAAGACAGCAAGATAACTAATATCTTCGCGTTCAACTCGTCGTCAATTCCGGCGATACATATTCCCGACGGGGTGACATCGTTGCCGAATAACTGTTTCAATTTCTGCCGTCAGCTCAAGGTTGTCACCGGCGGTAAAAACCTCACGGAGATAGGTCAGAACGCCTTCAGTTCATGCCAGGCGCTTGAATCGTTTACCATTCCTGCCGGCGTGACTGAAATCGGCGAGCAGGCTTTCTATAATTGCAAGGCTCTCAAAACGGTAGACATCCCCGAGGGTGTGGTCACAGTCAAAGGATCTTACCGCGGTTGTGACGGCATAGAAAATATCATCGTGCCGGCGACTCTGAAAGATCTGAACAAAACGTCGAACGGCTGGATGCCTTTCTATTCGTCAAATACGACAACGAAGACCAGTGTCTGGCTTTGCACCACTCCGGAGTCGCCTCTGACCGCCGCTTCGGCCGAAATGTTGTGTAAAGACGAAGATTATTATACCAAAGAAAAGGTTCCTTTCAGCAATTATTATGTGCTTTACGGCGCCAAAGAGCATCTCAGCTCACTCTACGCCCGAGAATACACCGAAGTTCCTGTCGAACTCACGGCCATCACCAGCTCATTTACATGCAAAGGAAATTCAGCCGAAGTCAAAGCTATTCCCGCGTATGTGAGCAGCCTGCCCGCGGCAGCCGCCGAGGGTGAAGAGGCTGTGGCCATACCCGAGCACTTTGCCGCCGCCAACGGAGCTTATCTTCATTCGCAACTGAACTTCACGGCTGAATTCAAAGCTGTAGAAGAAGGAGGCGTTGTCGGTGATGCCGCCGTCAATGACCTCGCGGTTGTGACCGGCGAGGACGGCAAACCGGCCGTGACATTCAGCATCGCCAATCTGCCGGCAGAAGGACTCTATTACAGAGTCGTCGCCACAGACAAAGCAGGCAGACAGTATGCCGGAGAATGGCAGCTCATCGACGCCGCATCTATCGACGCAGTTTACGAAGTTCCGGTAGATTTCGACAAGATACGCTTCTGGGTCGGCGAAGGCGACAGCAAAGCCGCTGTAGTCCTTCAGTTCAATGACAAGAAAGGTCCTGAAAATCTTGTGTTCGGCTATCGCTGGGCAAGCGGTGAAAACAAAACCGTCAGGGACGTCCTCGATGAAATCGCCAAGGCCGACAGCCGCATGACTCTGCTTGACAACGGCGTTGTCAACTATGAGTCGAACGACGACGGCAAACTCAACTACAATGACCACAACGCGACAACAGGCGACTGGAACGGCTATCTCTTCGACAAGCCGGCCCAGCAGTTTGTCCTTGTCGGTAACCTTGCCGAACAGCCCGTCGCAGCCAATTCGGTGGTTGTATACGCCAACAGCACGCAGGAGTCCGTCGTTTTGCCTTACACGCTGATGCGTCCTGCCCTCGACGATACGGCCATCATATATCTGCCCGAAACAATCGGCTACCCGATTTCAGACAATGAATGTGCGATACCCGCCTTCATCCAGAAGACTGCTGACATAGTCAATTCGATGTCGACCTCGCAATGGTCTGTCGACGGCGATGTTCCTGAAATAAAGGGCATCAGCGGGAATCAGACCTATGGCCGTGTAAACTTCGCCGACAACAGACCTCAGCCCTGCAGCGCTTCCGTGACACTGAAAATCAGGATGCAGCGCGACGGTCAGGAATATGAATATATACAATCGAACGCATGTCAGCTGATAGTCAGCGCTCCCGAACGCCCGATCACGGCCATGGAATTCACCAGCAGCGAAATCGACTGCGGACTCAACAAGACCGTCGACAATCCGCTGCTGTTTACTCCTGAAAATCCCAGCTATGTCAAGATTACTTATACCAGCTCTGATCCGACTGTCGCGGCCGTGCAGTACGATGGCTCTATAAAGACTACTGCTACAGCCGGCACGGCAGTAATCACCGCCACTTATGACTATGATGCGGAAGTTACAGCCAGCTTCACCGTCACCAGCAGCCTGAAAGTGCCCGTCACCGGCATACGTGTCGATATCGAAGGCGACAAAATCGTGATTCCCTACCGTGGCACATATTCTCCCAAAATCATAGTCGAGCCGGCCGACGCCGACATAACCGATTATGAGATCGTCTATGACGACCCGACGATAGTCACCGATTTCGGTCGCGGCAAATACGCCAACTTTGTCTTGGTGGCTCACAAGGAAGGCACTACCACGATGCATCTGAAATCACTCGACGGCAGCGGTGTGACCAAAGATTACACTATCGAGGTCGAGCAGCCCGAAACCGCAGCGATTGACTTCAGCGACGGTACCTTCATTCTCAACGAAGAATGGTTCGGCCACACCAACGGCTCTGTCAACTACATGGATGCCAAGGGTGAAATGCACTACCGTGCGGTTGGCTCGCGCAACGGTGGTGTGGCGTTCGGCGCTACCTCATGCTACGGCATGATATGGGCAGGCAAACTGTTTGTCACATCCAAACAGCAGGCCGACGGCGGCGATCCGATGACCGGCGGCGGCCGTCTGGTCATAGCCGACGCTTCTGACATGAAAGTGCTCAAACGCTTTGACACGCTCCCCGGCGGCGGTGATGGCCGCGCAAGCGTGGGTGTATCCGACACGAAGGTCTATATCGGCTCGACAGGCGGTGTTATGCCTCTCGACCTCAACACTCTCGAACTCGGCGATGTGATAGCCGGCACGCCCGGAGCCTCGTCATACAGCGGTCAGATCGGTGACATGGTCTATGCCGACGGACACGTCTATGCCGTCAAGCAGTCGACCGGTATTCTCGTGATCGACACCGAGAAAGACGAGCTTGTCAAGACTATCGAAGACAAGAATATCCAGGGCATCACACGCTCGATGGACGGCAATGTATGGGCTGCCTCGAAGAACAGTCTTACATGCATTGACCCCGCTACGACCGAAGTGACCGAAACAGTCGCCTTGCCCGACGGACAGAGCATCAGCTGCGACTGGGGCTCATGGCGCCCGACACAGTTCTTCGCCTCGGCTAAGGAAAACCGTCTGTTCTGGGGCTTCACTTCATGGGAAATCGGCACGGATATCTCTACCGCCGCCGATAACGTATATGTTAAATCGGTAAAAGAACTCCCCGGCGAAAACAACGGCATGCGCTACGGCACATCGCGCGTTGACGACCGTACAGGCGAGGTCCTCGTCATGACAACCAAGTCATACGGTATGGACGCGGTTTACAATACTTATCACTGGATTGACTACAAGACAGGCGAGGTAGTCCGCACATTCGTGCCCTATGACTACTTCTGGTTCCAGGCTATGCCGATATTCCCCGACAAATTCGAGCCTGAGATCAGTCTTGAGTATGTGAAAATCAGTCCCTATGCCGAACCCGAAGAAATCGATCTCTCGGAGAAGGTCAGCGACGCCGATGCCAACTGTCTGCAGGCAGCGATCGAGTATGCCGTCAGCGGTGAAGCGACCGATGACAGCAACGCCATCGCCACTGTGGCGCTCAAGGGCCGCAGACTCACCGTCACGCCAAAGAACTTCGGCACGACAACGTTCACCCTCAGTGCTGTGTCAAACGGCAGGAAAGTGACACGTCAGATTGACGTCAAAGTCGATGACGGCTCCGGTATCGGAGACCTTAGCGCCGGAAAACGTTCAGTCTCAGCAGCGGGCGGTCTGGTGACAGTCAAGGGCTGTGCAGGCTATAGCTTCGGAATCTTCAGCCTCACCGGTCAGGTAGTCTCAGGTTTTGACTGCGAATCAGACTTCGAGCAGCTGCGTCCGACGCTGTCCGAGGGTGTTTACATTATTCGCGGCACTGACGGCACCAACAGCATAACGGCAAAAATCAAACTCTGAATATGAGTAAATTCGTAATCAGGGCCATAGCAGCAGCCACAGTCATGTGGCTGCCGGCTATGGCCTTTGCTTCCGGCGACGCCGCTGACTATACCAGAGGCGTCCTTATCGTCAACGAAGACTGGTATGGCCATCAGAATTCGACGGTCAACCATCTCACACCCAACGACCCTGCCGGCGAATACTGGCACTACCGTGTCATTCAGGCCGAGAATCCGGGCGTCGAACTCGGCTGTACCAACCAGTACGGGGCCATCTGGAACGGACGTGTCTATTTCATAGCCAAACAGGACAAAGACCCCGGCGCCTCTGTCGCGGGCGGACGCATCACAGTCGCCGACGCGAAGACGCTGAAGGTGCTAAAGCAGCTCCGGCTCATCGACCCGTCGGGCGCCCAGTGCGACGGACGTGCCTTCTGCGGCGTCAGCGCCACGAAAGGCTATGTCTCGTCGAGCAACGGCATGTGGATTTTAGACCTCGAAAGTCTCGAAATCAAAGGTCAGGTCGAAGGCACGGCCAATCCGAATGTAGACAACGGCAGCGACAAACCTGCCGCCGACCCGACAGGCTCGCTTTATGTCGGCCAGACAGGCACGATGATGCTTGCCGAGGGTCGCGTCTTCGCCGTCCATCAGCAATATGGTCTTCTTGTCATCGACCCGTCGGCCGACAAGGTCACCGATGTGCTGACGATGGACATCGTCGACGACGCCATCGAGGCCGATACGGGTACGCGTCCGAAACATCCTTCGGGCATTGGTTCGACCATCGTCCGCGCCAAGGACGGCAGCCTGTGGTACAGCGCCGCCAAAAACGTTCAGGGCACGGGAGCCACAGTGCCGTATATCATCAGGCTTGATCCTGTCACGCTTGAGCGCGAAGTCGTGCGCATCACCGGCGACGGCATCTATCCGCCGTCAAACTCGTGGTATGCCTGGACCCCGGATCCATTCTGCGCCTCGGCCAAAACCAACAGCCTCTACTGGTGCGGCGGCGAGAACAGCTGGTTTACCACTTACCGCGTCTACCGCTTCGACACAGACACGCGCGGCATCGAGAAACTTCTTGATTTCTCGTCAGAGCCCGGCGACTGGCATGTCTACGGCTGCTCGCTCGGCGTCGACCCGGTCAGCGACGAACTCTATGCCTCGGTGTTCCACAAGGTCAGCGACCCCACGTATGTGCTTCGCCGCTATTCTGCAGGCGGTCAGCTTATCAGGGAATATCCGATGATATCCAACTACTGGTTCCCGTCGATGCCTCTGTTTCCCGAGGCACCGGCAAACGACGCTGTCACTGACGCTGATATGACTGCGGTGACAATCGGCTGCCGGGGAGGAATACTGTTTGTCAGCGGAGCCGAGGCCGATGTGGCTGAGGTCTATAATCTCGCGGGGTCGTGTGTCGCCCGCTGCCGTCTCGACGAAGGCGTCTGCCGCACGCGTCTCGACGTAGCGCCGGGCGTCTATATCGTCCGTGCCGGCGCCGACAGCCGCAAGATTGTCGTCAGATAACTCTTTTCACTATTCATAAAATTCAGCGGCCCGCGTCCTTGAGAAAGGAGACGGGCCGCTGTTATGACCGGACTATGTCGGCGGGTCAGTCGATGACGGTGTCGCGGTGTCGCCAGCGGTTGATGCCGGTGCGCTGAGAAGAGAGGACGGTGTTCTGGCTGCGGTCGCAGCTCTCGGTGTAGCCGCAGCAGGCGCAGCGGTAGTGGTTGCGATAGCGGTCGGTGCGCACTTTCTGGCGGTAGGTCGTCGTCTCCATATCGAGGTCGACGTTGGTTGTCACAGTGCGGTTGCGCTTCTCGATAAAACCGCTTGAATGAGTGACTTTGGTGTATTCTTCGACGGCAGTGCTGTTGTCTTTGACGACCCGGTCGACGTCGCGGTCGCGCATGTAGGTCTGCGAATCGAGGGTCTCGGTGTCGACGAGGACTATGGTGTCGAGGCGGCGGCACGACGGACAGCGGCGATGGGGCACCTCTGGGCTGAGTGACCAGGCTACGATGAGGTAGATGAAGGCTGCGACGGGGAACATCAGCAGGGCGAACAGGGCGTAGGCGCCCCACAGGACGAGGCAGATATACCAGTAATAGGCCGAGATGATGCCTACGATGGCGACAAGGACGAGGAGCAGGCGGTCGCCGACGGGATAGAAGGCCTTGCGGCAGTGGAGAAGGGCCCAGAAGAGTGCGACGGGGAGTCCGCCGAGGCAGAAGAGCCAGATGAGTCCGCCGATGCCGTTGATGATATAACTGCCCCAGCGCAGGACTGACTGAACGGCGCCGTCGCCGAATTTATGGGATTTGTAGAGGTTGGAGCGTATGAGCCACGATGTCAGCGGCATGTCGGCGATCTGCTCGACGAGGGGCAGATAGCGCAGGGCGTAACCGTTGCGGTAGCGGATGTCATAGTAGGCGGTCGCGGTGGCTTTGCCGTCGGCGGCGAAGGTTACCGACGGGCGGTAGAGGTGGCCGTCGGTGCGGTCGAGCGCGTCGACGAAGAACGACACGCGGCTGCCGCCGTCAGGCGTCGGCACACGCAGCTGCACGGGACCGAGAAGTTTCTCGCAGTTTTCGGCTGTCAGTTCGGGTAGCATTGCCTCGATGGCGCTTTTGGTGATGATGCGCTGGCGCGGCTCGCTGTCGAATTGCAAGCCGTCGGCGCCGGGGAAGACGGGCAGGAAGTTTGTGGGCTTCAGCGATTCGACCTTGGTACCGTCCTCGAGGACGCCCTCATAGTCTTTTATCTCGCCGGAGTCGTAGAAGGTGGCCTTTGTGACTCTGACGGTCTTGCCTTTGGCGGGACCGTATTTGGGTATGACGGGTATATCAATCTGGTCGGGACGGAGTATGGCGCGGGTGCCGTCGTCGGTCTCGACGAGATATTTCAGAAACAGGCCGTCGCCCGAGTAGCCTATGATGCGTACCTGTGAGCCGGCGGGAATGCGCACGTCAACGACATCGTCGTCGGCAAACTGAGCGGTCATGCGGGTTGTCGAGGGGACAGTGAATGATTCGTCGCTGATTTTAAGGCTGCGTGACGGCAGCAGGGCGCCGGCAAGCATCACACAGAGCAGGACAAGAAAGAGAGTGGTCTCGAAGTTGAAGAGACGGGAGAGTTTCATAGAATCTGTTTAAAAGGTTGATATTAGGCTACAAAGATAATACCCGGAGCCCATCTTTGCAAATGGTAGGCTAAAAAAACATAAATGGTGAAAGAATCAAACGGAAGTGTCAATATTTTTTGTAATTTTGCGCGCTCACAGATTATAAACCGAGACAATTTATCATAAAAAGTTCTATTTTATTATAAAAAGGTCTACGGCATGCAAATGCTTGCCGCATTATTAACAATCTTATTCGGAAACTAAAAATGGACATTAAAGACATCACTGTCAAGTTTGCCGAACCGGAGCAGATCAAATATGCTGACCTCATAGTCAGGCTGATCTATGAGTCAGCCTTGCAGAGAGGAACAGGCATTGCGAAGCGCAGCCCCGAATATATCGCTGCAAAAATCAGCGGCGGTAAAAGCGTGGTCGCTCTTCACGGAGACAGGCTTGTGGGGTTCAGCTACATTGAGAGCTGGAGTCATGGAGATTTTGTCGCGACATCCGGTTTGATTGTCGACCCAGAATACCGCCATCTTGGCCTTGCCGGCGCCATCAAGGCGAAAACTTTCGAGCTGGCTCGACTTCGATTTCCGTTTGCCAAACTTTTCTCCATCACGACTTCCCTCCCGGTAATGAAACTCAACTCGAGGATGGGTTACAAACCCGTGACTTTCTCTGAACTCACGGACGATGAAGAGTTCTGGCGAGGTTGCGAAGGTTGCAGGAACTACGATATCCTTCAGCGGAACAACCGCCGGATGTGCCTCTGCACCGGCATGCTCTATGATCCGCAGCAGCCTCTCGCTGAGAAAGACCATGCTAACCCTTATGTAATGAAGGTGAAGAATGTATTGAACAAAGTGCTTCACCTCCGACGAGCTCAGCTCTGACACAGGTTTATTTACAAAAAGCATCATGAAGACATGGCGGCCGCCAGTAGCGCTGCCACCGGCTTCCCATATTTCTCAAACAATCGAAATCAAATTAAAAAATGACAGAAAATAAGAAAAAGAAAGTGCTGCTCGCTTTTTCGGGCGGCCTCGACACATCGTTTGCAGTCAAATATTTATCTGAAGACCTCGGATATGAAGTGCATACCGCTATCGCCAACACCGGCGGTTTTACCGAAGAAGAGCTGAAAGTCATCGCCGACAAGTCGAAGCGTCTCGGCGCGGCGTCTCACGCCACGCTCGACATCACCCGGGAGTATTACGACAAGAGCATCAAATATATGGTGGCCGGCAATGTGCTCCGCAACGGCACTTATCCCATCTCGGTAAGCTCAGAGCGCATTTTCCAGGCCATAGCGACGATAGAGTATGCCAAGAAAATCGGCGCCGACGCCATCGCCCACGGTTCGACCGGCGCAGGCAACGACCAGGTGCGTTTCGACCTCACCTTCCAGATTCTCGCTCCCGACATCGAGATCATCACTCCGACACGCGACCTTACCCTTACCCGTGAATATGAGATAGACTATCTCAAGAAGCATGGTTATGAGGCTGATTTCAAGAAACTCGAATATTCGATCAACAAAGGTCTGTGGGGTACATCGATCGGCGGTAAGGAGACTCTTCACTCAGAGCAGACCCTTCCCGAAGAGGCTTATCCCTCGCAGGTGACGGCCACCGAGCCCGAGGAGCTGACCATCTCGTTCCGCGAAGGCGAGATTTCGGCCGTCAACGGCAAGGAATTCGCAGACAAGGTCGAGGCTATCCGCGAAGTCGAGCGCATCGGCTCGCGCTTCGGCATCGGCCGCGACATGCACATCGGCGACACCATCATCGGCATCAAAGGCCGCGTGGGCTTCGAGGCCGCAGGCCCCATACTCATAATCGCCGCCCACAAGATGCTCGAAAAGCACACTCTCACCAAGTGGCAGCAATACTGGAAAGACCAGGTCGGCACATGGTACGGTATGTTCCTTCACGAAGCCCAGTATCTCGAGCCGGTCATGCGTGACATCGAGAAAATGCTCGAAAGCTCGCAGCGCAATGTGACAGGCACTGTTTCGCTCATCCTGCGCCCCTATTCATATACTCTTGTCGGTGTAGACTCGCCTTTCGACCTGATGAAGACCGATTTCGGCGAATACGGCGAGGTCAACAAGGCATGGACCTCAGACGACGTGAAGGGCTTCACCCGCATCCTCGCCAATCAGATGAAGATATACCATAACAACCAGCTGAAGAACGGCAAAGCTGAATAATCTACAAACGCACACAACGATATAAAGTGAAAAAAATCGGTATTATAGGAGGCGCCGGCTATACCGCCGGCGAGCTCCTTCGCCTCCTCGTAAACCACCCGGAGGCAAAGGTGGAGTTCATACATTCCACGAGCCATGCGGGCGAGCCGGTGACAGATGTCCATCAGGGCCTCGCCGGCGAGACTGACCTTGTCTTTTCAGACAGTCATCCGCTCGAATCGGTTGACATACTGTTTCTTTGCAGCGCCCACGGCCACAGCCGTGAGTTCTGGAAAACCAACGGGCGCCCCGCCGGACTCAAAGTCATAGACCTCGCTCAGGATTACCGCGACGAAAGCGACGGGTATGTCTACGGACTGCCTGAAATCAACCGCGACAGGATTGCCCGAGCCGTTTCGGTCGCAAATCCCGGCTGCTTCGCCACGGCCATACAGCTCTCGCTTCTCCCGCTTGCGGCGGCAGGGCTGCTGCCCGTCGGCAGCGACATCAACGTCACGGCCCTCACCGGCTCGACCGGTGCGGGCGTCAAGCCGGGAGCGACAACCCATTTCAGCTGGCGCACCGACAACGTCTCGGTTTATAAACCCTTTACCCATCAGCATCTTAAAGAAATCGGGGCGACACTCGAGAAACTGCAGCCCGACAATTGGGCGGCTGTCAATTTCGTGCCCATGCGCGGCGACTTCGCCAGAGGCATTTTTGCCGTGACGCATCTTGACTGCGACCTCACCGAAGACGAGGCCGTCGCCTTATACAAAGACTTTTACCGCGACGCGCCTTTCACCGTGATAAGCGACCGGCCGATAGACCTCAAGCAGGTGGTCAACACCAACAAGGCTCTGATTCATGTAGAGAAGCACGGGCGTAAACTGCTCGTCACCGCGGCCGAGGACAACCTGCTCAAAGGAGCTTCGGGACAGGCCGTGCAGAACATGAATATCATGCTCGGCATCGACGAGACATCGGGCCTGCGTCTTAAACCGTCGGCTTTCTGACAGAGACAGCCGTATTATAGTATCTTCTCATCTGAAATAAATCAAACTGTTTGTTACCGTGAAATTATTTGACGTTTATTCACTATATGACATAGAGCCTGTCAGAGGCGCCGGCTCACATGTATATACGGCCGACGGCACTGACTATCTCGACCTTTACGGCGGACATGCCGTAATCTCCATCGGCCACGCCCATCCGCATTATGTCGAGGCTCTCTCGCGTCAGGCGGCCACGCTCGGCTTCTATTCAAACTCGGTGAAGAATTCGCTTCAGGAGCGGTTTGCCGCCCGTCTCGGCGAGATATCGGGCTACGCCGACTATTCGCTTTTCCTCTGCAATTCGGGCGCCGAGGCCAATGAAAACGCTCTCAAGCTCGCGTCGTTCGCGACAGGTCGCAGCGAGGTTCTCGCTTTCGGCAAAGCCTTCCACGGCCGCACCTCGGGCGCGGTGGCCGTCACCGACAACCCTTCGATACGTTCGCCGTTCAACAGTGCCGACAATGTCACCTTCGTGCCGCTCAATGACGAGCAGGCTGTCAGCGAAGCACTTTCGACCCGCCGGTATGCAGCGGTGATTATCGAGGGCATCCAGGGCGTGTCGGGCATTCACGAGCCTTCGTCCGCCTTCCTGAAATTCCTCGAGCGCGAATGTAAGGCCACGGGCACGGTGCTCGTCCTTGACGAGATACAGTCGGGCTACGGGCGCACGGGCCGCTTCTTCGCCCATCAGCACGCTGACATCCGCGCCGACATCGTCACCTGTGCCAAGGGTATAGCCAACGGTTTCCCTATGGGCGCCGTCATTATCTCGCCGGCGTTCGAGGCCGTGAAGGGCATGCTCGGCACAACCTTCGGCGGCAATCACCTCGCGTGTGCCGCCGCTTTGGCCGTGCTCGATGTCATTGAGAAAGAAAATCTTATCGCAAACGCTGCGGAAGTCGGCGACTACCTTATCGCCGAGTTGCGCAAAATCGGCAGAGTTACCGAGGTCCGTGGCCGCGGACTGATGATAGGAATGGAAGTCGACGGCTTCACCGGCTCGGATCTTCGCAAAAAGCTTCTCTTCGAGCATCATATCTTCACCGGCGGCGCAGGCCGGATGACCGTGCGCCTGCTGCCGGCTCTGTCTCTGTCAAAAGACGAGGCAGCATATTTTATCAATGAATTTAAAAAAGTAATACAATGAAAAAATTCACGACTGTCGCTGACATAGGCCCTCTCGACAAGGCTATTGCCGAGGCCGCCATGGTCAAGAAAGACCGTTTCGCTTTCGCTGACCTCGGCAGAAACAAAACCCTTATGATGATATTCTTCAATTCATCGCTCCGCACCCGTCTCTCGACTCAGAAAGCGGCCATGAATCTGGGCATGAATGTAATCGTGCTCGACGTAAACCAGGGCGCATGGAAGCTGGAGACCGAACGCGGCGTGATCATGGACGGCGACAAGGCCGAGCATCTTCTCGAGGCTATTCCGGTGATGGGCTCTTACTGCGACATCATCGGCGTGCGCTCGTTCGCAGGTCTGAAAGATAAGAAAGAAGACTATGAAGAGCGTGTGATAGAACAGTTTATAAAATATTCGGGACGTCCAGTGTTCAGCATGGAGGCCGCCACACGCCATCCCTTGCAGAGCTTTGCCGACCTCATCACCATCGAGGAGTTCAAGACCAAGATGCGCCCCAAGGTCGTCATGACCTGGGCGCCTCACCCCCGCGCGCTGCCCCAGGCGGTCCCCAACTCGTTCGCTGAATGGATGAACGCCACCGATTACGATTTCGTTATCACTCATCCTCACGGCTATGAGCTCGACCCGCTCTTTACAGGCAATGCCCGTATCGAATATGACCAGCGCAAGGCTTTCGAGGGCGCTGATTTCATATATGCCAAGAACTGGTCGGCCTATACCGACCCCAATTACGGCAAAATCCTGTCGACCGACCGTGACTGGACTGTCGATGAAGAGAAAATGGCGCTGACCGACAATGCCTTTTTCATGCACTGCCTTCCCGTGCGCCGGAACATGATAGTGACCGACGGCGTTATCGAGTCAGACCGCAGCATTGTGATACCCGAGGCGGCCAATCGCGAGATTTCGGCTCAGGTCGTGCTCAAACGCCTGCTTGAAGGACTTGCATGATGGGCGGCGGGAATATTACAGACCGGCTGTCTCTCGCGGACGGCTGCATCAACGTCGTGAAAATCGGCGGCAATGTGATTGACAATCCCGAGGCACTGCGGGCTTTTCTTAAGGATTTCGCCTCAGTCGAGGGTCCGAAGATGCTCATACACGGCGGCGGCAAGGAAGCCACGCGCATGAGTGAGGCGATGGGCGTCGGGGCCAGGATGATTGACGGGCGCCGCGTCACTGACGCCAAGACCCTTGAAATCGTCACGATGGTCTATGCCGGCCTTATCAACAAGCGCATCGTGGCGCTCCTTCAGGCCGAGGGCTGCAATGCCACCGGCCTCACCGGAGCTGACGGCAACGTCATTCCGGCGTCAAGAAGAGCGCCCGTGCCCGTCGATTACGGCTTTGTCGGCGATATCGACGCCGCGTGTGTCGGTGACGGCTATATCGCGGCTCTTCTGCGCGAAGGCTGTGTGCCGGTGTTCTGTGCCATCTGTCACGACGGCGACGGCAATCTTCTCAACTGCAACGCCGACTCGGTGGCCAATGCCGTGGCCGTGGCGGCTTCGAGGATAGCGCCCGTGAGGCTCACGTTCTGTTTCGAGAAGCCCGGAGTCCTGTCTGACCCCGACGATGACACATCAGTCATACCTCTGGTGACGCCCGGGCTGTTCGAGCGACTCAAAACCGAGGGCGTCGTCGCCAAGGGCATGATACCCAAGCTTCAGAACGCCCTCGCTTCGGCCGATGCCGGAGTGGGGGAGGTGCGCATCTGCAGCGCCTCGGCGCTCTGCGGCGACACCGGAACGATAATAAGAAAATAACACAATACAGCGAGATGGACAAAGCAACCGCATCAGAGGGGAAGGCGTCTTTCCCCCGGCACGAAAATCTTGACGAGGCAATCGGTTTTCTCGCCTCGCTTGTCTCGACGCCCTCGTTCTCGAGAGAAGAGTCGGCGACAGCCGACATTTGGGAAAACTGGCTCAAAGAGAAAAATGCCGGCCGCGTCGAAAGACTGCATGACAACGTTTTTGTCGTGGCCGACGGCTTCTCGCACGACCGCCCCACGCTGATGCTCAATTCTCATCATGACACGGTGCGCCCGGCGTCGACATATACGCGCAATCCGTTTGAGGCCGTTGTCGAAGACGGCCGTCTGTATGGTCTCGGCAGCAATGATGCCGGGGCCTCGGGTGTGGCGCTCGCCTTCGCTTTTATGCAGCTCGTCAGCTCGGGGCGGCTTCCTTTCAATTTGATTCTGGCAATAACGGCCGCCGAAGAGGTGATGGGCGAATACGGCATGAGGGCTTTCCTGCCGCACCTCGCCGGGCGGCGACTTACACCCGACATGGTGCTTGTCGGCGAGCCGACGGGCATGCAGCCGGCCGTGGCCGAGCGCGGGCTTCTCGTCCTCGACGCGACTGTAGCGGGCAAATCGGGCCATGCGGCAAGAAACGAAGGCATAAACGCCATCTACAGAGCTATCGAAGACATCACGGCTCTTAGAAACTTCGCGCCTGCGGCGGTGAGCGATGTCCTCGGCCCGATAAAGGTCAGCGTCACCATGATAGATGCGGGCACACAGCATAACGTCGTGCCTGATGTCTGCCGCTATGTCATCGACGTGCGCACGACCGACGCATACACTAACGAAGAGACGGTCGAACTGCTCAGAGACGCCGTCAGATGGAGCGAGCTAAAGCCACGTTCGACGCGTGTTCACGCCTCGGTCATCCCGACCTGTCATCCGTTGGTCAGAAGTGCCGTCGCTCTCGGCCGAGTGCCATTTGTCTCCCCGACGACCTCCGATATGGCGCTGATGCACGGCATACCGTCGCTGAAGATGGGGCCGGGCGAATCCTCACGCTCGCATACCGCCGACGAATTTATACTTCTTGAAGAATTAAACGAAGCCCTGCATCTCTATCCCGCATTAATCAGTGGAATAGATGTGCGCGGGCTTGATTTCAGACATTGATAACCGGAATATACTTTAAGAGCTTGTTTAATAACAAATGTTTATGCCAAGGTCGCTTAGCTTGAGATGATTTTCGTTTTGTGACGAAGGAATGTACCGGATGTACATGACTGAG
>CABUPJ010000050.1 GCA_902493335.1 uncultured Porphyromonadaceae bacterium
ATAGTTCGCCCAATCCCTCGGGTAAGAACTGCCAAAATGCTTCGCCGGTTTTCATACCACAAATTTAACACTTTTCGCTAAATGAATGCACCGTGTTTTCGGATTGAGCCTTTTTAATCAATATAACCAATAAACCAATCTGCATATCGATATGAAATTTTTTACTCAGAAGACATTTGCTATAGCCGTCGCTGTAGCCGCAGGGATCATTGCCGCCGATGCGTTCAAAGGCGACCCGCGCGATTTTGATCTGACGAAATTGCGTTACCGGGTCGAGCCGGCCTCTGTGTTCAACGACAAGCGCTCGAAGTCAATCGAAAACGCAGGCAGGATTCTCTCAGGCAACCAGACTGACAGAATGATGCGCGCCGAGGCTTCAGACACCCACGAACCCGTCATGACTCTCAGGGCCGCAAACAATCTCGGCGATATCGACGGCCCGGACGGGAAACGCTGGTACTACACGGCGTCTTTCGTAAACAAAGAGATTCCTCCGCATGACAATGTCGCTTTCACAGACTATATCCTTCAGGAGTATTCGTTTGACATCTATGACAACGATATGAAATATGTCGGCACCATCAAGGACAAGATGGACTACCGGGAGGATGAGGTGAGGGTGCCAATGTGCGAGCTGACACCCGTCGCCACACGCAATTTCTTCAACACCGACGACAAGCTCGAGTTTATCATCGGCCTGTCTGTCAACGCCGCTCCCGGTTTCAACAACTACCGTTCTGTGGTTTACTCGCTCGGAGGCGCTAAAGACAGCGAGGGTTATGACATACCGGTCTATGAAATCGACAAGCTTGTAGGCGACGTGGCCGAAGGTCAGCCGATAAACGGCAAAGACAATTTCTATCTCACTTTTATGAGCGATACCGGGTCTTATGCCGACGATGATTCGTTCTGGGATTATCTCTGCGCCCAGAAGGCCAGGTTTGAGATCTACGGCCGCGCCCTGTCATCAGATGGCCCCCGCCGGTTGCTCGACGTGACCATACCGCTGATACAGCTGCAGGGCGACCAGGAAAACCACCCTTCGATCATATCGATGAACCATAACGGCAACATCTACTTCGCGATGGGACACTATGAACAGCCGTTCTACAACCGATATGACAATCCGCTCGCCGAAGACATGTCGCAGCGCGAAGACAACAATCTCATAATCGATCTCTACAAAGCCTCGGGAGACGAAATCGTCCTTAGTTCGAGTTCAATAATTCCTGTCGTGCGCGACCCGATGAACGATGCAGACGGCAATCCGACCAGTCTGTTCTCTTATTATTGTGTAGGCGGTCTGCGTTATCGCGAAGATTTTCTGTTCGACGCTCCGGACGCAGCTCCCGACAAGCCCTGGTTTATCGTGACACGCTCAAACTATCAGATATCGACCGACAGCAACATCAACTCTTACTTCACATATACCCACGAGGGCGAACGCAGAAGCACTCTCTATGAATATGCGGCCGCCACTATCGCCATGGGCGACATCGAGGGCTTCGAACCTCAGCAGATGTTCATGGGCTCAGGCCAGTGGGGCTATGAATTCAGCTTTGTCGATATCTATTCGGGCAAGACTGCCGCCACGATAGAGTGTGAATATTCATACGACCCTGATTCAGACGCCGAGACGCTGACGGCCAACATCGGCCGTACGCCGGCAGGCAAATCATACAAATATGTGTGCGAGATGCGCTATCCTCTCGTTGACGACGACGAAAACAACATCATGCGCTTCATCTGGATCAACGCCGACGGCAGTTACGACCATATCGACAACGTCAATATGGGCAAGGGCGTGGTCTATGCCCAGAGCTATGTGTCGACGGCGGCCCTGGCCCCGCATGCCTATTCTGTCAGCGATGTTCCCGCCTATATGATGCTCGTCAAGCGCAGTACTTCGACGGAAGTCAAAATCGAGGAACTGCTTATAGCCCATAAAATGACAGCGGAGACACCCGAGGGCAAGACACTGCTCAATCTCGGGCCCGACGAAAACGGTGCGCTTGGAGGCATCGTGCCCGAGTTCGGCGAAAACCCGCGTCTGATGGTCTACCACTATGATTCGGCCGCACGCACTTATGCGCTTGACGTATACAGCCTGCCTCTTGACGGCAACGGCGCAGGCATAGGCGACGCGATCGCTGACACGGGCGACAATTTCACAATCGACGGCACGGTGCTCACCGCCGACGGCCCTGTCACCCTTTATACAATCTCGGGAACCGTAGCCGCCGCCGGCGACAGCTCAATCGACCTGTCGACAGTAGCCCGCGGCCTCTACATTGTCACGGCCAACGGGAAAGCAAGCAAATTACTTATCAAATAACTATTCCACAATTTATTAAAATGAAAAAGCTTTATTCATTAAGTCTGCTGCTCACGATGCTGCTCGGCCTGGGCTTCAACGCCTCGGCCCTGTCGGTCACCTTCGAGTGGGAGACTCCGGGATCTGTAAAGATTCAGACAGGAAGTCTCTCGGGACCTTTTGTCTCGCTTACCGACGACCAGACCTCGTATACGTTCGAGACCACGTCGTCATTCGGTTACTGCTATATCTATGCAACCGACGGGTATATCCTCGGCGACATGGTGTCGACCGACGGCGCCAAGACATTCAAGCCGGTGCTTCCTTACGGCAAGGATGAAAAATATGTCGGCGGCACGATGAACGCGTCGGTCAACGGCAAGACATTCAAGGTCAAATCGGTCAAACTCGAACGCAACGACCGGTTTACAATCGACATCGAGAACGGTCTCGACGCCCTGAAAGCACAGTTTGCCTCGGGCTATACGCTCGACCTCAAGGCCGGCTCAAACAGCTATATCTTCAACCCTGACATCGACGACCCTCTCACGGTGACACTCAACGGGGTGCAATCGGCCTACAGCATCACGCTCAATGGCACGGCTGTCGAAAAGAACAAATATGGCGCATATTATGAGAACATCAACATCCAGCCCGACGACAAGCTCAATATCCGCGTCTATGAAAACGAGCCCAAAGACTGCAGTCTAACGCTGAAATACGGCGAAGGGATGGAGGGCTGTCTCTATAACATCCGCAACGCCACAGCCTCGTCCTTTATTTTCCCGGAGGACATCACCGACAACACTATAACCGTCAAAGAAGGCTCGGCCCTCAATATCAATTTTAAGGACGAGGATTTCACCTACTCGAAATTTATCTTCAACGGCGAAGATGTGACGTCTTCGTTCTCAAGCAACCGTCTGACGCTGACCGTCACGGAGGAGACCAACACCCTCGAGATTGGAGGCGCGCCCAAAGTCTACGCCGACATCAATTTCACGGGCTATATCGTCAACCCCGAGGGAATCGAGTTCTCGCTGAAATATGAAGGCGAGGCCATCGCAACCGGTGAAGGCGAGGCCATCAGCG
The DNA here is from genome assembly GCA_902493335.1 of uncultured Porphyromonadaceae bacterium. GTDB lineage: Bacteria > Bacteroidota > Bacteroidia > Bacteroidales > Muribaculaceae > CAG-873. The sequence continues at coordinate 3,407 of CABUPJ010000050.1, forward strand.
CCGACATGAGCGCCGGCGGCGTCACGTTCCCGGCTGCGACTACGCGCATGTTCACCATACCTGTCAAGGAGAATATCGGTAAAATGTTCTTCAGACCCAAAGAAGGCTACTATATCGCCAATGTATTTACCGTCACACCGGGCAGTTCGACCCCCGAAGCACACAGCGGCAGCTCGACAATCAACGCCGAATATGACGGCACGACTTTCTATATGGTCGTCGAAAAGCTTCCGGCATCCTACAGCGCAAACCTCAAGGTCATCGGCGACAAACGCGCGATGATGAAAGGCTACTCGCAGCTCTCGAACAGCTGGGACAATCCGCCGGCTCCCAATTACAGTGTAACGGCAGGCGAATCGACCATCAGCTTCATCCCCGGCTACAACACGCCTCTGAGCGTCATAATCTCTGAAGACCTGACCTCGGCCGTATATCTCGACGGCGCCGCCGTCACGGCAACATCCAACAAAGACGCCGGCACCAACGACTATGCCGTCACGCCCTATTATCCGGCAAACGAGTCTGACGCGAAAGTGCTCTCGACAATCACAGTCTATGCCGACGGCACCAACGGCAATTCAGACCTCGCATCGGCAAGTCTGACCGAAAACGACGGTGTGACAGCCGGATTCTTCTACAGCCCTGTCCGCCATGCCGCCGACAAAGCCGGCCAGAAGGTTCTCAAAGGCACCATCCTTATCGTCAAACCCTCGACAAGCGACTGCTACATATCATACAAAGGCCAGATTGTCCACGGCTACGCCGCCGACGGAACGTATGTCAACGGTCTTGACGAAAACGGCGAATATGTAATGACCGCCACCACCAACAACCGAGCCAATGTCATAGCCGTCGGCAAACAGAAATTCGTCGGTGTCGACGTTACTCCGGCCAACGGCGCCACAGTCAAGAAAATCTCGGAGATCACCGTCACGACTCCTTTTATGGAAGAGCTTGGCGACCATATGCTCAATATCGTCGACTCAAAAATAGCTGACATCACCGTAAGCAAAGGCGATGTCATCGTGGCCAAGGGCGCTGAGCTCGGCGAACCGGGTCAGGACGAGCAGGGCGGATTCACATTCCCCGTCATTCTCGACAATACGATAACAGAGGCAGGTGAGTATACCATAACCATTCCCGCCGGCACATTTGTCGAAATGGCCTGGAGCGACGCCGACGAGAGCTATGTTCCCGTCGCCAACGGCTACAGCAGCGACCCCGTGTCGGCTGCCGTAACCGTCGACCCGAACCTGAAATCTCCGCTGGATGTCTACACAGTTGTCCCCGCCTCGGGCTCGGCACTGAAGACCCTCGGTCCGGTCAGAATCATATTCCCCGACTACACTCCCTACACGATGTTCGACAATATGGGCAGCGCCACTATCAGCAACGGCACGACCACCCGTAACTGTCTGATCGGCTATGACTGGAACTATTTCGAGGCCCGCGCCATCTCTGTCATACCGGTCGATGAAAACGACGAAGACATCGTCATCACCGAGAAGGGCACATGGACACTCACCATCGCAGCCGGTGAGCTGACATGCGGAGGCGAATCGAATTCAGAAATCACCGCTGTCTTCAATATCGACCCCGAGAACCCCGTCTACCCGATAAGCCCCGCTCCCGGCTCTGTTGTCGGCGACCTCTCGAAGCTGACAATCACTTTCCCGACTGCCGGTGAGGCCGAATACAACAATATCGCCATCACTCTCGAGGGCGAAGGCTTCTCGACCTCGACCACTTTTGTCGACGGCGAGGAATACGGCACCGAGTATCTCATCCAGTTTGCCGAGACTCCGTGCGCCGAAGGTGAGTATACCGTCAGCATCCCTGCAGGCGCGTTCACTGTCGACGGCGAGCCGAGCGAAGCCGTCTCAGCCCGCTTCATCTTCAAGCCGGCATGGAAACTGACGCCCGCTCCCGACTCTAAAGTCGAATCACTCAACGAACTGACCATCGAGTTCCCCGATGCCGAAAAAGTTGAATTCATAGGTTCTGAAAGCTCGTTCATGCTCACCAACGGCAGCTCATATGCCGCTCCAGGCTTCGAATGTACAGCAGTCGAGGGCGCCGCTCATCCGACTTTTATCCTGACCATGGCCGAAGGCGCGCAGCAGCCCCCTCTCGGCACACTCAGATTCATCATCGATGAAGGCACATTCTCGATCGACGGTGTCAGCAACACTATGATCACCGTCTCATACACCATCGAGCATAACGTCTTGACCGAGTGGACAGTAAGCCCCGACAAGACGATTATCTACAGTGAATACGGCATCAACTGGGCATTCCTCTTCGACGAAAGCGCACGTGTATCGATAAAGAATCAGGCCGGCATCAAAGTCAACTATGACGGCGTCGATCTCGCCGCAGGCGACTTTGAAGTAATGCCCGAAAGCAATATGCTGCTGATGGGTATCTACAACACAGCCCTCATCAAGGAAGGCGCACTGAAAGTAACTCTCGAAGCCGGCGCACTGTCGATCGGAGGCACCGACAGCCCCGCCATCGAATATGTCTGGGACGTTGTCGCTCCGAAAGACTATACATATAGAGTCACACCTTCGGGCGATACCAAAGTCAACGATCTGTCGAAGATAACCGTAGAGTTTACCAACGCCGGGACCGCCGAACTGTTCAACCGATACAGCATCTATCTGGCCGATAAGAAATATACTTACCGCGAGACTCCCGAAGTGACGGCAGTCGCAGGGGCCGAGGTTCCCACGTTTGAGCTGACATTCGCCAACGCACCTGTCAACGCCGGCACCTACGTCCTCACAATCAGATCAGACGCATTCACCCTCGACGGCGCCCAGGAATCGCCGGCAATCGAGGTTGTCTATGACTTCGACAAACAGAGCGGTGTCACCGACATCATCTTCAACGGTTCGGCCGAAGTCACTGTCGTGACCCTCGACGGCCGCGTGGTTATGGTCAACGCTCCGGCTGCCGCTGTCAAAGATCTCCCGGCAGGCATCTACATCATCAACGGTCAGAAGACACTGATAAAATAAGTTTGACAACGGTCTGAGACCAGACTGAATCCGAAATGCCGGATGCTGTTTTATGGCAGCATCCGGCTGTTTCGGTCTATCTGACAGACCGTCTTTTTCATCAAGAATATCAATCATGAAAAAATTCCTATTTCTTGCGGCCACCCTGCTGATGACAACCCTGTCGGCTGTCGCCGCGACTGTCACTCCCGACGAGGCGCTTGCCCGTCTGTCAGGCGTCCGGCAAAAGATGGCTGCTCCCGGCAAAAACGGTGTCAGACCGTCGCTCGTCATGACAGCCACGACTGACGCCGGTACTCCGGCCGTATATATTTTCAACCGCCCCGACGATGACGGCTATATGCTCCTGAGCGCCGACGACGAGGCTTATCCTCTGCTCGGCTATGCCGACAGCGGCTCGTTCGACACGGGCAATATACCGCCGGCAATGCAATGGCTCATCGACGAATATGCCCGCCAGATACGCTATGCCGCCAGGAATCCCGTCAAGCCACAGGGCCTTTCGGCAGCGTCGGCCGCACTGAAGGCGTCGCGCTCAGGCCGACAGGCCATCGCGCCCATGATCGCTACTGACTGGGACCAGACGGCACCCTACAACGAAATGTGCCCACAGGACGGTCTCACCCGCACCTACACGGGCTGCGTCGCCACGGCTATGGCACAGGTGATGAACTACTGGAAATATCCCGAACGCGGCGAAGGTACAATCACCTATACGTCGACGTCTATCCAGAAAAGGCTGTCGCTCGACTTCTCGGCCCGCGCCTTCGACTGGGACAATATGCTCGACACCTACTATCCGGGCCAGTACAACCAGGCACAGGCCGACGCGGTCGCCTATCTCATGAAGGCCTGCGGCTATTCGGTCAAGATGGACTACGGCACCGACTCTTCGGGCGCGCTCGCCATGATGATACGCCAGGGTCTTGTCAGATTCTTCAACTACGACGGCAACGCCGTCTACGACCTGCGCATGTTCCACTCGGCGACCGAGTGGGAGCAGATGATCTACAACAACCTCAAGGACGTCGGTCCTATCCTTTATGGCGGCGCGTCGACCATCGGAGGCGGTCATTCGTTTATCTGCGACGGCTATGACGGCGAAGGCTACTTCCACTTCAACTGGGGATGGACGGGCATGTCAAACGGCTATTTCTCGCTCGACGCCCTCAACCCCGACGCCCTCGGCTCGGGTGGCGGAGGCGGCGGAGGCTATAACTTCACCCAGGACGCCGTCTTCGGCATCCAGCCCCCGACAGGCAAACCTGTCGTGCCCCAGCCCGACGCCATGACCCAGATGGGTTCGCTCTACGCCGAGATCAGCAACGGCAGGCTCGTCTTTGACCTCGATATGCAGAACGGCGCGATGTGGGTCAACTATAACCCTTCGACACTGCGATTCAAGGTCGGGGCGTGCTTCAGACCTCAGGGCACAACGCCGGGCGAGACCGTCTACTGCGACGCGTCGCAGACCCTGTGGCAGGTGCAGTCGGGCTATGGCTTCGAGGCCAAGTCGCTGACTCCTATCGCGCTGGGAGAGCTGGGTCTCTCTGACGGCACCTATAAGGTCAGCGTCGTCACCATGTCGCTGAGCGACCCCGACGCCGACTGGATCGCGACCAAAACGCCTTATGGCTATTATGATTACGTCGTGCTGACAAAGAAAGGCGACAGCTATTCGGTCGAGAATTTCCCGGCTCCGTCGGTAGACATCACCGACGGCGGCTTCGAGGGCAATCTTTACTATGGCTGCGTCTCGAAGGTATGGGCCGAGCTAAACAATCCGTATGATATCGAGGTCACGACCGGTCTTGCGCCCGTGCTCGCCGGCAAACAGACACTCGAATATCTCGGCGAGAGTGTGCTGGTGACAGTGCCGCCCCACTCGTCGAAAAAGGTCGAATGGACAACTCCGCTCTATGCGCTTCAGCAGCAATATGGCGGCCTGTCGGAACCGGCCGAATATGTTCTTTCGTTTATGGATGAAATCTCGATGCTCGTCTACTCGTCGGACATCACCAAACCGGTCACGATGTACCCCAACCCCGGTGTACCCAATGTCACCGCCGCAAATCCCGAAGTCACCGGCGCCAAACGCGACTATGTCACGTCGGGCGGCCTGAAAATCAGATATACTGTCGAAGACGCGTCTGCCATTGAGGTTTCGTCGGCTCTGACCCTCAATTCAGGCTACTTCGCCTATCCCGTGATGGCCTGCCTCTGCTCGACGACAGAAGAAGCCGACGGCTCGGTCGAAATTCTGACCTACGCCGGCAAGACGATGTTCCTCGAAGAAGGCCGCACGCCTTTCAGCACCGTTCTGAGCTATCCGGCCATGGAGCCGGGCAAGGAATACTATATCCTGATGGCCTATGAATATGCCTCTCAGCTGGCCGGCATCCAGAACCCGCGTCCGGTCATCGTCAGACTCATGCAGTCGGGTGTCGAAGACGTCGCTGTCGACTCTGACATCAAGATCGCCTACGACACGGCCACTGCTTCAGTGACAGCCTCTGCTGCCGCAGGTCTGCGTTCGGTCGAGGCCTATAACATCAACGGCGCCCTCATAGCCTCGGCCACTGCCGACGGCACCGCCGCGACGCTCTCACTCGAAAAGGCGCCCCGGGGCTTCGTCATCGTCACCGCGCGCGATACCACCGGCAATGCCAGGACCATCAAGATTGCCCGATAATCCCCCTACTCCCTAATATTTCCCTTCAACAAGCCCGGCCCACCCCGCCGGGCTTGCGTTTTTTCTCTTATATTTAATCAATGCACAATTCACAATCAGAGTCAGGCCGATAGGGCATGCGCAGGCGCGTTGTTATAAATCAGCGTCTTGCAGACGCCCGTCCATTTGCGGCCATCTTCCCGCGCAGGCCGGCGCATGAAGCGCCTCGGCCTACGCGGCTATCAGTAAAATCATCGCCTTGCAGGCGATTTTTTTGCTTTTATGTCTTTCTGTCTAAAAAAATTCTTATGTTCTTCTGACCTTATGTTCTTATGTTCATGATTGTGCGTTATGTTAATAATTGTGCATTGTGAATTGTGCATTGTGCATTTTTATTACCTTTGTTGGATATAAAAACGTGATTATATGGCAGCAAACGCTCAACATAATATTCTCTGGGCCGACGATGAGATCGACCTGCTCAAACCTCACCTGATGTTCCTGAAAAACAAGGGTTATAACGTCACCACGGCCAACAACGGCAGTGACGCGCTCGAGATGGCTTCGGCCCAGCCCTTCGACCTCATCATTCTCGACGAGAACATGCCCGGCCTCACGGGTCTCGAGACCCTGACGCGCATCAAACAGAGCCTGCCGCATGTGCCGGTGATAATGATTACCAAGAGCGAGGAAGAGAACATCATGGACCAGGCCGTCGGCAACAAAATAGCCGACTACCTCATCAAGCCGGTCAACCCCAACCAGATACTCATCGCGATAAAAAAGATACTCCACAGCGACCGCCTCGTGGCCGACCAGGCCACACGCGACTACCGCGAGGACTTCGCCAACATCTCGCACCTCATCAACAGCGCGTCGACAATCGAGGACTGGTATGACCTCTACGGCAAGCTCGTCTACCGCGAGCTTGAGCTGGCGTCGACCGACACCAACATGGACGAGATGCTCGACATGCAGAAAATCGAGGCCAACTCTGAGTTCAACAAATGGGTCAGACGCAACTACGAGACATGGGTGACGACCGACAACCATCCGCTGATGAGTCCCGAGGTGCTGCCGCGCAAGGTGTTCCCGCTGCTCGACAAAGGCGAGAAGGTCTTCTTCATACTCATCGACAACTTCCGTCTCGACCAGTGGCGCACGGTGATGCCTCTGCTGAGCGATATGTTCACCATCGAGGAAGAGCTCTACACCTCGATTCTGCCGACGGCGACGCAATATGCCCGCAACGCCATTTTCTCGGGTCTCATGCCTGTAGGCATAGAGAAGATGTTTCCCGACCTGTGGGTCGACGAGGACTCAGAGGAAGGCAAGAATCTCAACGAGTCACCGCTGATCGCCACCCTCTTCGACCGCTACCGCCGCCACTGCCGTTTCTCATACAATAAAATCAACGACAGCGCCGCAGGCGAAAAGCTCATCAGCGAGTTCAGCCGCCTCGAGGGCAATGACCTCAACGTCATCGTGCTCAACTTCGTCGACATGCTGTCGCACGCGCGCACGGAGTCGAAGATGATACGCGAGCTCGCGTCGACCAACGCCGCCTACCGCTCGCTGACCGAGTCGTGGTTCCGCCATTCGTCGGCGCTCGAACTGTTCAAGACCATCGCCGCCAAGGGCTACAAGATTGTGCTCACGACCGACCACGGCACCATACGCGTCGACAACCCCATCAAGATTGTCGGCGACCGCAACACCAACACCAACCTGCGCTATAAATTAGGCAAGAACCTCAACTACAACCCCAAACAGGTCTATGAAATCAAGCAGCCGGTCAAATTCGGCCTGCCCGCGCCCAACGTGTCGACGGCATACATCTTCGCCACAAACCGCAGCTTCTTTGCCTACCCCAACAACTACAACTATTACGTACAATATTATACCGGCACCTTCCAGCACGGAGGCATCTCGCTCGAAGAGATGCTTGTGCCGCTGATAACCCTGACAGCTAAATGACAATGAACGTGATACATATCTCAGACGTCGCTGACCTCGGCCGCGCGGCGGCCGACTTCGCCTCGCAGATCGGTGACCGCCGCATCTTCACTTTCTACGGCGAGATGGGCGCCGGCAAGACGACCTTCATCAGCGCCCTCGCGCGCCATCTCGGCGTCGACGAAGGCGAGGCCAACTCGCCGTCGTTCGCCATCGTCAACGAATATACCGCCGCCGACGGCTCGCTCATCTACCACTTTGACCTCTACCGCCTCGACAGCGAGGCCGAGGCCTACGATATCGGTGTCGACGACTACTTCGACTCGGGCGCCCTCTGCCTTATCGAATGGCCCGAGCGTCTGGGCTCGCTGCTGCCCGACGAGGCCGTCAGGGTCGACATACGTGTCAACGACGACAACAGCCGCGACCTCATCATCTCATGAAGCCCGAAATAATAAAGGTCGACAGCGCCGCATCGACCAACAGCCTGCTCGCCGCCCGCGCCGCCGAACTCGGCCACGGCAGCGTCATCGTCGCCACGGCGCAGACGGCAGGACGCGGCCAGCGGGGCAACACATGGGAGTCTGAGCCGGGCAAAAACCTCACTTTCTCCGTTCTGCTGCGTCCCGAGGCTATCGAGGCGCGGCGTCAGTTCGAGCTGTCGATGTCTGTTGCCCTGTCGCTGCGCGACGCCATCGCCGCTCTTGTCGGCGATGCCGCCGAGGTGACGGTCAAATGGCCCAATGACATCTATGCCGGCGACTGCAAGATCTGCGGCATACTCATCGAAAACACCCTTTCGGGCAAAGGCATAACGCACTCTGTCGTCGGCGCGGGCGTCAACATCAACCAGCGACGCTTCGTCAGCGACGCGCCCAATCCCGTGTCGGTCGTCATGCTCACCGGACACGAACACGACCTCGACACCACGATGGCCGAGATTGCCGCGCGCATCGTCGGCGATTTCGACCGCTACGAGATCGCGCCCGACCCGGAGGCGCTCAAAACCCGCTATATGTCACAGCTATGGCGCCACGACGGCTTTCACCCCTACCGCGACGCCGCCACGGGCGATGTGTTTGAGGCCGAAATCGCCGACATCGACCTCGCAGGCCCGATCACCCTCCGCCGCCATGACGGCACCCTCGGCACCTACGCCTTCAAGGAAGTGGCCGCATTGCTGACATAAAAGACAGAACAAGCCCTTCACTCCAATATCATCATCTTCGATAATTGTAAAAAATAGTCATTAGACCAGATTCTGAGATCTTCGGGATTTCTGACAAAGGGCATGACATCGTCTTTGACCTGATTTATGTTCGCCGATGCCAGCCGGTTCTGTAGCAACGCCATGAATCCGTCGCGGTCAACCACTTCATTATTAAATTGAAGTACTCGCTCGGCAAGATGAGAAAATCCGAGAGGAATGTTGTGTCTGACATACCATTCAAAATCATACCAGTCTCGACCCTTGACCCTGTTTTTCCAAGTACGATAGACCAAAGCGTGCATCTTTCCGGCAAATAAATCGGGAAGCGTGAAGCAGCGTGTCATGAATGAATGAGGCCGAAGAAGAAGCTTCTGTTCTGTCCTGAAATTAAGAGGCGGCTGCGTGTCAACCTCGATTTTTATTTTAATAGACCTGTCTGTGCGGAAAGTGATGTCATAGACATCGGTATTGTCTTTGAGAAAGGCAGACTCAACCCTGCCGAAGTTTCCCTTGTCTTTCTTTTTAATCTCAACATCTCTGCCTACGACAGCGAACTCATCGATAATAGGCTGAAAATATTTTGTAAAGTCGAAATTGTCGTCAGGCACGAGCAGCGAAAAATCCATATCTTCGCTAAAGCGCTGCAAACCATGGAATATGCGCAGGCATGTGCCGCCATAGAAAGCCGCCACATTAAAGAAACCGCCGTTGTAGAGGCCTGCGAGTATCACCTGCTGGTTTACCTCAAAAATGGCATTTCTTCTCTGCTGTTCCGTCGTCATGTCGTATGCGGCGAGCATGCTGTCATAAATGTCGTTTTTCATCGTTTCAGATATTTCAATAATGTACGTATGGATTCTGATTTCTTACCTACCTTTATGTATTCCTCAAATATCCGCGCATCCATCTGCATGAAGGCCTCGATGTCCAGTCTTATGTCGTCTTCAAGATATGTTCTGACATCTTTAAGATACCGGAGATTGACCTGCGGGGAAGCGGCTATCAAATCACACAAAGCCTTTTCGGGCGTCGAGATTACAAAAGCATAACCGTCATTTTGCACATACGTGAGCCCGACTGAAAAGGCTTGTTTTGATATGCCTGTGTACTCGAAACGGCCCAACGACGTATCAAAGCTCCTCGCGTGCTTTAATGTCATCGACTGCGTGACGTATACAGCCTCCGGTATTAAGCCATAATAACGCAATGCCGTCGACATAGAAACATATGACGGCGCGTAAAGATGGTTGGCAATCAATTCGGTCGACAGCATTTTACCCGTTACCTCAGGGCTACAGACATAAAGCCCCTTCTTCAGGCGTATAAGCTGCCGCTCGCGCTCAAGCAGTCTTATTTTCTGGTCGCCTCTTTTGAGCCGAGGGAAGAAAGACTCCAGCGCAGAAGCCGTCACAGGTATATTACCTATTTGCTCTAATGGATTGTTCATAGCGCAAATATAGTCATTTTTTGAACAGCAAAGCTAATAAAATAAGCTTTTCTGTTCAAAATTTTACTTAAAGAGCGCTATTTTTTACTTAAACAGGGCGCTGACGAGGACGAGATAGTCGGGGGCGCAGCCGTTGTGGCCCCATTTGAGCTCGAGGCCGAAGAGGCGGCCGAGGGTCAGGGCGATGTCGAAACCGAAGGCTTCGAGCGACGGCCGCACTTTGTCGGGATGACGGCACGGAAGCTTTTTGAGCCGGGCACAGGGTTTGTCGCCGCAATAGAGACAACGTCCGACATAGGCAAAGGCGCGGCCGCCGGTTTCGCGCTCGCGTTCGAGCAACCGGCGCTCTATCTTAAGACGTTCGGGACGTATGAAATCCTGCACTTCAGACAAGAGCAGTGGTCGGGCAGGCACAATTTTTGTAGCATATATAACCGCTCTCTCATAGCGCCGCAGCTCGGCATCGGCGTCGAACTCGAAGGGCGGACAGCCCCAGCTCGCGCCATAGCCGGGACACTCGCGGCAGAAACGTATGAATTTATCGGCGTCGCGGTAGCCGGCGATATAATCGGCGACCGGAATCTCAGCTGTCAGCTCTTCGACGGTATAGTCCGGATATTTTTCCATCAATCTCTGCGGTATAACATATCGAGGTGAAACAGGCGGTTGATGTGACCCGCGGCGACCATTTCGTCGACCGGCAGACAGACGAGGCGCGGCGTGTCTATCAATGCTATGGCATCGCTGAGCCTCAGGGCTATATCAAGCTCATGGGTCGAATAGAGTATCGTCTTGCCGTGCTCGCGGGCGAGGCGGCCGAGCAGGCTGCAGAGTTCATAGCGGTTGGGGAGGTCGAGGAACGACGTCGGCTCGTCGAGCAGAATGACGGGCGTCGTCTGAGCCAATGCACGCGCTATCATCACTCGCTGACACTCGCCGTCGCTCATGCGGTCAAGACTGCGGTCGGCATACGCGGCCATGCCGACGGCTTCGAGCGAGTCGTCGACGATGTCGCGGTCGTCCTTAGACAGGCGGCCGATCCAGTCGGTATAGGGCGCGCGGCCGAGGGCGACGACGTCGCGGCAGCTGAGGTTGGCGATGCGTGTGCGTTCGGTCGACACGAAGGCGAGCGCGCGGGCAAGCCTCGGCGACGGCGTCGCAGCCACATCGAGACCGCCGACAGTAATCGTGCCATCATAACGTCGGTTGAGGCCGGCGATGGCCCGCAGGAGGGTCGATTTGCCGCTGCCATTGCGTCCGAGCAGCGCAGTCAGGCTACCGCCGCCGATTGTGGCCGTCGCCTTGTCGATCAGCGTGTTGTCGCCGAAACCTATGGTGAGATCGCGTAGTTCTATCATCGGGTCATGGTGTTATTGCGTAAGACAATCCAGACAACGACCGGTATGCCGAGGAGCGCCGTTATGGCGTTGACAGGCAAGAGGAAGAGTTTGGAGACAATGTCGCAGACGAGCATCACGGCAGCGCCCGTCAGGGCTGTCGCCGGAACCATCACGCGGTGGTCGCCGCGGGCAAACAGCAGCCTCGTCACATGAGGCATGGCAAGGCCGATGAAGCCGATCGGGCCGCAGAAAGCCGTTACCGTGCCTGCAAGCAGTGTCGTCGAAGCGAAAATCAGCAGTCGCGAGCGACGGATATCAAGACCCATCGTGACGGCATATTCCTGTCCGAAAAGCAGGAGATTGAGCGCCTTGATGGTGACGACGGCAAGTATAAAACCGACGGCGACGGCGGGAATGATAATCCACAGCTGCGAGACTGTGACGTCGCCGAGCGAACCCATCGTCCAGATGACAAAATTCTTGAGGGCTTCCTCGCGGCTGAGATACTGGAGAATCTGCACGATGGCGCCGACACCCGACGAGAACATCATGCCGAGAATGAGTATCACCATTATGTCTTTGATGCGGTGGCCGACGACCGCCACGACGATGAGTACGGCGGCAGCGCCGACCCAGGCAGCGCCGGCTATGCCAAGCGACGAGACAAGCGCCGGCAGGCCTAAAAGAGGGGCACCGAGCATGAACAGCGCCACGCCGAGCGACGCGCCCGAGCTGATGCCCAGCACGTACGGACCGGCCAAAGGATTACGGAAGAGAGTCTGCATCTGGAGGCCGCTGACCGACAGCGCCGCGCCGACCGTAAGAGCCATCACGGCCTTGACGAGACGGAAATTAATGACTATTGCCGAGGTCATCGGGTCGCTGTCGGCGCCCGCCAGAACGGCGAAAACGCGCCCGAGCGGTATATTGACCGAGCCGACGGCAAGGTCGACGACAAAAAGCGCCGCCGTCGCCAAGCCTATAACAATGAATAATATGGCCGTCCGATTTTTCATTAGCGTTTATTATAAACATCTCACTTTTAGAACTATAAATCTAATGAATTGGGATTAAGCAAAAAGTCATATATCCCCATCGTCGTTATCCCTTCTTCATTTCGATGTACAAGTATATCCTCTCCAAGAATAATTATTTTCTTAAAAGAGTCATCTACTTTGCGCAAGGAAGCTTCTTCTTGCTTTATTTTTTCCTCATTAGGCAAACGATAGGCCGATTGTATATAATATTTTTTGCTATCAAGATTACAAACAAAATCTATTTCTAATTGTGATCGACTTTGTCGTAAATCCGCATCACGACTTACGACGCGCACCACTCCTACATCAACATTATAACCCCTAACTCTCAACTCATTATAAATAATATTTTCCATCAGATGTGTCGGTTCCTTCTGCCTGAAATTTAAGCGTGCGTTGCGAAGACCAGGGTCTACAAAATAATATTTATAAGGGCTGTCTATATATTTCTTCCCCTTAACATCATATCTCGCAACTCTCTCAGCCATAAAAGCATCACATATATATTCAAGATAATTACCAACCGTTTTATTGCTGATATTCTCATGTCTGACACTTTGAAGCGTGTTCGCAAGTTTTGTGGGATTAGTCAGGCTACCAATTGAAGATGAGATTATATCCATCAAATTCTCCATTATCTCGTCGTTGCGAATCTGATGACGTTCCTTTATATCGCGAATATATGTATTATCAAATAATAATTTTAAATAATTCGATTTTTTGGCATAATTATCATGCTCCACAATTTGGGGCATGCCACCGTAGGTCATATATTCATCAAATCCACGCTCCTTTGTACCATTGTATACAGACATAAACTCTCGAAAACAAAGAGGATATACTCTTATTTCATCACCTCGTCCACGGAAGGTCGTTATCACATCCTTCGACAAAAAACGTGCATTACTGCCTGTCACATATACATCCGCATTTTTAACTTTGAGATAACTGTTAAGCACATCTTCAAACTCCACGACATGTTGTATCTCATCAACCATAATGTAATACATACCATTGTCAATCATTCTTCTGTCAATGTATTCAAGCAGACTATCCGGATTGCGAAGATTTTTGTTTCGTCTGTCTTCCAAATCTATCTGTATTATATGAGAATCTTCAACTCCTTGCTCTCTAAGCCAGTCTGTAAACAATATAAACAGAAGATATGATTTGCCACAACGTCTTACCCCGGTGATTATCTTAATCATGTGGTTATGACGCGATTCTATCAATTTTTTCAGATATATAGGTCGTTCTATCAACATGAATTACTTAATTGTGTCACACGTGACGGTTTTAGGTAATACAAAGTTAGCTTTTATATCTGATTTTGCAAAATATTTCGCTTTCATTTAAGCCGTTTGTAATAGACGAAGTCGTCGGCGACGAGGTCGGGGTGGAATATCTTTATCAGGTCGCGCAGGACGAGGTCGGGGCGCACGACGCCCGACTCGAAGTAGTCGTTGCCGCCGGCAGCGTTTGTGCGGAGGATGTTGTTATACACCCTGCCCTCTTTCACGACAGGCAGCGGGGCAAACTTCGGATAAGCTTTGGCGAGGTCGGCTGCGGTGCCGGTCGAACCGGCGTTGAGCCACACATCGGCCTGCGACACAAGCATATATGCCTCTTCGATATCAATCGGTTCGGACGAATTGCCCTTATTACCCTCATGGATGAAACTGCCGCCTGCGTCATTGATGAGCGTGACGGCATAGCTGTTGACCGGCGGCAGGAACCATGTGCCGCTATAGGGAGCGTTGAGCATCACCTTAGGCCGGTCGAGGCTGTCGGCCGAGACTGAATTTTTCAACGCGTTATATTTACGGGCGATTTCGGCGAAACTCTCGCGGCCGCGGTCGCCGCGGCCGACGAGCTCAGAGAGCATGACAAGCCATTCGGCCTTGCCGAGCGGCGACTGCTCGAGATAGTCGCCGACATAGACAAACGGGATGCCGGCCTCGCGCAGCTTGCCTTCCATCGAACTGGCGTTGTTGATGCCGTAAAGCAGCACGATGTCGGGTCTGAGCGCCACGAGAGTCTCGTAGTCGATGTTGCCTTCGTAGCCGACGTCGCAGACGCTGTCGCGACGGGCCGTGACGGTCGGATTGGATATATACTCCTTGCCCGAGACGCCAACGACTCTCGCCGCCTGACCGACAGCGTCGAGCATGGCGATGTGGGTCGACGACATGGCGACGATGCGCCGGGCCTCGCCGTCGAGCACCTGACCGTCGAAGCCCTCGGGCACACGGTCGTCGCCGCGCAGGACGAGCAGCTGCGTCGTGACGCTGTCGGCACCCTGCCAGGGGTTGGAGACGGTGACGAGCAGGCTGCCCGCGTCGTTTCCCCTGACGGTGAAGCCCGAGGCATACCCGGGGGTATAAATCTCGCGGTCGAAGACAAGGGCCTCCGTCGTGCGATTCTTACATGCGCTTAACGCGATCAGCGTCAGCAGTGTGAGCAGGAAAAGCTTTATGGAACGCTTCATTTTTTACGGTTGAATTTGGGTGTGATACCTATGAAAAATTCAAAATTGATGCCCGGCATCGGCCGCGAGAGCACCGACAGATAATCTTCGTTGAAGAGGTTGTTGACGGCGAGTTTCAACTGCAGGTCGACGGGCCTGAACGAGAGATTTTTCTCGAGCGATATGTTGCTCATGAAATATTCCGGCAGATGGCCGGTGAGCGTATAGTCGTTGCTGCTCATCGTGTAGCGCTCTGAATAATAAGCCCACTTATAAAGAAAGCTCCACGAGCGCCAGCTCAGGCGGCCGGTGAGCGACGCCGAGTGCCGCGGCACGTAAGGCAGCTGGCGGCCGACCGACTGGTCGGCGGGTGACATCTTCTCGCCGCGGTTGACCGACGGCGTCCACGAATATGATCCGTTGAGGTCGACGAGCCAGCCCCGGGCAGGCTCGAAAGCGACGTTGAGACGCCCTTCGAGGCCGTATGAATGGACATCCTTGACATTTCGCGGAGAAAAAAAGCCCTTTGTCGTCGGCAGCCAGATTATCCAGTCGGAGATATGCGAGTCAAACCATGTCAGACCGCCGCCGACGCTGAACGGTAGGGGCTTCGTCGAACCTGTGTCGAAGCTGATGCCCGCGTCATAGGTCCAGCCGTCTTCGCTGCGCAGGTCGGGATTGCCGCCGGGGAGAAAATACATATCGTTGAGCGACGGGAATTTATGATTTTTCGACACGGAGGCGCGCAGCATGATATTGCCTGCGCGCGACAGCAGGGCATCGGCAAAGAAGGCCGGAATCACGGGCGCCCACGAATCGCCGAACATATCTTCGCGGATTACCGCCGACAGGCCTATGCGGTCGGTCGCCTGCCATTTGGCCGACGCCGAGGCCGACAGCTCGATGCGGCCTTTGTCATAGCCGACGATATCCTTGTCGCCCTCCTGAAGTATGATCTGCTTGTCCTCGCTGCGCACGAAATGCTGATGTGCGGTGAGACCGAGCGTGAAAATCCAGCGTTTCGACGGATTGTATGTGCCGTCGAAGCGCCCGAAGAAGGTATTGATGCGGCTTCGCGAGCGCGTCATGTTGACGCGGTTGCCTTCGGTGATTTCGCGGCTGTAGTCGTAGGCCATCCACGTATGGACATAGCCGCCGCGCAGGCCGAAACGCAATTTCTCGCCACTGCGATCCCACGAGAGGATGCCGCGGAAGGTGTTTTCGCGCTGACGGTTCTCGAAATCACGCTCGTCGCCGTAGTCGGTCGTGAGCATCGGCAGCTCTCGGTTTGAGCCTGTATACCAGGCATTGAGTCCGAACCGGTTGCCGTTGAGGGCGTTGTAATAGACCTCCTGAAGGAGGTGGAAATCCCTGAAAGCACCGCTGCGGTTGCGTTCGCGCGGATGATAGCTGCCTATGATGTTGTGGTCGTCGTCATAGATGTTGACCTTCTTGTCGTGGTTGGTATATCTGTAGTCGTTTGGCGACGAGGAGTAGACGACGCGCGTCGACACGCTCCAGCGGTCGTCGCCGTAGGTCAGGCGGGCAAATTCGTCAAAGGTCGAGAACGAGCCTATGCCCTGGACATACTGGGCGTTAAGGCCCGAATCTACATCGGCCACCGTGCCGAGGCTGACGAGGCCGCCGAGACCGCCGCCGGTCTCGTTGACGCTCGATGTGCCGTGGAGCAGTGACGCGCGGTCGATGAAATATGCGGGTATGGTCGAGAAATCGGTCATGCCGAGCATGGGATTGTTGATGCGCATGCCGTTCCAGGTCACCTGGGTATGGCTCGGCGAGGTGCCGCGGAAGGCGATGGTCGACAGAGTCGCACGACCGTAGCTCTTGACGTAGACCGACGAGCCGAATGTCAGGACGTCGGCCATCGACAGAGCTATGTTCTCCTTCAGAGCGAGCGAATCGAATGTCGTCTTCTGAACGCCGATATCCTTCATCGGCCTCTTCGCCGTCACGACTAATTCCCTCAATTGTTTCTGGCTCCATGCGGGAATGCACAATGCACAATGCACAATGCACAATAATATGATGACCTTATAGCATTTGTTCATGAACATTGAAACGTCGATTTAACTATTGCCGTCAATAAGCGTATAATCTCCTTGCAATCATCCGTCATGCTGTTAAAACTTTCTTGGGTGATATAATCTGTCTCAACGAGCAATTCAAGCCAATATTCTGATTCACAAGCCTCTTTTAATGCAATATTCATCTTCGCACCGAAATCTGCCTTACTCTGACCACGCAAAGCCTCCTTCACATTAGCTCCGATACTGGTGCCGCTCCGAAGTAATTGTTTGCACATGACAAATTCTTTCTTGTTTTCGGTGAGATATTGATAAAGCCTTATACATCTTATCGCAAAGGCCTTGCTCTTTACAGCTATCGTATTGTCGGTGTCTTTTTTCATTCTGAATTCAATCTAATCGTGAATTATGCATTGCCCCTTGATTGTGCATTGTGAATTGTGCATTGTGAATTAATGTAATTTCCAGCAAAATGCGCCGGGGGTGATGCCGGTATAGAATTCGTCGATGAGCTGACCGTCGGGAGTGTAGCGGTAAATCATGCCCTGCTGCTGATAGTCGATGGCGTCGGCGACATAGACCTCGCCGCTGACCGGATCGACCGTCAGACCATAATATTTGGTGTCACGCGAGACAAGAAAAGGTCTGACGGGCAGCGATGTGGCCGTGACATCCATCTCCCAGACGGCGTCGTTGATCCAATAGATACGGTCGCCGGCGCCGTTGATGCATATCTCCGACGGACTGTCGCCGAGTCTGAAACGATAGGTGGCGTCGACAGAGAAAGTTTCGAGGTCGATGCGGTGAAGCGCCGGCTCCTCGTAGCCGTAGGGACTGCCGGCATAACCGCCGTTGGTGATGGTCCACAGACGGTCATAACGGTCGATGACGAGCGACGTGGGCTGTATGCCGACGGTGAGACTCGCCACGACCTCGTCGGTCTCGGTGTCGATTTTGATGATGCGGTTCTGATAGCTCCAGCAGTTGCAGTAGACATAGCGTCCGAGCTGCACCATCTGTTCGGTCGAGCCGCTGCTCTGAGCCATGTCGGGCACGGTGATGGTGCCCGTGATGCTGTAGGTCTTGGGATTGACGATGAAGATGCGGTTATCCCAAATCTGGGTGACGTAGGCCTTGTCGTCGCTGACGAAATGGATATAGCGCGGCGAGGTCAGATTCTCGATGCGTCCGCGTTCCTTGAACGTGTCGGTGTCGATGGCAAAGATGACGTGCGAATTGTTGACAACGACCCATCCGAGACCGCCATGAATCGTCATCGACTGAGCCACGTCGCCGAGTTTCATGCCGTTTGCACGCGAAAACACCTCGTTTTCGACCGTGCGGTCGGCGGGATTGTAGAAACTCAGTGTGGCGTTGCCATACTGGAAATTGCCTTCGTTGATGATAAACAGTCCGGGCGCCGTGATGTTGAAATCAGTGCCCTCGTCGGCGTAATCCCAGCGCATACACGAATGGAGCGCCGCCATAAGCGACACGACGACTGTCAGAAATATATGTCTAAGCGTTATCTTCATCTCATTGCCAATAAACCCGTCGGCTGATACGGTTAAAAGCTGAACGGCAGGTTTTCTGACTTTTCTCTTCCGGCGCGCCTTCCCGAAAGCGGCGGCTCCAGTGGCGTTTATTGCGTCGGAAACGACTGAGAACTTACAGCAGCGGGTACTGTCCGGGATTCTGACCCGGTTCCCTGACCATTCGGCTGCAAAGATAAAAACACTTTCCCGTCCCGACAAATTTTCAAAGCGGAATAACGGGAAAGTGCGTATGATTTATCCTCGGAGAAGAAAGGATTCAGAACTTCTTACCGGCGAGTATCGGATCGGTCAGTGCATCCATCTTTTTTACAATCTGATTGTTGGCCGGACAGCCAATGCTGCCGAGATGGGTGTGACGCACTTCGCGGGTCGGCCGGTATTCGCCTTTCTGCACGGCCTCGCCGATCTGGCGGTAGGCATCCCTGAAAGGAACCCCGCCGAGCACAAGACGGTTGACATCTTCGACCGTGAAGATATAGTCATAGCGCGGGTCATCGAGGATATTATCCTTTACACGGATATGACGGAGCATGAACCCGGCCATGTCGAGACATTCGACAAGCTCGGATGTGGCGGGGAAAAGTATATCCTTCATCAGCTGCAGGTCGCGGTTGTAGCCGAGGGGCAGATTGGCCGTAAGGAGCGCGAGCTCGTTTGGCACGGCCTGAAGCCGGTTGCATTTACCGCGCATGATCTCGAAGACATCGGGATTCTTTTTGTGAGGCATGATGCTCGAGCCTGTGGTCAGCTCGTCGGGGAAAGAGATGAAGCCGAAATTATTGCACATCCACATGCAGACATCCATGGCGAGATGACCGAGAGTCGAGGCCACGGCGGCAATGGCTGACGCGACGGCGCGCTCGGTCTTGCCGCGGCTCATCTGCGCGGCGACGACATTATAGTGGGGATTGGCAAAGCCGAGCAACCGGGTGGTCTCCTCGCGGTCGAGGGGAAACGACGAACCGTAGCCCGCCGCCGAGCCGAGAGGATTCTGGTTTGTGATTTTATAAGCCGCCGTGACGAGCTGCATGTCGTCGGTCAGCGACTCGGCATAGGCGCCGAACCACAGGCCGAACGATGACGGCATAGCCACCTGAAGATGCGTGTAGCCGGGCATGAGCTTATCCTTATGTTCCTCTGAAAGAGCTATAAGACAGTCAAAAAGCCTCTTTACCGAGTCGGTGATACGGCAAAGCTCGTCACGGAAGAACAGTTTCAGGTCAACGAGGACCTGGTCGTTGCGCGAACGGCCCGAGTGTATTTTCTTGCCGACGTCGCCGAGGCGCGATGTCAAAAGGAATTCAACCTGCGAGTGTACGTCTTCCACGCCATCCTCGATTATGAAGTCACCCTTGGCGATGCTGTCGGCGATTTCCTGCAACGCAGGGAGCAGCCGGTCGAGCTCGTCGGCTGTCAGCAGCCCGATTTTCTGAAGCATGCGTATATGTGCCATCGAGCCCTGCACGTCGTAGGCAGCCAGACGGAGGTCAAGCTCGCGGTCACGGCCGACAGTAAATTCCTCGATCAAGCGGTCGGGTTCAAAGCCCTTGTTCCAAAGTTGTTTTGCCATTATTTAGAGCTTGTTTAAAAATAAATGTTATCGCCAAGGCTGTCAGTCGTCGAGCAGATTTTCGCGTGT
>CABUPJ010000051.1 GCA_902493335.1 uncultured Porphyromonadaceae bacterium
CCCCGCCGTGACAACGGCGACCGTCCGCGCCGCGACAACCGCGGCCCGCGCCGTGACGGCGGCAACCGCGGCGGCAACAACTGACACACCGCCAAAGCCGCGGGACCGCCCGAAACGCCGGCACGCGGCATAAATTAATACCTTACAAGCACCGTGATTACAGCGCCGCACACCGGCCGAATGAGTCACGGTGCCTTTTTATTCGCATCGCGGATAAAAAATGTCACCATGAGCATATTTTTTAGCTCAAAAAGATATGCCATTTGTAAAATTTGAGTAATTTTGCCACACATTAAACTTAAATAACTTCCAATGGAAAAATTTTACACTATTCTATGTTTCATTTTGCTGGGCGCCGCCAGCGCCTTTCCGGCAAACACCCTACGATTCAAACACCATGCCAAGACAGCCCGGGAGCTGACACTTAAAACACCCGGCTATGTCGTCGCCAACGAAGCCGACACATTCAAAGTGTCACTCGTCCTCAAGGAAGACTTCTCGGCGTTCACCCAGGGCAGCATCGAGACTCCTGCCACAACACCCGTATCAACCGAAGCCGGCTGGCTGCCGACAAGCTTCACGCCCAACAGCGGCCAGTGGGGCGGCGAGCAGCTGTATCAGGCAGGCGGATGCGCCTATATCGGCCTGACCGAAAGCGGCCTCAGCGGCGCTCTGACCTCGCCCGACCTCGACCTCTCTCAGTATGAAGGCAACGTCATCATCACCCTGCGCGCCCGCAAAGGCAAAGGCAACGACGCCGAGGCCGTGAGAGACTGGATCTGCTGCGACATGTATGAGGTGAACCTCAACGACCCCAATGACTTCCGCTACTTCCAGCGCGACTATGGCAACACTTATGACGAATGGAACGAGTATAAATTCTACTACGACTTCAAACGCAGCAAAGACAAGAAATACTTCTTCCAGTTCTATGGCTATGACGCAGCCGCCTATGTCGATGACATCGAAATCAAATTTCTCGAACCGTATGTCAATGCTCCCGTAGCGAAAGCCCATACCAATTTCACCGACAACGGCTTCACAGCCAACTGGGATGCTGTGGCAGGCGCCGACGGCTATCTGATCGACCTCTTTACCGTCGCCGCAGACCGCTACAAGACACGCACCTATATCCACAGAGACCTTAAAGTCAACGGCACATCATATACTTTCACCAATATCGACACAAAAGGCAAGGCATATCACTATGTCGTCAAAGCGACAAAAGGAGGCAAAGTGTCACCCGAATCCAACAAGATAAAAGTCGAGGCACTGCTCAGACCCACCGGCCTCACCGCCACTTACGACAATGAAAGCGTCAAACTGTCATGGAACGCAGTCGAGGGCACACAATATTATATTGTCGACGCCAGACGCAACCACACGGCCAAGACTGACGAGAAATTTATCATCTGCCGCGAAAATTTTGACAAGATAGGCCTCAGCGGCTCTTATCTCAGCCCTGTCTATCTTGACGACCAGGTCTTATTTGACGGCACAAACGGTCTGCCTGACTGGCTGGCAGAATACGCTCTCACCATCGAGGGTGCCATAGGTCTCGACGGCACGGCCAAATCTGCCTATGGCCACGAAGTCTACCTTCAGAGCAATTATATGGACCTCTCCGGCGCCGAGGGCGAGATAACCGTCAAAGCCGACCTCTATAACGTGGATGAACTCAGCGGTGCGCACTATTCGCCCGTCATCCGCCTCGGCAACATCGCCGACAATGTGCTGACAACAGTCGACAGCAAGAGCTACCGCGACATCTTCGACGAATGGAAGAGCGTCGAAGCGACCCTCAAAGGCGGCAAAGGCACATCGGTAATCGAATTCGCCGCCATGGGCGGCTGGCTCTACATCGACAACGTCGAGGTAAGCTGCAATCTCAAGGCAGGCAAGACAATGTCAGCTCCCCTGATCAACGCAAAAATCGAATCCAACAGCGTGACACTCCCCCTCACCGACTTGCTTAAAAACGAGACAGTCTCGTTCACGGTCACTGCCGTAAAAGAAATATGGGACGCATACGGCTCCTCAGTCGACTATTACGTCTCGAGCGAACCGTCAGAGGCATACAGCTTCAACATTATTCCTGCCGGAGTCGAATCTGTCATCACAGACTCTGCCGACGCACCATCGGATGTCTACAACCTGCAGGGCATCAAAGTGCTTGACGCCGAAAACGCCAGTCTCATCAACACACTGCCCGCCGGCATCTATATCACAGGCGGCAAAAAGATATATGTCAAATAAATCCTGATTTACAAATTTTATGAAAAAGTTAAGTCTACTACTGTTTGCTCTCATAGCCGCCGTGACGACAGCCTCGGCATGGGAGCTCACACTCGACGTCAAAGGCGCACAGTATGTCGCCGAAGCGTTCAAAACAACAAGTTACTGGAGCGGCGACAGAACGCCTCTCGATCTCACCGACGGTGAAAACAAATTCACACTCAGCTCATCAGAGGAAGTCTACATCAAAATGGACCCGACAGCCATCGCGTCGCTCAAAGACGACGAAGGCTATGCCGAGTCTACCAACTCCAACGGATACTATAACATCTATCACAGCAGCTGGGATCCCGACCAGGTGACCTACACTCTGACCGCAGTCAGCGAGGCCGAATACCGCTCTGAGAGCGTGACTGTCAACATCGACGACCCTGCCCTTGTCACCATCACACGCGGCAAGACCGACATCAAGCCCACCGAATCGCCTGTGACCGTTGCATACAATCCCGAGGACGAGTCGAAACTGACCATCTCGCCCCGCACAAGCAACATGTCGCTCTATAAAGTTACAGCCGACGGCACCGACATCACGCCTGACGGCAACAAATATGTCATCAACCTCGTCGACAACAGCGGCGACGCCCCTGTCTACGTCAAGACCATCGACGTCACGGCGAAATATCCCGAAGGATTCGCGTTCAAGACCAAGATCAGCCTCGACGGTCCCGCTGAGGCCATCTCCAAAGTGGAGGTCAACGAAGTCGCCGTCGAGAACTATCTCTCGGCTGAAGGCTTTGATGTAGCCCCCAACGCCGACCTGCGCATCTACTTCGACGCCAACGACTATAAGATCGACGAAGTGCTCATCAACGGCGCAAGAAAGACTCTCTACGGCCCCGCCTGCGTAATCAGCCCCGTAATATGCGACAACAGCATCGAAATCAAGGCCCACAAGCTCGAGGCTTTTGATGCCGTTCTCGACATCACCGGCGCCGAAGGCATCAACTGCTATCTCAATGAGGTCGCCCAGACAATCACCGACGGCGAGAACAAGATTCCCGTCAAAGAAGGCGCAGCCACATTCCGCATCACCGCTAAAGACGGCTATGAACTGAAGACCGTCGAATATAAAGGCGACAACATGATTTACGGCTCATATGCGTCTGTAACCGTCAGCGACGCCAGCCCCGTGACAATCGTGGCCGCACCTATCGTGCGCGAAGACAAGCTTGCTCTCTATATCAGCAATCTCCAGTATTCGTCGTCGACATATATCGACTTCCGTGAAGGCTGGTCGCTCGTATATGACCCCAAGATCACCCTCGTTGACGGCTATAACATCGTCAACTTCCGTCCCGAAGACCAGACTCTGAACATCAACAGTGTATACGGCAACCCCGTGCTCTATGTCAATGACGCCAAATGGGAGAAATCAATCTCGTCATATGTCGAGATCAACGCAGTCAACAACGATGTCATCAAGCTCTTCTTCTTCGAGAGCGCCGGCGGCGAAGTTCCCGTCTATGACGTGACATTCGAGAAGACTGAAGACGTCGACCTCGCCGAATATGTCATCAAGAAAGACATCCTCGCCACAGTCGACGCAGCAGTTTCGCCCGTCAAGGCCGTAGGCAAGACAAACTTCACCATCGCACCCGCGACCGAAGACTCGAAAGCCCTCGTCGTCAAAGTCGATGACACCGAGCTGACACCCGCCGAAGACGGCAGCTTCACCTTCGACATCGAGAGCAACGCCACTGTATCGCTCGCGCTCAAATCAGACGGCATCGGCAACATCACCGTTGAGAACGGCGACGCCAACGAAGCAGTCTACAACCTCCAGGGCATCCGCGTAGCCGACAAGGCCACCGCAGGCCAGCTCCCCGCAGGCATCTATATCTCAGGCGGCAAAAAATTCATCAAGAAATAACGAAACCGCTGTAATATAAACCCTCTATAACAAAACCGCCCGTCAATTGGGCGGTTTTGCTTTTTATGGCTACCTTTGCATCACCAAACAAACGCCAATGTCAACACCATCACTATTCACACCCGCCGATGCGCGGGCTCGACGTCTCATCGCCGCTCTCGCCGGCAAAGACAAGGTGAGCATACTCTTTGTCTGTCTCGGCAATATCTGCCGCTCTCCTGCCGCCGAAGGGGTCATGCAGGCCATCGCAGACAGCCGTGACGCATCAGACCGTTTCACGCTCGACTCGGCCGGAACGGGCAACTATCACATAGGCGACCTGCCCGACCACCGCATGAGAGTGCACGCGCGGCGCCGGGGCTATGAGCTGACACACCGCTGCCGCCAGGTCACGGAGAGCGACTTCGACCGTTTCGACATGATCATAGCCATGGACCGCTCGAATTTAGATAACCTGCGGCGGCTGGCACCGACACCCGAAGCCGAGGACAAAATCGTCGAAATGGCCGCCTTTGTCTCAAAAGCCATGCGCTGCTACGCTATTCCCGACCCATATTACGAAGGCGCCGAAGGCTTCGAGCTCGTGCTCGACCTGCTCGAATCGGGCTGCGATAATCTATACAATTGTCTGTCAACCAAAGAACAATGAAAACCGAATTAATACTCATCAATATCTCGGGCTATGACCGCCCCGGCGTCACATCGGCGCTGACAGAGATACTGGCGCGCTTCGACGCCCAGATTCTTGACATCGGTCAGGCCGACATCCATCACTCGCTGTCGCTGGGCATACTCTTCAAGACCTCGAGCGACGTATCGGGCGACATCATGAAAGAACTGCTCTTCAAAGCCTATGAACTGAGTGTCAAAATCAGATTCACACCCATCACGGTCGAGGCTTATGAAGAATGGGTGTCGATGCAGGGCAAGAACCGCTGGATCATCACCATACTCGGCCGCAAACTGACAGCGCGCCATATAGCCCTCGTCTCCGACGAGATAGCACGCCAGGGACTCAACATTGACGCGATACAGCGTCTGACAGGCCGAATGCCACTTGACGAAAGCGAGACGCCGCAGTCAAAGTCGTGCGTCGAGTTTTCGGTCCGAGGCAACCCGCACGACACAGCCGAGATGCAGCGCCGCCTGATGCAGATCTCAAACACCGACGACTTCGACATCTCGCTCCAGCAGGACAACGTTTTCCGCCGCTGCCGACGGCTGATATGCTTCGACATGGACTCAACTCTGATCGAGACCGAGGTCATCGACGAACTGGCGATGCGCGCCGGCGTCGGCGATCAGGTCAAAGCCATCACCGAGAGCGCCATGCGCGGCGAAATCGACTTCTGCGAGAGCTTCAAGCGCCGCGTGGCTCTGCTAAAAGGACTCGACGAAAGCGTCATGGCCGACATAGCCGACAATCTGCCAGTCACCGAGGGCGTCAGCCGCATGATGGCCGTGCTCAAGCGTACGGGGTTCAAGACGGCGATACTGTCGGGCGGTTTCACCTATTTCGGCAACAGGCTCAAACAGCGCTTCGGCTTCGATTATGTCTATGCCAACGAGCTTGAGATTGCCGACGGCAAACTCACCGGACGCTATGTCGGCGACATCGTCGACGGCAAACGCAAGGCCGAACTTCTCAGAATCATAGCCCAGGTCGAGAACATCGACATCGCGCAGACCATCGCTGTCGGTGACGGAGCCAACGACCTGCCGATGCTGACGACAGCCGGCCTCGGCATCGCCTTCCATGCCAAACCGAAGGTAAAACAGACCGCCCGCCAGTCGATTTCGACCATCGGCCTCGACGGCGTGCTCTATTTCCTCGGCTTCAAAGACTCGTTTATCAGCGACGGCAACGACAAGCGATGAACAAAACCGGCCTCGCCGGTGTTACAAATTTGATTTCAACTATTCTCACTGAGCTTAAAATCATGCGATCTATGACGATGAGATGTATTACTGCGATCTTCTCGGCTCTACTGATTTTGATGAGCGCATCTCCCGGGGCGGCCTCTGAGCCGGCCCGGGAAGGCCATCAGTCTGTAGGCCTGGTGCTCAGCGGCGGCGGTGCCAAAGGCATTGCCCACATCGGCGTCATAAAGGCACTCGAAGAGAATGACATTCCCATAGATTATATCACCGGCACCTCGATGGGTTCTATTGTCGGCGGCCTCTATGCCGCCGGATACACGCCCGAAGAAATGCTCGGGCTGATACTCTCACGCCCGTTCAGCTACTGGTCGACCGGACGCATAGACCCGCGCCTCACTTTCCTGCTCACCGACGAGAAGACCACGCCGACGTCAATGAGTATCGACCTCAACCTGCGCCGCGACTCGACGATGACAAAATCGGCCGTACCGCAGAGCATCATATCGCCCCTGCCGATGAATTTCGCGTTCATGGACCTTTTCTCGGCCTACACGGCCCAGTGCGGAGGCAACTTCGACCGGCTGATGGTGCCATTCCGCTGCGTGGCCTCCGATGTCGCCGCCAAACGCAAGAAAGTGCTTTCATCGGGCTCGCTCGGCGACGCCATACACGCCTCGATGAGCTTCCCGGCGGTCTTCCAGCCTACCGAAATCGACGGCAGCCTGCTCTATGACGGCGGCATCTACGACAACTTCCCCGTCGACGTCATGCGGCAGACTTTCGCGCCTTCGATAATGATAGGCGTCGACGTGTCGACAGCCGAGACCGGTCCCCAGACATCTATCGTCGACCAGCTGAGCAACATGATTGTCCAGAACAACGACTACAGCCTTCCGGCCGACGAGGGCATCAAGCTGCGCATCGACCTCAACGAGTTCGGGCTGCTCGACTTTCCCAAAGCCCGTCGCATCTATGAGGTCGGCTACCGTCACGCCATGGCCATGATGGATTCGATAAAGAACCGCATAACGACGCGCTCAGACTCGACCGAACGCCGTCTGCGCCGTGCCGTCTTCAAATCACGGAGCCCCTATCTGCGGTTCGACTCGGTGAAAGTCACCGGAGCCACACCCAACCAAAACAAATATCTCGAATATCTGTTTACCCGCAACCACAAGGCCGACACCTTCGGCATCACCGAGGCCCGCGAGGCATACTACCGCGCCATATCGTCAGGCAAGATACGCGACCTGGCCCTCAACGCCGTCTACGACGACAGCACCGGCCTTTTCGACCTCAACGTCAGGGCGTCGGTCAAAGACGACTTCAAGGCCGGCTTCGGCGGCTATATCACCTCGTCGAGCAACAGCTATCTGTTCCTCTCGGCCGGCTATTCGACCCTGAGCTTCCGCTCGGTAGGCGCCGACATCAACGCCTGGATAGGCCAGAGCTACATGGCCGCCATGGCCAACGGACGCCTGCTGCTCGCCACCGGCATACCCTCGGAGCTTCGCATCGAGGCCGTCGTCTCGCGCCGCAAGTTCTACGAGAACGACAAGCTGTTCTTTGAAGACAAACTGCCGACCTTCATCCTCGACAAACAGTATTACGGCAACCTGCGCTGGAGTATCGCCGCCGGCCGACATGCCAAAGTCGACGTTACGGCCGGATACGGACGCACCGAGTCAAGCTTCTACCGCAACAACCGCCTCGACAGCTACATCAAGGGACGCTCGCATTATTCACGCAACGCTGCCGCCGCCGGAGCGACATTCCTGCTCAACACGCTAAACGACATCAACTTCCCGACCACGGGCGCATACTACCGCGCGGCATTCAAAGCCATAACATCCAAGGCCCGTTTCACTCCCAACAACGCCCCCGCCGTCAAATCAGATCCCGAATGGCTGCAGCTCGAACTGCAGACCCGCAACTATCTCGACATCGGGCAGCATTTCTCGCTCGGTCTCGAGAGCGACATCATGATTTCGACCCGCAAGCTCACCGAGAGCTACGACGCCTCGATACTCACCGCCACGGCCTACAACCCGACTCCGGCGTCAAACAACAGCTTCAACCCCGCATTCCGCGCCAACAGCTTCATAGCCGCCGGCATCGTGCCCGTCTACCGCTACAACGACAACATCTCGGCCCGTCTCAGCCTCCACGGCTTCCTGCCCTACAAGAAGATTCTTGGCGACACCGAGAGCCGTCCGCATTACGGCAAAGCCTTCGCCGACCCGTCGTTCTACGGCGAGCTCGACATCTGCTACCAGTTCCCCTTCGCCACCCTGACAGGCTACTGCAACTACGCCAGCTACCCCGCCCGCAACTGGAACGTCGGCATCTCTCTCGGCATCTACCTCCTCGCCCCCGACTTCCTGCGGTAAATATTTGGTTATAGCTATAAAGCATCGATTTAGACAGCAAAAGAATAAATTCTGCCGCTTCCCAATATATTTCGAGCTAAACACTTGCAATCGGGTCGTTTTTGATGTATCTTTGCCAACAGGACCTTAAAACTCATCACTAACCATGAAACGGCTGACTCTCTTTCTGTTGGTTTTTATATCGTTGTCAATGTCCGCTTTGGCTCAGGAAGGCGGAGAAGGCTCGCTGAATATACCATGGCCCGACCGTCAGGTCTGGCCCGAGAGTCCTCGTGCGGCACAGTTGCGTCAGGTCATGATGCCGTCGCCGGGACTGCTGACAGGTGCGGTCGAATTCGAGGTTCCGATATATACAATTGAGGCCGAAGGAGTTTCTATCCCCATTTCACTCAAATACCGCTCAAATGGCATTAAGGTCGACGATGACCCGCAGCCTGTCGGCTACGGATGGACTCTCACACCCGCCCTGCGCGTCACCCGCCGCATAATGGGCAGACCCGACGGATATTTCCCTTTCTCTAACACATTTCCTAAAAATAGTATTGATGAGGACGGAGGAGACGCGTTTTATATGAAATGCTTGAATTCAATTACCTTGGTTGGAGCAGAATGTGATTATGGAAAGCGACCGAATCAAAAGAATCCCTACGATTTATATGATTCTGAATACGATTTCTTTTATTTTTATCTGCCTGATAAGACGCTGACAATGATTTATCATGAAAACAGCTTTATCGGCGTGGATTGTAATGAATATAAGTTCGAGAATGATGAACAACTTACTTATATTCACGTCACAGATCCTCGAGGTGTAAAGTATTGCTTTGATATCGATGGAGAAACTACCGGAGAGTCGTATTATGTCTTAGAAATGTTAATTTCCAAGATAATTTTACCTTCCGGCCAGACTATAGAGGTGAAGTGGAAGGACAATCAGCATACTCTCCGTGGTCTTTCAAGAACATATCCTCTTTCAATAACGCATAACAAAGAATGTATTCCGTGGGTATATGAAGTTTCTCATTATGAAGCAGGTGACGGCATGTTGCTGAATCCTACTTACGGCTATAATATAAAAGATTTAGCATCCATTACATTTCCCGGTGGCAAAGCTGTTTTTAACTACGGCGGCAACAATATGCTTGAATCTATTAGCGTCTTTGTCCCAAACAGTCATGATATTGTAGATGCGAAATTTGAATATAGCGCCAAGACAAGTTGGGAAGGTTATGTTTTGACAAAAGCCGACATTTCAAGCAGCGAGAAATATATTTTTGAATATAACACCATGCCATATGTGGAAAAAGAACCAAGTACTGACTGGTGGGGCTATTTCAATGGTAAGTCAAAATACACTCATCGGGCGCCCTATTTCAAGCCAAAGGCTAAAAAAGATTATGATTATATTTCCTTCGAATATCCTGTCCCTGGAGACAATAAGGATATAAACGAAAGTTTAATGACAGGTAATTTGCTAAAAAAAGCAATTTGCCCCACTGGTGCAATAATTGAGTGGGAATACGAAACACACCGTTTCGCACCATATTCTTGTACTGACACTCGAATAACCAGTCATCTTTATGATACGACGCTTGATAAAGGGGGTGGATTAAGAGTAAAAACTATCACACTTAAAAATGGAGAAAATGACTCAAACCCTCAAGTCCGGAAATACATTTACGGTCCAAACGGCAACGGTCTTGCTGAATGTACGGCCGCTCCTGTTCTTTCTACATTCATAACCGTATCAAGACTGCTGACCGCCGGTGGTTTGGAAGATATGGACACTCCTTTCCCTTGTCATTTTGTCACTACTATAAACAGTATTTCAGACTACATGACCGGTCAAACAGGCATGCCGGATTTATGGTATAGCTGTGTGACTGAAGTCTGCAATGAAGGTAAGACGGAATATAAGTTCAAAAACTATTGCAAGCGAAATGAAATTGTCAGAGAATGGGGTAAGGCATTTCCTTTCACAACATTCACAGCATTCTCAAAGGGGCCACAAATGACAAGTAAAACTATCTATAAAAAAATTGGTGCAAACTTTATTCCAGTCGAAAAAGACACATTGGATTATGCACTTGTCGAAAACGATATTTATATCAGGAGTGTGGCGATTGAGCGATTGTTGACACAAAATATTTTTGGAGAATATGCCCCGGATTTCGGGCGTTATAAAGAGATTGATTTCCATCATGTAACTTTGCGTCGCAGTAGTTACGAGTGGTTTTGGCTCAGGCCTTACGATATATACTTGCAGACCGAGAAATATATCGGTAAAAAGACCGTAACATATACCGACAACGGCACAATCGAGCGCACCGAGCGGGTCGAGTATGTGCCGGACACTGAACTTATTGCCCGTAAGACTGTCAGCGACGGTTGCGACAGCATCGTCACGGCCTACACCTATCCGTCGGCAGCAAAAGGCGGCATAAATGCCCTTATGGTTGCCAAGAATGTCATCGGCTCGCCCATAGAAGTCGCCATGAGCTACCGGGGCGCGACACAAGGCTACACTCTCGATATGAGACAGTGGGGCGGCCTTTCGGTTTTCAGACCTATAAGAATAAGCAGTTTCACCGTCACCGACGGCAAACGCGTAGCTCGTAACGGCAACGATTATGCATACGACAGCCGCGGCAATATAACGTCTTCGACCGACAGCGCCGGTGTTGCCACGCGCTGGACATGGGACAATGTCTGCGCTTATCCCCTCACACAGTCACTCGGCCCGTCTGACAAAGCTCTGACAACGACAGCCACATGGAAAAGGCTTGTAGGTGTGCGGTCCATGACATCGCCCATCGGGCTGAAACAACTTTTTGACTATGACAGTGAGGGTCGGCTGATAAAACAGCGTCAGCAAGACTGGTACGGACGCGAAAAGCTCATCGCCGAATATTTCTACCGTATCGACCCCGATGGCAAGAACTTTGCTGCCACCGAGTTGTATACAGGCAAATACACCTCACTCCGCAGCGAAGTGCGGTATGACTTCCTCGGCCGGCCGTGGGGCGAATTTTCATTTCTGCCAAACAGCACTGCCGCCACTCTGACCGAATATGACAGCATGGGGCGGCCGTTTGCCCGATGGATGCCGGCCGAAGTAAAGGCCTCCCGATGGAACATCGAAGAAGCTTTGGCCGATGTCAAAACAGATCTCGACGACGAATTTGCTTTCAACAAAACCATATATGAGGCATCGCCCCGCAATCTCGCCGTCGCGTCGCTCAAAGCCGGCAGCGAGTGGCACTCTGCCGACCGCAAGGCCACTGTGGCGCTCCTCACCAACGACCGCACGTCTCACAAATGCACCCGCTACGGCATCACCGCCGACGGCGTCGAAGACCTCGGGCTGTATGCCCCCGGGCTGCTATCGGTCAGTGTCGCGACCGATGAGGACGGCGTGACAGCCGAGACCTATACCGACCTGCGCGGACTCAAGGTCGCCGTCGTCAAAGGCGGCGGTACGACGTCATATGTCTATGACCGGCTCGGTCAGCTGCGCTACGTCCTGCCGCCGGGGCTGTCGGGCTCACACAAGCGCTCAGATAGTGAAATACAGAAACTCGCGTTTATATATGACTATGACAGCTATGGCCGATGCATCTCAAAGAAAATCCCCGGCGTACGCGCCGCAAAATATATGTATGACCCCGCAGGACGTCTCGTGGCCGAGAAATCAGCCAACCACAGCAACGAATGGCGTCTCTACGGCTACGATGCTTACGGACGCCTTGTCGTAACGGCCGACTACGCCATCACCGAAGAGGAAGCGCGCGAGTTTGCCTCGCAGTGCCGCACCGCAAGCCTTGTGCGCGGAGACTATGAGTATGACACGGGCGGTTATGTCTTCGAACCCGAGTATCTGTATCCCTGCAAAGTCGTCACGGCTACCTACTATGACGACTATACGTTCAAAAGCGTCCGCTCGCTCGGCAGCGAGTATGACTTCGACGACGGGCACCTCGACGAGGAGGATGTCGGCCATCTCGCCAAGCCTGCGGGTCTCGTCACGGGCATATATACGGGCGCCGGTCATGAAGCCGTGTATTACGACGATGAAGGCCGCGAGATACGACGCTGCGGCGGCAAACGCGGCTACAACCGCGGACGCACCTCGACGTCATACGACTACGCCGGACAGCCGCTCACGGTCCACCACCGCCTTGACGATGATAGCGGACAATGGAAAGACACTGAATATGTTTATGACAGCGCCGGGCGGCTGTCTTCATCGTCGACACGGCTGTCCTTTGCCGCCGGCGGTTTTGACAGAACGGAATCTGACGCCGCAACAATACAGAACTATTACGATCCGCTGGGGCGTATTTTTGAAATATCGCTGAACCGACGCCATACGCGTTCGTTTGTATATGACATACACGGATGGCTGACTAAAATAACGACCGAGCTGCGGCCGAATATCGGCGTCACTCCCGTCATGTCGTTCAATGACAGTCTGCTATACGCCGACGGACGCTATCCGGCATATAACGGCAACATCTCGGCCAAAATAAGTGATGACGGCACATATAATTACAAATATGACAGCCTCAACCGTCTGACCGACGCCGTTTTCAGTGCCTCACCCGGGAAAAGTCATAATTATTCGGCCTATTACGGATATGACTGCCGTTCCAATCTCACATCGATACGCCGTTGGGGGCTTTACGACCGCGACGCTTCGGGCAATGAGGAGTATGACGAAATCGATGACATCAGCATCAGCCATGACGGCAACCGCGCAGTCAGCGTCGACAACTGCGGCGATGGCGCCAAGTTTGAGGATATGGTCGGCTCGTCCGGCCTTATCGGCATGGCACTGACTTATGACGAGGCCGGACGTCTGCGCAGCGACGAGACCCGCGGCATCGTGCGCATCGACTACAACAACGACGGCCTGCCGACGAGGGTATGGTTTGCCGACGGACATTCGCAGCTCGACAGCTACGACGGTCTGGGCAACCGCCTGTCAACCGCCTTTTATGAAGCTGTCACACCTGTGGTAGCCGGCAAGATACCGTCGCGGAGCCGGCTCGTCACGACGCGATATTATTACGGCGACGGCACGGTCTGCCGTGGCGACAGCGTTGTCATGACGCGCTTCGGTGGCGGATATTTCGACGGCGTGGGCAAGCCGCACTATGAACTCGCCGACTATCAGGGCAATATCACGACAGTCATCGACAGGGACGGAACCATAGTCAGCCACACAGGCTTTTATCCCTACGGACAGCCGTGGCGACGCCCGGGCGAACTGCAGTGGCTCTACGGCGGCAAGGAGTGGCTCGGCGCCGACGGCCGCGACGAATATGACTTCCACGCCCGCCGCCAATATCCCCACCTCGGCATATTCACAACCCCCGACCCACTATCTGAAAATTTACATAATTATAGCCCGTATATTTATTGTAGTGGAAATCCAATAAATGCTGTTGACAAAGATGGAAAACTTACGATATTCATTAACGGTATGCATTTTGGCGATGGTGGCAAAGAAGAGTACTGGAATGGAGTTGACAAATTAGTAATGAACCTGACAAAAGATTACCATGCGCTTTACATTGACGGCTCAATGAACGGTATAAAGGGAATCCCGAATAATTTAAATTCAAAGATGAGATATGAAGCAGGTAAACAATTTGGGAAGGAAAATATTAAGGCAATAATTTCTTCAATAGATTCAAACGAATTTATAAGAATAATAACACATAGCATGGGGGCTTCTTTTGCGAAAGGATTTCTTGAGTCGTTACGAAATTACCTTTACTCGTTACCACCTGATGAACGTAAACAAATTCAAAATAGAATTAAGGTTGAAATTGATCTTGCACCATTTCAACCTGAGCAACAAAAAGCAGTTCTTGAACAGACATATGTCTTTCAAAAAAAGTTCGATTGGGTAGCAAATACCGGTAAAATGGACGACGCTATATATGACAAACGTTATACAGAAGACTTGGATTCTAAGAGTTTTGATCAAAATTATAATAAATTTAGAACATTATTTATTATAGCCTGTATTATTAGGCAACATGGTGTTGTGAACTTTTATTCAACAATTGAAGATTATTACAGAGACCATCCTGAAGCAAAAAATGAATAAAAAACATAGAATTAACGATGTTCAACTTAATAACATTGCTTTTACCACTATTTTTAACAGCCTTATCTGCTTGTTCGAGTTTTATCGCAAAAGATGAGGATGAAATCAAATATGCTCCTCATCCTGTAACCGAGCGCTATATGACGGATAAGGCAAATATAAGCCGTTCATATAAAGCTAATATAGATACATCAATCAGGAATCTGACAGATGGGAGCCAAGACAATGACCGAGCGTTCAACTATCAGAGAGTTGCCGAAGATTATCTGAAATATGCTAAGAATGAAGATCTTGATGATTTTATAAAGATTCAGACAGACACCATTTTATATAACAGCGACAGTCTGTTGTGCGTTGCTATTATTGATATTATCTCAAATATAAATGACTTCGACAAACAGTCGGACAGCAGGTTTGACTCCTATGCCCTGATATGCTGCAGAGACAGCATATCAGGGCTTTTCAAATTATATCCTGCCCCGGAGATGAAAGGAACGCTGATGGAATCGCACTACCGATTTAGAGATAAAAAATCGGCCGAAAAAGTTTGTAATGATATGATACATGATATGATATGTTTTTATCTCGAAGAGACCGGCATTAAAACCGAAGACGGTCAATTTATCCACGGCGGAATAAATTCGCCGGAGTATTTTGAGAAATCAGTCATCTTCAGTAAGAACCGATTCGGATATTATATTTTTCAATATTATCAGTATTATGACGGATATTCTGAAACAAGCTATCCATTTTATTTTTACAGCAATTCGACCGATTATTTGAAGAATTCCAAATCATGAAAAAATCAGTCACGCTAATATTATTGATGCTATATAGTTGCTGCTTACTCGGTTGCCGACAGGGCGCAACTTATGATTCAATTGAGTCTGCAATTGATTCTCTTGACCGTGAATTTGAGGACAGTATTGCTAAGATTCCATTAAAAACGTATTCGGACGACGAATTTCGATTTGTCGAAAGCTATATCGGCTATGTCGAAGAATGCCGTAAAAGCTTGATAGATAATGAGCCTAAGTTTGATTACGCTGGTATTTTTATGCCGCAGGCCGTACGATACAATCTTGATTCAGCCAAAGATGTAGCATCGCCCAAACCGACCGATTCACAAATCTCGATATCGGTTGATACTATAGTCTATAATGAAGGCGGTACAATCGGGGTCGCTCTGTTAGTCGTCGAACGTCATTTTGACAACATTGCCGGACTGCGCAATGAGAGTCATACATTTAACGCTTATGCAATGGTTGGCGTGCGTGACTTTAAACGGCATGATTTCGAAACTTATCCTTTGCCTTTAAAATCAGTCGAGTCAGTTAAATCACGCGCAAAAGCGTCAGAGAGAATCAGACGATATTATTTCGACGAAATACTGACCGACTGCATGCCTAAAGTTCCATCACTTGGGAAAGAAGAACCAGTATACACTCTCGACAACCCCGAATTTTTTAAAATGCAACGACTCTTCGGCAAAGACGAAAACGGCTGGTACTTTTGTTCATTTTATCCTTCAGAAGTCTATGGGATTCCGTTCAACAAGCCTTATCAATTTAAAAGTCAATCAAAAAATTATAAGAAGTAAATAATTGAACTAAACTATGTTATGCTCATGAAATTCACAACAATAATATTCTCCCTTGTAACTGTTTTGGCTGCCGGGGCGCAGGAGTGGCGGCTTGAGCGAGGCGTCGTGCCGGTCAAGGTCGATGCCGCGCTTTGGGATATGTCGGGCGGCGACGAGCTGTCGCGGCATGAAGCGCTGACATATAAGTTTTACGGCGACACGCTCGTGAGGGAAACGGCCGAGGGCCGGCGCCGATGGTTTGAACGCCGCGGCGACTCGACGCTGTTTATCCTAGAGGAATCGCGGCTGGCGACAATCAGGCCGACGGTCGCACCATCGACGGCAGCGCTCGGCGACTGCCGCTTGTGCGGCGACTGTGACTTCGAGGCCCGGGGTTCATACAGCCGCACGTTCAAACTCGCCGAACAAGGCAGATATGAGACCCGCGAGGTGAGACGCGGCCGACTCGTCGTCGCGCAGGGCGACACCCTCGGCGGAGTCAGGGCGATAGCCGAACGACGCTGTTTCACCGCCAAAATCGCGGCCGACGAGCCGGTGATGCCGCTCGACGCCGTGGCCGACTCGCTCGACCGCTACGAAATCGTGACGACTCGATGGTTTGCCAACGGCGTGACGATGCCTGTGGCCGTGCAGACCGAGGTGACTGTCAGCGACGCCGAGGGGCGCAACCACGACAGCCACAGCCGCGCATGGGTAATCGGCGCCGCTGAATACGAGACCGTGAAGAGCCGCGTGAGAGACAGCCGCGAAGATGTCGTCCGGCGTCTCGCAGAGGCGAAAGTGACAGTCGGCGACGGCACGATGACAATAAAGGCTGACATCGGCGGACGCCTGACCGTCGACGTCTCGACTCCCGGCGGCGTCAACATGCTGCAGCGGACAGTCACCGCCGACGGCAGCGGCGTCACCGTAATCACGACCGGTGCGTTGCCCCACGGGCAGTATGTCGTCACTCTCGCAACCGACCTCCCCGCATCGGCCAAACATCTCGTAAAGGTCATATAAAAGGCATCTTTCAGATTATTTATCAAGTTTTTTGAAAAGAAATTTGGAGGTTTGGAATTAATATTATAGCTTTGCAGGCAAATCAATGACAATATGACACGATTTTACGCATATTATTTTTCTTTTTATCCTTACTCGGCAGTCAGGACGGGATTTTAATATGCGATATAATCCGAAACAACAAGAAACGACAATATCAACTCAATCCCGTCACGATGCATTCCTGACGGGATTTTATTTTTAATAACATGGCAAAAGATCTGAAAGTAACGATACAGGGCGTCGCCGGATGTTTCCACGACGCGGCGGCTCACGAGTATTTCGCAGGGCAGGAAGTGACGACACTGCCGTTCGACACCTTCGCCGACATGTTTGACGCGCTCGACTCCGACGCGTCGCTCGTGGGCATCGTCGCCATCGAGAACACTATCGCCGGCAGCCTGCTGCAGAACCACGAGATGCTGCGGCAGAGCAGCCAGCGCATCATCGGCGAGTATAAGATGAGGATATCTCACGTGCTCGCGGCCCTGCCGGGGCAGAGCATCGACAGCCTGACGGAGGTCAACTCCCACCCGATGGCGCTGATGCAGTGTGAGCAATATCTGCGCCGTCACCCAAACCTCAAGATGATCGAGAAATTTGACACGGCAGGGAGCGCCCGCGAGATTGCCGAAAGCTCGCTGACGGGCCATGCGGCCGTGTGCGGCGAATATGCCGCCGGACTATACGGGCTCGAGATTCTCGAGCGCGGCATCGAGACCAACCGCCGCAACTTCACTCGTTTTCTGATAGTCACAAATGCCCTGCTGGCATCGGAAATCGGTCCGGCCGAGGGCGAAATCGACAAGGCGTCGATAGTCTTCACGCTGCCTCACAGCAACGGCGCCCTGTCGAAAGTGCTGACGATACTGTCGTTCTATGACATGAATCTTTCGAAGATACAGTCGATGCCGATAATCGGGCGCGAGTGGGAATACCGCTTCTATGTCGACCTGACGTTCAACAGCATCGTTCGCTACCATCAGGCCATCGACGCCGTGCGCCCGCTGACCAACGAGCTGACAGTGCTCGGCGAATACCGCGAATATAAAATCAATTAACCGCTGATAACCATATATGTCACACACGAAAATCCAGCCGTCTGACCGCGTCGGACGCATCAAGGAATATTATTTCTCGCGCAAACTCAAAGAGCTCGCGCGACTCAACGCCGAGGGCCGCGACATCATCTCGCTCGGCATCGGAGGCCCCGACTGTCCGCCGTCGGACGCCGTCATCGAAACACTCTGCCGCGAGGCGCGCCGGAGCGACAGCCACAGCTATCAGCCCCATGTCGGGCTGCCCGAGCTGCGCAAAGGCTTCGCCGAGTGGTATGCGGCCCGCTACGGGGTGACGCTCGACCCGACGTGCGAGATACAGCCGCTGATAGGCTCGAAAGAAGGCATCCTGCACATCTCGCTTGCCTTTCTCAATCCCGGCGACGGCGTGTTAGTGCCCGATCCCGGCTATCCGACCTACACGTCGATCAGCCGCCTTGTCGGTGCCGAAATCTATAACTACGACCTCACCGAGGAAGGCGACTGGCTGCCCGACTTCGACGCTCTCGAACGTCTGCCGCTCGACAGGATAAAACTCATGTGGGTCAACTATCCCCACATGCCGACCGGCCGGCCGGCCGACCGCGCCACATTCGAACGCCTCGTCGACTTCGGCCGCCGCCACAACATCGTCATCGCCCACGACAACCCCTACAGTTTCATCCTCAACGACAAGCCGATGAGCATGCTCTCGGTCGAGGGCGCCAAGGACATCGTCATCGAAATGAACTCGCTGAGCAAGAGTCACAACATGGCGGGCTGGCGTGTGGCCATGGTGGCGTCGAACGCCGAATTCATCTCGTGGCTGCTCAAAGTCAAGAGCAACATCGACTCGGGTCAGTTCAAGCCCGTGATGCTCGCCGCCGCCGAGGCTCTCAAGGCCGGCGACGACTGGTATGGGCAGCTCAACGCGGTCTACGGCGAACGCCGCCGCCTGGCCGAAGAGATAATGGATGAACTTGGCTGCACCTTCGACCCGCGGCAGCGCGGCATGTTCCTCTGGGGCCGCATCCCCGACAGCGTCTCGTCGTCAGAAGCCTTGGCCGACGCCCTCTTCTATGAGGCCCGCGTGTTCCTGACTCCCGGCTTCATCTTCGGCAAGAACGGCGAGCACTATGTGCGCATATCGCTGTGTGCCAAGCCCGAAAACCTCAAGCGCGCTCTCAGCCGCATCAAAGAATTCAATCCCCGCAACTGCAAAATATAAAAACGAATACTATGGATAATCTGCAAACACTATTCCCCACTCTCGACAACAGCAAACCCATCATAATCGCCGGCCCGTGCAGCGCCGAGACCGAAGAACAGGTAATGACAACCGCGCGGCAGCTCGCCGAAAACGGCGTGAAAATCTATCGCGCCGGCATCTGGAAACCACGCACCCACCCCGGCGGCTTTGAAGGTGTCGGCGAGAAAGGTCTCGAATGGCTCGCCGGGGTCAAGGCCGAGACCGGCATGATGACTGCCACCGAGGTCGCCACACGCCAGCATGTCATACAAGCCGTCGCCGCCGGTGTCGACGTCCTCTGGATCGGAGCCCGCACATCTGCCAATCCCTTTGCCATGCAGGAGATTGCCGACGCTCTGAAAGAAACCGGCGCTGACCTGCCCGTGCTCGTCAAGAATCCCGTGAACCCCGACCTCGAGCTGTGGATCGGCGCCATGCAGCGTATCTACAACGCCGGCATCCGTCGCATCGGCGCGATACACCGCGGCTTCAGCGCCTACGGCAAACATCTCTACCGCAACATGCCTCAGTGGCGCATTCCCATCGAGCTGCGCCGCCGATACCCCGGGCTGCCCGTGTTCTGCGACCCCAGCCACATCGGCGGCAAACGCGAGCTCGTCGCCTCGATATCGCAGCAGGCACTCGACATGAGCTTCTCGGGCCTTATCATCGAAAGCCACTGCGACCCCGACTGCGCCTGGAGCGACAAGGCACAGCAGATTACGCCCGAAGTACTCAACTTCATCCTCCACACCCTCGTGCTCCGCGACAAGTCAACGTCGACCGAGAGCCTCGCGCTGCTGCGCCAGCAGATCGACCGCATCGACGACGACCTCATCGAACTGCTCGACAAACGAATGCACGTCGCCCGCGAAATCGGCCAGTATAAAAAAGAACATTCGATGCCCGTCATCCAGGCCGGACGCTACAGCGACCTGATGCAGCGCCGTGTCAAAGCCGCCGAAAGCCTCGGCATGGCGCCGGAGTTCATGAAATCTGTGCTCGCGGCGATACACGAGGAGTCGGTGCGCCAACAGATCGAGGTTGTCAACGGACGTCCGCTTTAACCCTGTCAGTAACCCCTTTAAAAGCAAATTATGAAAATCCTCATACTCGGAGCCGGCAAAATGGGCTCATTCTTCTGCGATCTGTTGTCGTTCGACCACGAGGTCGCCGTCTACGACCCCGACCCGCGGCGTCTGCGATTCACTTTCAATGCGCAGCGATTCAGAGACCCGGCCGAAGTCAGAGACTTCGAACCCGAACTCGTCATCAATGCCGCGACAGTTAAATATACCATCGAAGCCTTCGAGAAGGCCATGCCCTACCTGCCCAAGCGCGCCATCCTCAGCGACATATCGTCGGTGAAGACCGGTCTGCCGGAGTTCTATGCCACATGCGGGCATCCCTTCGTGTCGACCCACCCCATGTTCGGCCCGACTTTCGCGTCGCTGAGCAACCTGTCGAACGAAAACGCCATCATCATCAGCGAAGGCGACCATCTCGGCAAGGTTTTCTTCCGCGACATCTACAGCCGCCTCGGGCTGCACATCGAGGAATATACCTTCGCTCAGCACGACGAAACGATAGCCTACTCGCTGTCGATACCTTTCGCCTCGACGCTGGTCTTCGGGGCGGTGATGAAGCACCAGTCGGCCCCGGGAACGACATTCAAGCGCCATATGGCAATCGCCCAAGGACTTATGAGCGAAGACGATTATCTGCTGTGCGAGATACTCTTCAATCCCAACACGCCGCAGCAGCTCGACCTGATACAGGAGCGCCTGACCGAGCTGCGCTCGATCATCGAATCGCGCGACAGCACCGCCCTCAAAGCCTTCCTCGACAGAATCAGGGAGAATATAAGGTAGTAATAAACTGCATCGCCAAGCTCGAGACCGTATGGAGAGGCTGTTGCAAAACCTCAGTTTCTTCAATAGTGTCAAATAGAGAGCGTTTGGGTTTCAAGGTTTCAAGGTTTTACGGCTCACTGCCTTTTCGCTTTTATGGTTTTGCGACAGCCTCAGCTAACCCACTGATTCCAAGGGCTAAAGCCCTTGATCCATTGGCTGCGCACTGGGAGCCCGCGGTCTCCGACCGTGGGCGTAATAGCCTATGTGATACCGTGATAGGCAGTAGTCTATCGCATCCCGAGGCCATCCGGGAACGAGCCTGGCGCAGCTGCGCCCCTTTGCTAAGCTTCGCAGAAGCGCTGTTGTGGTAAACACAATGCGAAATATCTCTTTGATATTCCGCTAAGATTGAATATCTTTGCCTATAAATTAATTGATTATGAATCGTCTATTTCAACTTCTTGCAATTACAATTTTCCTCCCGTGGAATATTTCTTATGGCGAGGTTTTTTGTTAAAGACGAGACACGGTTTGCAGAACTATGCTCCGACTCTGTTTTTATCGCCGCTATTTCCGATGTTAATTCAAATTGCAGCGCTTCAAATCTTTGCAATCTTTATTCTGAAATACACGGAGATAAAGACAATATTACAAAGTGTATGTTCGCTATTCAGCATTTAGACAGCCTTGCTCGCGATGTTGAATGGGCGAAAAGCATCCTTTCGGTTCAACCGCAACTTTCGTATGTCTGCCATAAATTGGTTGAACATGGATATTCAGACTATTGGGATAACACAGTTTATCCAAAACTGAAAACACATATTACCAACTATAACCTCAATAAGGATTTACTCGATAAGATAAACCAAAGCCTTACAGAATTTTTCTTACCCGAATCTCCGTCCGACACCCAATCAAAGATATATATTCTGGATATCGAAAATGCTTTTAATCTTTCAGATGAATCATTTTGCTGCACCCCGCTTGTTCTAAACCCCGAAATTGAAAAACAGCTGAGATTAAATTTTATGAATATTTATATTCATGAGAATTTACATAACCTACACATTTCTCCTGAACTTATGGAGAAACTAAGTGAACTTGACAGTGATCCATTTTATAGAAGTAAGGAAGATATAGCGCAAAAACATGGAGAAGGCAGAAACGAGGCTTTTGTCGTTGCTGCCGAAGTATTTATATCTCATAACATAGGTATTCGAAATAGTCAAAGTGTTTTTGATGAATTTTCGCAATATGTCGATGGCAGTTTGGTACTTGCTCCGATAATCTATGTTAATCTGCCAAATCGTAACCCGGGCGAATCATACAATGATTTTCTTATCCGATTATTTGACAA
The DNA here is from genome assembly GCA_902493335.1 of uncultured Porphyromonadaceae bacterium. Classification (GTDB taxonomy): domain Bacteria; phylum Bacteroidota; class Bacteroidia; order Bacteroidales; family Muribaculaceae; genus CAG-873. The sequence continues at coordinate 22,698 of CABUPJ010000051.1, forward strand.
CGGTATCTTGAAGACAGGTGCCATCAAAGATAGCTATGAAAAAGCCATGGCTGCCATTTCGCTGAGCGCTAAGCGATAATCCAGGACCAAGACCTGTTACGACAGGCGCCCATCAGCCAAAGCTATTAATGTGCCGGCGACGAGCTCGTCGCCGAGTTAGCGCAAAATTTGTCCTTGTGATGGCGGCTTGCCGCCGTATGGAACTACGGCTTCAGCCGTAGTAGCCAACTCACTGGTTCCAAGGGCTAAAGCCCTTGGTCCATATCGCCTGGCACGGCCGCGCGATTGTGCGGCCCTACCTCCATCGCAGTTACAACCTATTTGCCTAATTAGCCTAATTTGACCAACCCCAACCTCGAAGCCTCGCAGACTGGCTCTGTCAAACATCACCCTCGAAGTCGCAGCGCGACGAGGTTGTGGCATAACCCCAGGCGCGGGAGGCTCGCAGAGCCGACCAAGCCTGGGGAAAGTAACCAATAAAGGTGGCTACGCTTCGCAGAAGCGATGTTGTGGTAATAAGTCAGCGTCTTGCAGACGCTCGCCCATTTATCGTCGCCTTTCCGCGCAGGCCGGCGCACAGCGCCTCGGCCTACGCGGCTACCAGTACAATCATCGCCTTGCAGGTGATTTTCGCCTTTATGTCTTTCTGTCTCAAAAAAAATATCTTTTGTTTCTTGTGTCTATCATACTACAGCTTTATATATACTTGGAAGTCAGCTGATTGAAGAATGTTGTAGTATAACCTTGAGTTGCCGTTTGGACGGCATAGGGACTTCTGTCCTTATGTTCCTTTATCGCTAAAGCATCTAAAATTGCATCCAACTACGATTTTAGTAATAAAACCCGAGGCCAACCACCCTTATCTTTGCAGCACCGATGAAAAGCACAATCTATACATATCACTTCCGCCGCTACCTCGGCCGCAATCTCACGCGTGCCGAGGCAGCCGTCATCGGTCCCCTCGAGAAGATGCGCATCCGCGGCCTCGAGCGGCGGCTTCTCGTCGTCGACCCGC
>CABUPJ010000052.1 GCA_902493335.1 uncultured Porphyromonadaceae bacterium
TCTGCTGATACTCCATGCCCGCGCCGACATCCCCCATCTCTACCGCTGGCCCGGCCTGAAAGAATACACCGACCCCTCGCTCGCCCCTCCCGACGTACCGATAAAGAAGCCTGACCCGACGGTTCCAATCATTATCCCACTCAAAATCGAGCGAAGCCTATGGAACAAGGGCTTCAGCCCTTGTGGCGAAACGATAGCCAGCAAGTTGCCTCCCCACCCACGACCACTTTAGCGGCAGACATCCCCGCGCGTCTAAACCGACCAAACCGATGTCAAAAGAACATTGACATCGTTGTTACAAAAAAACTATTAACGTGCGGCCTCGCTCTCCTCCTCGAGGCCGTGGCTACGGCTGAAGCCGTAGTAGCTATCGACCTGATTTCTAAGGGCTGAAGCTCTTAATTTATAGGCCGTGCCATGGCACACCCGCCTAAACGCATGCTGCCTGTGCTATTAAAGTGCGGCCACGCTCTCCTATTTGCCGCAGTGTAAATAACATCTGCGAGAGTATATAAACACAAAGATGCGCCAGACCGGGGAGGGGCTGACGCATCTTAATGTTATAAAAAGTATGAATTTTTATTTTATGAGGTACTGCGACGAAATTGATTCGTTTGAGTGTACTCGGCGGATGGTGTCGGCAAAGAGGCGGGCGACCGAAAGAATCGTGCATTTGTTGCACTCTTTGCGATAGGGAATCGAGTTGGTGAATATCATCTCTGTCAGCGGGCTGTTGTTGATGCGCTCTGTTGCGGGGTCGCTCATGATGGCGTGTGTGCAGAGGGCGCGGACAGATTTTGCTCCGTTCTCGATCATCAGCTCTGAAGCCTTGACGATAGTGCCGGCTGTGTCGACCATGTCGTCGACGATGATGACATTCTTGTCTTTTACATCACCGATGACAGTCATCTTGGCTACGACATTGGCTTTGGCGCGCTGCTTATGGCAGAGCACCAGGGGTACGTCGAGATATTTCGCATAGCTGTTGGCGCGTTTGGCGCCGCCGACGTCGGGGCTGGCGATCACAAGATTCTCGAGCTTCAGAGACTGGATGTAGGGAATGAACACCGACGAGGCATAGAGGTGGTCGACCGGCACGTTGAAGAATCCCTGAATCTGGTCGGCGTGGAGATCCATCGTTATGACACGGTCGACACCGGCAGCCATCAGAAGGTCTGAGACAAGTTTGGCGGCGATAGACACACGCGGTTTGTCTTTGCGGTCCTGACGGGCCCAGCCGAAGTAGGGCATCACGGCGATGGTCGATTTGGCCGATGCGCGTTTGGCGGCGTCAATCATCAGAAGCAGCTCCATGAGGTTGTCGCTGTTGGGGCACGAGGTAGACTTCGCAACCGCGGACCGATTCTTCAAACGAGACTTCAAATTCGCCGTCGGCAAAGTGCTGAATGTTCATTTTGCCCATTTCGACGCCGAGTTCTTTGCAGATCTCCTCAGCCATGTACTGGGAATTGGTTCCCGAGAAAATTTTGAAGGGGGGTAGGGACGTATCCATATTGTAAGAAAGTATAACGATTTTCCAACTGCAAAATTAGCTCTTTTTTGCTTTAGATGTTTGCTTGACTGCTGTTTTTTTTGTTCCGGCTTTTGGAGTGGTGACTTTAGTTGCCGATACACAGTCTTTTATGTCTTTTTTCTTTATTTTCCAGACAACAGCGCCGTGGGCTTTGACCGGGGTGGTAAACCGGCGGTCGGCGGCAAAAGGCTTGTCTTTTTCTTTTGTGTCGCCGAGCAGTTCGCAGGCATTGGCTGTGCCCTGCGGATAATCGAGTATGTCGAACGCGTGGCGCGGGATGTTAAGGGCGATGTCTTTGTCATGATCGGCGAAGTTGACGATGATGAGCAGCAGTTCGTCGGCTGTGGCGCGTATGAAGGCATAGTTGCGGTGAGGGTCGAGACCGGGGTTGTCATAGTTGACATACATCAAGTCGAAGAAGCGTCCGCGGCTGATAGCCTGCTCGCTGTTGCAAAGGGTGAGCACGCGGCGGTATATCTCGCGCAGGCGCTGTGTCGCCGGATAGAGTTCGCCGTCGCACGTGCCGCCGTTGAGCCAGCGGCGGATTGAGGCGATGCTCCAGTAGTCGAAGATGGTCGTGCGTCCGTCATAGCCGCTGTAGCCCTCGGCGTCGGTGCCCGGTTCGCCGAGTTCCTGGCCGGCGTAGATCATCATCGGACCGGTATTGATCATGGCGCTCACGACAAGCGACGGCAGCACCTTGTCGGCGTCGCCGGCATACTGAGGCGACGCAAAGCGCTGTTCATCGTGGTTCTCGAGGAAATTGAGCATGTGCGGAGCTATACCTTCGACTGTCTGCCAGCAGTTTGTGATGCGGGCGGCAGAGACGTTGTCGCACTCGACGGCGCGGAGCGTGTCATAGAGGTTGACCTTGTCGTAGAGGTAATCGAAACCGCCGTCGAAGATATAGGGGCGGTAGAGGTTCACGTCATATATCTCGGCGATAAAGACAATCGACGGATAATGTGACTTGACATTGGTGATTGCCCAGCGCCAGAACTCTATAGGCACCATATGGACCATGTCGCAACGGAAGCCGTCGATGCCTTTCGACGCCCAGAAACGCAGGATATGCAGCATCTTGAGCCATGTCGGAGGCACCGGATCGAAATGACGGCTCCCGTTCCACGGGTCGACGCCGTAGTTGAGTTTGACGGTGTCATACCAGTCGTTTTTGCCCGGGAAAGCGTTGAAACAGTCATTGCCCGACGCGCGGGCCGGAAACTCGACATAGGCGTCAGGTCCGTCGCCCATATCGACATGAGGGGCGAAAAGCTGGCGCGGGATATAATAGAAATTGTTCTGAGGCGAGAAGAACATCTCTTTGTTGTCATGCTCGCCGAGGTCTTCGATGCCTGCCGGTTTGACGTCTGAATGATACTGCCGTCCGACATGGTTGGGAACAAAGTCGATCAGCACTTTCATTCCCGCGCGGTGAGTGCGCTTGACAAGGCTGACAAACTCGTCCATGCGGTGAGGCACGTCGACGGCCAGATCAGGGTCGACGTCATAGTAGTCGGTTATGGCGTAGGGGCTGCCGGCGTGGCCTTTGATGACATGAGGGTTGTGGCGCGGTATGCCGTATGCCGTGTAGTCGGCGTCGTGGGCGTGCTCGATGATACCGGTATACCAGACATGGGTGAAACCCATCGTCTTGATTTCCTTGAGTATCGTGTCGTTGATGTCGTTTAGCTTGCCCGACCGGTTCTGCTCGAGAGTGCCGTTGACAACAGGGTTCTGACAGTAGTTGGTGAATAGTCTCGGGAGTAGCTGATAGATGACCGGTTTTGTCTGCATTGCTTAGATGTCGTTGGTGCTTTTGTCGGGATTCCACAGCCCGGCTTCGCGAAGGGCTTTGCGGGCATGGATATATCCGCTTGTAAAGACACTATTGATGTTTTTAAGGTTAAAGACTTTATAATGGGCGATCTCGGGTGTCGAAACCGAGATATCGCAAAGATTCATATCTGCGTTCTGATTGGCTTTGGCCATGAGGTTGTATGTGCGCATCGCCACATCGAGCAGCGACGACGGGTTGGCCCGCTGGTTGAGCGGACTGACGTTGACACCGATAAGGGTGTCGCATTTGTCGCGTATGATCCAGGCGGGATGGTTGCGGAGAACGCCGCCGTCGACATAGTTTACACCGTCGATGTTGACGGGACGGAAGACTATGGGAATCGAACATGACGCGAGCATGGCCTCGCCTATCGGGCCGCGGTGAAACTCGGTGGCGACGCCGCGGTCGAAGTCGGTCACCCCGATATAGACGGGCATAGGCAGGTCTTCGAGTCTCGTATAGCCGCCTATGGCTTTCATTATGAATTTCTTGAATTTTTCGGCCGAGAGGATGCCTCCCTGACCGAGGCTGAGCGTCGTGAAGTCGCTCATCCCGGCTTTGCTGAAGAGTTGGGGTATCTCGATAGGCTTTATGCCTGCGGCATACAGTATGGCGACGACTGACCCGGCACTGACCCCGGCGACTATGTCGGGCTTGAGTCCGGCCTCCTCGATAGCCATCAGTGCGCCTGCGTGCGCAAATCCGCGTGCTCCGCCGCCGCTGAGCGCCACGCCGAGTTTGTATGGGCGTCGGCTGCTGTCGAGAGGTCTGTCGGTTGTCTTGTCGTCGTTCATGGATGTCGAATGTTTTAGTGTTTTCGCCGGGCTCTGATAACGCCGTGTTCGGTGATGACATAATCGAGAGTCACGTCATGGGGTTCGGCGTCGATTTCGTCGACGAGCTGAAATCCGTAGCCTACACCGATCTTTATCGCCCGTGTCTCGGCGAGAAGGCGGTCATAGTAGCCTTTGCCGCGTCCTACGCGGTTGCCGCAGCGGTCGAAAGCCACGGCCGGCACCACCACCATATCTATGTCAGAGATATCAGTCGTGTCATCGCCGCCCGGCTCTTCGATTCTGAACGCGCCGAGGTGTAGCGACGAGCGGTCATAGGGAAGTATTTCGAGATTGAGGCCGTTGACACGCGGCAGAAAGAAACGCTTGCGTGTATGCCATTTGTCGATGAAGTCGAGGGTCGAGAGTTCGTCGGGGAGCGAGTGGTAGAGCAGTATGTTGTCTGACAGGACAAAAGCCGCAGTTTTCTCGAGCAGGTCGAAGACAGCCGAGGCCGCGCGGCGACGTTCGTCTTCGTCGAGCATGCTTTTGTGTGTCTTGACTTTGAGTCTGATCTGTTCTTTATTCATCATTTGGTCTTTTTTGCGTCTGAGGCGCTTTTGTCTGTTCCGAAACTGACGGGCACTGACGCCTCGCCTTTTCCGATAAGCTTCAAGGCCTCTTTGACGCATGTGTCATCAGAGTTGTATATTTCATAGAAAGCGTTCATGCCGAGAATATCGCGGGCGATGAGGGCTTTCAGTTGATTAACAATCAACGACGACGAAATGTTGATATAATAGGGTCGTGCGGCGACGCCATGTTGCACGGCATATCTTACGAACGAGTATAGCAGATTGTTGTCAGAGGGCAGGAGTTTCATCAGCTCGGCTACGTTGCGCGCCTTTGAGAACTGTTCGCGGTTGAGGTCTGCCGTCTCGTAGGCGAAGCGGTTGAGCAGTCCGGCGTTCGATACATTTATGTAGTATGACGAGACTCCCGATGTGTCTGAGGGCACGAAAAGGTCGGGGACGATGCCGCCGCCGCCATAGACCTCGCGGCCGTTGTCGGTGCGGTAGACAGAGTCGCGCCTGAGCTTCATGCTGTCGGCGCTGAATATCTCGCCGCGGTTATAGCGTTCGACAATCTCGCCTTCATAAGAATCGATGTCGCCGCGCTCGAAGTCTTTCTGGATGCAGCGTCCCGACGGGGTATAATAGCGCTGGACGGTGAGTCTGATCTCACTCGAGTCGGGCAGCATCACGGGACGTTGGACAAGGCCTTTGCCGAATGTGCGGCGTCCGACGATGAGACCGCGGTCATGGTCCTGGATGGCTCCTGAGAATATCTCGCTCGAGCTGGCGGTGAATTCGTCGACAAGCACCACGAGACCCATATCGCCGAAAGCACCGGTGCCGTCGGCAAGCACCATAGAGTTGTCAGACGGTTTGCGGCCGCGCGTCTCGACGATGTTGAGGCCGGGTGCGAGAAATTCGTTTGCCATGAAGATGGCCGGCTCCATATATCCGCCGGTGTTGCCGCGCAGGTCGATGATGAGATTGCTTGCGCCGTGATAACGCAGGTCTCCTATGGCCTGGAGGAATTCAGGATAGGTGTTGCGGGCGAATTTGCCGACTTTGACATAGCCTACGCTGTCGTTGAGCATATATTTGGCATCGACGGATGTCACGGGTATGTCGCCGCGCTCGATGACAAATTCGAGAGGCTTGGCAGCGTTGAAACGTTTGACCGTAATCTTTACATCTGTGCCTTTGGGACCGCGGATTTTCGAGGCTACGGCGTCCATGGTCATCTTTTTGCCGGCGATGTCGATGCTGTCGACAGCGATTATGCGGTCGCCGGGATGAAGTCCCGCTTTTTCAGACGGGCCGCCCGAGATGACTTCGATGACGCAGACGGTGTCGTTGAGCATCTGGAACTGTATGCCGATGCCGCTGAACGAGCGGTCGAGCTCAGAATTGACTTTCTCGAGTTCGTCGCGCGGGATGTAAGTCGTGTGGGGGTCGAGGCAGCGCAGGATATTGGGAATAGTCGCCTCGACGAGGCTGTCTAGCGCTATCTCGTCGACATATTCGTTCTCGATGATGTCGAAGACGGTGTTGAGTTTGGTGCGTTCGGGAGTGAGGTCATTGCCCCCGGCGAGTGTATATCCGATCCAAATGCCTCCGGCTATGAGAGCGGCGAAAATCAGAGGCAGCCATTTGTTGAGTCTGTTCATTATTGTAGATCTGAAAGATGGACGCAGTCGACACCCGCACGTTCGAGCAGGTCGATGCCGTCGCTGATGCGATAGAGTTCATTGTAGACAACGCGTCTGATGCCCGACTGGATTATGAGCTTGGCACATTCGAGGCAGGGCGACGCTGTGACATATAGCGTGGCGCCGTCGCTCGAGTTGTTGCTGCGCGCCACTTTCGTTATGGCGTTTGCCTCGGCGTGGAGCACATATGGTTTTGTAAGGCCGTTTTCGTCCTCACACACGTTTTCGAAGCCCGACGGAGTGCCGTTGTAGCCGTCTGAGATAATCATCTGGTCTTTGACGATGATGGCTCCGACTTTTCGGCGCACGCAATAAGAATTTTCGGCCCAGATAGTGGCCATGCGCAGGTAGCGTTTGTCGAGAATTTCCTGTTTTTCGTTAATCTGGCTCATGAGGCACGTTGCGACGATTGAGATTATACGGCAAAGTTAAACAATTCTTTTTGTTCGTCAAAATCTAATCTCATTTGTCTCAGCATTTATCACAGCAGTTGTGATATCTGATAGACGGCGAAGGCCACAATCCAGGCGAAGACTGTGTTATAGATGACACTGAACGCTCCCCAGCGCCATGAATGTGTCTCGCGGACTATGGCGACGACTGTGGCGATACAGGGGCAATAAAGCAGTATGAAGAGCATGAAGCTGAGAGCCGACGCGGGGGTGAAATCGGGCTTGCCGGTGACGGGCGAGGGGGCTGTCAGACGGTCGCTCAGACGACCTTCTGAAACTGCTTCGTTGTTTGTATATAGTACGCCGAGTGTCGAGACGACAATCTCTTTGGCGGGTACTCCGGCGAGGGTCGCTACTGATGCGCGCCAGTGGAATCCGAGCGGTTCCATGACAGGGTTGATTGCTTTGCCCATCATCTCGAGGTAGGAGTCTCTTGTGGTGTCGATGGCTGTGTTTTCGGACGCCGGCTGATTTGCGTCTGTCCCGTCGTGGCGTGGAAAATAGTTGAGAGCCCAGACGATGATGCTGGCTATCAGAATAGTGCCGCCCATTTTCTTGAGATACTGCACGCCTTTGCTCCATGTGTGGATGACCATGGCGCGGGCCGTAGGCATACGGTATGGCGGAAGTTCCATGACAAAGGGAGTCTCGTCGCGTTTGAAAAGGAATTTTCTGAGCAGCCGCGCGGTTATCACGGCGGCGATGATGCCGGTCATATAGATTGCCATGAAGACCAGTGCGGCATGTGCCGAGAAAAATGTGCCGATGAGCAGCACATAGATGGGCACACGCGCCGAACATGACATGAACGGATTGATAAGTATGGTTATCAGCCGGCTCGAATGGCTCTCGATGGTGCGAGACGATACTATGGCGGGGACGTTGCAGCCGAATCCCATGACAAGCGGTATGAACGACTTGCCGTGGAGACCGATGCGGTGCATCACCTTGTCCATGATGAATGCGGCGCGGGCCATATAGCCCGAGTCTTCCATAAACGAGATGCAGAAATATAGTATGAGGATGTTTGGCAGGAATACGATGACGCCGCCGACGCCGCCGATGATGCCGTCGGCGATGAGGTCTTTGAGCATGCCGTCGGGCATCATTTCCGCAACAAACGAGCTGAGCGCGGCGACGCCGTCCTCGATCCATTCGACAGGGTAGGCTCCGACGAAAAATGTCGCCCAGAATATAAAGAACATTATTGCGAAAAAGAGCGGTATGCCGAAGAGTTTGTTGGTGACGAAGGCGTCGATGATGCGTGTGCGGTCGTCGTTATGGGCCGACGGCGCCGACATGGTCTCGGCGAGCGCGCCGGCGATGAAACCGTATTTCTCGGCCGCGATGGTCGCAGAAACGTCTTCGTCGGTGATTTCCTCGAGCTGGGCTTTTAGGCGGTCGCGCAGAAGCAGCAGATCAGCACCGCCGGGAAGGGCGCGGACAGCTTTTTCGGCTTCGCTGTCGCCTTCGAGAAGCTTGATGGCGATGTAGCGGGGCGAGAAGTGACGGCCTATCTTGTCATCGGCCTTGATGGCGTCGATCAGCTTTCTGACGGCGCCCTCTATGTCGTTGCCGAGGCTGACGTGGACGTGTCTGACCGAGGTGTTGCGGCCTTCATAGACCGAGATGACCTCGTCGAGGAGGCGGTTGACGCCCTCTCCGTTTTTGGCTACGATGGGCACCATGGGAACACCGATCATGTCGCCGAGAGTGTCGTAGTCAAGATTGACGCCGCGGTTGCGCAGCTCGTCGTACATGTTGAGCGCGATGACCATGCTGCGGTCCATGTCAATCAGCTCTGTCGTCAGATAGAGATTGCGTTCGAGATTCGAGGCGTCTACGACGTTGACGATGACGTCAGGCGTGTAGTCGCGCAGATATGTGCGTACGTAAAGCTCTTCGGGCGAATAGCTTGCAAGCGAGTAGGTACCCGGCAGGTCTATGATGTTGAATTTATATCCGTTATACTCGAACTTTCCGGCTTTGGCGTCGACGGTGACGCCGCTGTAGTTGCCGACGTGTTCTCTCATGCCCGAGAGGGTGTTGAAGAGAGATGTCTTTCCGCAGTTGGGATTGCCTATAAGGGCGATGTTTATGATGTGGCGGCTGCTGTCGACTATACTGCTGACATGGTCGCTGTCGTGGATCGTGCCCGAGCCGACGACGCCTGTTACCGGCGTCCCGTCATCGATTTTGACTACTTCAATCATGTGGGCTTCAGAAGCTCTCAGAGATACGTCATAGCCCATTATCGAATATTTTATAGGATCTTTGAGCGGGGCGTGCAGCACGACTTCAACCGGCCGGCCCTTGACAAAGCCCATTTCCATGACTCGTTTTCTGAAGGCTCCGTGACCGAGAATTTTGATTACAATGCCGCTCTCGCCTGTTTTTAGTTCTGATAATCTCATTCCAACATGAATTTGGACCGCAAAATTGCAAAATTTTGGTGGAAAAATAAAATTTTTCGGCTGTTTATTTAAACTGATTTCAAATAAGAATCGGCGTCCGAGGCCAAAATTAACAATAATTAAATGAGGTCTGAAAAGTTAAAACGCTAACTTTGTCAACATAATGAATCTACAGCTTTGGATATCACATAAATTAAAACTCACGGGCTCAGAAGGTGGCAGTGTGTCGACCGGTGTCGTCATCGCGGTCGCCGGCGTGGCGCTCGCTTTGGTCATCATGGTGCTGACGCTGGCTGTCGTGCTCGGTTTCAAGCATGAGATCGCCGACAAGCTGACAGGCTTTGATGCCAAGGTGTTTGTCGAGCCGGCGTATGACCCCGACGCCAATGCCCTCGAAGACTATATTACGCTGTCGCCCGTCATAGAACAGGCTGTCGCAGGGGCCGGTGTCACCGCGCCACTGTCGCTGACATTCAAACAGCCGGGAATATTGAAGACCGACAGTGATTTTTCGGGCGTTGTCTTTGTCGGTCATGACTGTAGCCATGACGCGGCGTTTGAGAAAGCCAATATCATTGACGGAGTGTTTCCCGATTATGACGATAGATCGACGGTCAATGACATCGTCATCTCGCAGTCGTCGTCGGATGCCCTCGGTCTTGCGGTCGGCGACAAACTCTATTCATGCTTCTTTGTAGACGGCAAGCTAAAGACACGCCGCCACAGCGTCGCGGGCATCTACCGCTCTGACCTCGGCGAGTATGACAATGTCGTGGTCTATGCTTCGCTGCGCGGTCTTCAGAAGATAGCCGGCGTCGACTCGCTCACCGGCACGAGACTTGAGATATCAGATATCGCCGATGACGATATTGATGCCGTGTCAGGTGCCGTGTCAGATGCACTTGCAGCGGCGTATCATAGTCGCCGCACTGAAAAATATTATCCGGTGTCAGACATTCATCAGACCGGAGCCATTTATTTCAACTGGCTCGGGCTGCTTGACACCAACGTGGTCGTCATATTCGTACTGATGCTATGTGTGGCGGCCTTCACTCTCGTTTCGAGCCTGTTTATGATTATCCTCGACCGCATCCGCACAATAGGTCTGCTCCGCGCGCTCGGGCTGCCGCGCGCGGGTGTGAGGAACATATTCATCTATATGGGCATGAGACTTGTCGGGCTGGGCCTGCTTATAGGCAACGTTGCCGCCATCGGTCTGCTGTTTGTCCAGCATAAGTTCAGACTTGTCAGTCTTGATCCCGAGATGTACTATCTGAGATATGTGCCGGTCGAATTCAGCTGGTGGGGCATTGCCGCCATAAATATTGGCATAGTTGTTGCAGCATGGGCAATTATGATAATCCCCGCGATGTCGGCTGCGCGTGTCGACCCGGCGAAAACGATGCAGTTTGAATAAATACATCCCCGGTGACATCTTTTATCGGCCGACGTTTGTTTATTTTAAGAGATATAATTAAAATTAATTCATTATTTTTGTTGCCTGAAATAATATAATCAGAGTAAATGACAGATAACAACACATTACAGGAGCTTATAATCGAAGGTATTACAGACCGTAAGGGTAAAAAAATAACAGTAGTTGATATGTCGCGCATCGAATCGGCGGCCGCATCGAAATTCATCATAGCCGAAGGCACATCGTCAATGCAGGTCGCTGCCATAGCCGACAGTGTCAGGGAATATGTCCAGAAAAACGGTGATATAAAGCCGTATAATTATGACGGTTATCAGAATGCCGAATGGATTGTCATCGACTATGGCGACACTCTTGTCCATATCTTCGTGCCCGAAGCCCGTCAGCGCTATAATCTCGAGGATCTGTGGAGCGACGCAGTCATCACGGAAGTCCCCGATCTCGACTAACAGATAAAAATCACATAACAATACAATATGCCACTCCCTAATTCAAACAACTCCAACAATAAAAAAGGGCCTATCAAATTCAGCATGTACTGGATGTATGCGCTGGTGCTCGTTTTTATTGCCGGAGTCTATTTCATGGAAGACAAATCGATAACCAAGGAAGTCAGCTATTCTGATTTCGAGAAGTATGTCGAGCAGGACCATGGAATCACCAAAATCATAGTATATTCCGACAAAAAGGAAGCCGAAGGTTTTCTGTCAGACTCGCTGGCCTCGGCTCTGTTGCCTAATAGCCAGTTTAAGCCCGGTAATGGTGCAGTGCCCAAAGTCATCACCGATATACCGTCGGCCGACAAGATCAGCTCGAAAATCGAGGAGTGGCAAAGACAGGGCGCTTTCAAAGGCGAAGTCAAGTATGAGAAGAGCGGCGCCATGTCGTCGATACTGTGGACCTACGGCCCGTTTCTGCTTCTCATAGTCTTCTGGTTCTATATTATGCGCCGCATGTCGGGTGGCGGCGGTGCGGGCGGCGGAGGCGGCGTGTTCAGCGTCGGCAAGTCGAAAGCGCAGCTCTTCGACAAGGACAATGCCGTCAAGGTGACATTCAAGGATGTCGCCGGTCTGTCTGAGGCCAAAACCGAGATAGAGGAGATTGTCGAGTTTCTCAAGAATCCCAAACGATATACCGACCTCGGCGGCAAGATACCCAAGGGCGCTCTCCTTGTAGGCCCTCCCGGTACGGGCAAGACATTGCTGGCCAAGGCCGTCGCAGGCGAAGCCAATGTGCCTTTCTTCTCGATGTCGGGCAGCGACTTCGTCGAGATGTTTGTCGGCGTTGGCGCCTCGCGTGTGCGTGACCTCTTCCGTCAGGCCAAGGAGAAGGCTCCGTGTATCGTCTTTATCGACGAGATCGACGCAGTGGGTCGCGCCCGTGGCCGTAATCCCAACATGGGCTCGAACGACGAACGCGAGAACACGCTCAACCAGCTCCTCACCGAGATGGACGGTTTCGGCAGCAACAGCGGTGTCATTATCCTTGCCGCCACCAACCGTGCCGACATCCTCGACAAGGCGCTTCTGCGTGCCGGTCGTTTCGACCGTCAGATCTATGTCGATCTGCCCGACCTCAACGACCGTGTCGCCATCTTCAAGGTACATCTCCAGAAAATCAAAATCGACGACACTCTCGACATCGATCTTCTGGCGCGTCAGACGCCTGGCTTCTCGGGCGCCGACATCGCCAATGTGTGCAACGAGGCCGCTCTTATCGCCGCGCGTCATAACAAACCGTCGGTCGGCAAAGACGATTTCATCGCGGCTGTCGACCGTATCATCGGCGGTCTTGAGAAACGCTCGAAAATCACAACCGACGAAGAGAAGCGCGCCATCGCCATCCACGAGGCCGGTCATGCGACCGTGTCGTGGCATCTGAGATATGCCAATCCTCTTATTAAGGTCACCATCGTGCCGCGCGGCAAGGCCCTCGGCGCCGCATGGTATCTGCCTGAAGAACGTCAGATTACTCCGACACAGGCTCTGCTCGATGAAATATGCTCGACTCTCGGCGGACGTGCCGCTGAAGAACTCTTCCTCGGCCATATATCAACCGGCGCGGCCAACGACCTCGAGCGTGTGACGAAGCAGGCTTATGCGATGGTGGTATACTACGGCATGAGCGACCAGCTGCCCAATCTCTGCTACTATGACTCGACCGGACAGGACTATGGCTTTTCGAAGCCCTACAGCGACGAGCGCGCCAAGATCATAGACCAGGAAGTGTCGCGCATCATCGCCGAACAGTATGAGCGCGCCAAGTCGATACTTAAGGAGCACGCCGCCGGCCATAACCGGCTCGCCGACGTGCTCATCACCCGCGAGGTCATCTTTACCGAAGATGTCGAGAATATCTTCGGCAAACGTCCATGGGTTTCGCGTACTGATGAGATTCTTGCCGCCAAGGCCGTCACGGACGGCTCGTCTGAGGATGGTCATGACGTCACCGATGTCGATGCCAAAGATGTGACGGACGGTGCTGACACGGCAGCCGGAGGCTCTGACGCGGACAATGGCCCGGACGGCAAAGAGGCCCTGCCTCCGCCATTCCCCGGATGATGTGAACATTTCATAATCTGCATGGTTACTATTATATAATTACTGGTATTATTAATCGTATTATGCAGATTTATGAAACTATTTAAACTTATCGCATTGTCGGCTGTGGCTCTGATGGGTATTCAGACCGCCAGCCCGTGCTCGCGAGTAGTCTTTCTCGGCGACAGCACGACAAATTATGTGATGGTCGGCCGAACGCTTGACTGGCGCACGCCCATTCCGACCAATCTATATGTGTATCCCCGCGGTGTCGAAAAGCAGAGCATGCCTTCGGGTCCGATGCTCACATGGACGTCGCAATACGGCAGTGTCGTTGCCGTCGGTTATGACGGAGGTGTCACCGAGGGTATGAACGAGGCCGGTCTTGTCGTCAACGGGCTTTTCTGTAAAGGCACTATATATAAAGAGGCGATCGGCAACAACGATATGCCCGTGATGAGTCTGTCGATGTTTGTCAGCTACTTCCTCGACCACTTCGCTACGGTCGGCGAGGTTTCGGCGTGGCTCGCCGATAATCAGTTCGCCATTTTCGGCAAGACTTTTGACGGAGGCACCGCCTCGACTCTCCACTGGGCCATGACAGACAAGAGCGGCGAGACGCTTGTGCTCGAATATGTCGACGGCAATCTCAATCTGTATAAATCACGCGACCTTCAGGTCATGACCAATGATCCGCCTATGCCTCAGATGCAGGCCATCGACAAGTACTGGCAGGGGGTAGGGGGCGTCAATATGCTCCCGGGTACGGTCAGGAGTGCCGACAGATTTGTAAGAGCATCGTTTTTTATCAAGCATGTCCCCGATAATGTCGGATATGACGCAGCCTTGGGTTCGCTCGCCAGCATCATGGGTACGGTTTCAGTTCCGTATGGTTATGAAATCGTGGGAGAGCCTAATGTCTCTTCGACACAGTGGCGGAGCATCGCTGACAGTCCCGGCGGCAAATACTATTTTAAGTTTGCAGACTCGCTGTCGACATTCTGGGTTGATCTGAGCCGTATGATGCTTAATCCCGGCGCGCCGATTCTGAAGCTTGACACAAACAAGCACACTGACTTCAGCGGCTGCGTCAACCATCTGTTTAAAAAATCAGCCGGTTTCACGCCAATGTGGTGATACCGGACAGGCACGACCTCTATATCATCATACTTGATTTTGATATGCCCGATGACTCCGGTTTGGAGTTTTCGGGCTATTTTTGTTCAGTTTGTCTAAATGTCTTTAAAAGACCTTGTTTGAGAGATTGTATAATCTATTTAACACTATTTAACTGCGGTTTGGTTTATTTTTAAAAATAAGTGTTATAACTTTAGCACGGAAAAAAGTAGACAAATCAAACAAATGACCCTCTAACAAGGATGTCAGAAGAGATATAAAAGCTAAAAATGAATAGCATAGTTATTAATTTTTAACAATATTAATTAAAAAGATGTAGACAAAAATACAGATTATTTAGCAGAAGTCTATTGGAAAAATAGAGAACCACAAAATATAATACCTTGAAAATTAAGACAAATTAATTATCAAATCCAATGAAAAAACAATTATTATTTCTTGCAGTCGCGATGCTGGCAGGCGGGGCACCTCTGACGATGAGTGGCTCTAATGTGCCCGGAAGTCAGGCGTCCGAACAAACAGGAACAGCCACAGGTACAGTCGTCGACGAAAACGGCGAGCCCCTGGTCGGCGTTTCAGTTACAGTGAAAGGCCAGAAAGGTGGTCAGACAACCGACATCGACGGTAAATTCCGTATTGCCGCAAAGGCAGGTCAGGAACTGCAGTTTAACTATGTAGGTTATAAACCTATGACTGCCGTTTATAAGGGACAGGCTATTCAGATTGCGTTACAGCCCACCGCAAGCAATCTTGATGAAGTTGTCGTAACAGCTTTCGGTATCAAAAAAGATAAAAAATCACTCGGTTATGCTCTCGACGAAGTCAGCGCCGACGAGCTTATGAAAATCAAGACCGCTAACCCCCTTAACTCACTTTCGGGTAAGGTTGCAGGTGTCAACATCACACAGTCGAGCGGTGCCGCCGGTTCAGGCGCTCAGATTGTGCTCCGTGGTGCTACATCAGCAGCCGAAGGTGTCGACAACCAGCCTCTGATCGTTGTCGACGGTGTCATCTACGATAACTCGTCGGCTGTCGGCGGTAACTCTGCATTCGACGGCTCGACAAACTCATCGACGACATCGACCAACCGCCTTATGGACATCAACCCCGAGGATATCGAGAACATGTCGATCCTCAAAGGCCCGGCCGCTGCTGCGCTCTACGGTTCTCGCGCTGCCAACGGTGTCATCCTCATCACAACCAAAAAAGGTAAAGCCGGCCGCGTCGAGGTCAACCTCTCGGCCCGCTACACCACATCTTGGGTGAAGGATCTGCCTAAAGCACAGAAGACCTTCAAACGCGGCTTCCTCCAGGAAACCTACAACGACGACAAGTCATACAAAGATTATTACTATGATGATTTCGCCTATAACTCTTGGGGTGAGAAATATGCTGCCGGCGACAAGA
The DNA here is from genome assembly GCA_902493335.1 of uncultured Porphyromonadaceae bacterium. GTDB lineage: Bacteria > Bacteroidota > Bacteroidia > Bacteroidales > Muribaculaceae > CAG-873. The sequence goes on from CABUPJ010000052.1 coordinate 15,814, forward strand.
TCTACGACAACAATATCGAGGATTTCTTCCAGCACGGCAACATCTGGGATACCAACGTCAGCGTAGCAGGCGGTAACGAGAACGGTAACTTCTACCTCTCGGGTTCTTACTACGACCAGGACGGCGTTGTTCCCGGCACAGGTTACAAGAAAACCACATTCCGCTTCAACGGCGAGCAGAAATGGAGAATGTTGACTTTCACCGCCAATGCCGCCTACTCTGAAAACCGCACCGAGAAAGCCCTCACATCGGGTGGTCTCTACGGCTCAAGCGGCAACGGCGCCATGCACCGTATCTATACTTACGGTACAACTGACGACATGACCCATTATCTCAACGAGGACGGCACACGCTACCGCATGTTCGGCGACCGTCTCGAACCGTGGGAGGAAACTGACAACCCCTACTGGATCATCAATAAGAACGATATCTACGACAAGACCTCACGCTTCACCGGCAACTTCAGCGTCAAGGCCGACATCTTCGACTGGTGGTGGATCAGCTACCGCATGGGTATCGACAAATATACAACCGACTACTCTAAGCGCATCCAGGCCGGCGGCGTCGTCAAACAGGATTGGCAGGACGGTATGATGTCTGACAACACAACCCGTTATGACTACATCAACACCAACCTGATGACCAACTTCAACAAATCGTTCGGTGACTTCGGCTTCAACCTCCTCGCAGGTATGACAACCGACAACACCAAGACCATCAGCGACTACCGCATGGCCTACGGTTTCCAGGTTCCCGATTTCTTCTCTTATGGCAACACTGACGAAAACCATAAGAAATTCCAGCACAACATCTACCGCAAACGCCTTGTCGGTGTCTACGGTGAGTTCCGCGCCGACTGGAAGAGCACCGTCTTCCTGACCGTCACAGCACGTAACGACTGGACTTCTACACTGCCTAAAGAAAACCGCAGCTACTTCTATCCCTCTTACAGCGGTGCTGTCGTCTTCACCAACATCCTCCAGGATCTCGGCGTCATGGACAACAACAGCGTCTTCAACTTCGGTAAGATCCGCGCATCTTGGGCAAAGGTAGGTAAGGACACCGCTCCCTATTCAACCAATACAAGCCTTTGGCCTGTAGGTTCATATCTCAACGGCCTCGTATCGCTCGGCAACAGCTGGACCCGTGGTAACCCCTATCTCAAACCCGAGATGACAAAATCGACCGAAATCGGTCTCGAACTCCACTTCTTCAACAGCCGTCTGCGTATGGACTATGCTTACTATACCAACGACTCTGAAAACCAGATTCTCTCGCCCCGCGGTCCTCAGTCGACCGGCTACATCTTCTGCTCGTTCAACGCAGGTAATGTACGCAACAAAGGTATGGAGCTTTCAATCACAGGTGTGCCTATCCAGACAAAAGACTGGACATGGGAAACCAGCATCAACATGGCCGGTAACCGCGGTAAACTCGAAGGTCTTCTCGAAGGCATGGACATCATGTATGTTACCGACGTACAGTATGGTTCAGCCAAAGCAGCCTCATTCTCGGGCGGTAACTTCATGGCCATCGCAGGTACACGCCATCAGGTCGTGACAAAACAACTTGACGAAAACGGCAAACCTAAAGACAACCCCAACATCGATCCCTATCTCGGCAAAACCATTCTCGGTGCCGACATGATGCCTCTGACCGACGGCACGACATATGAAGTCGGTAACCGCGAACCCAAGTTCACCGGCGGTTGGAACAACACCCTGCGTTACAAAAACTTCACATTCAACATGCTTTGGGAGTTCCGCAACGGCGGTGATGTATTCAACGGTACACGTTGGGCTATGGACCAGTGGGGTACTTCTGAGCAGTCAGCCAAATGGCGTCAGGAAACTCTCACCATCAACGGTGTCGAGAACGTAGGTACAGCCAACGATCCCATTTACGAAGAACGCAACTATGTCATCGAGCCCGGTAAGGTCTACAACCAGAACGGTTCTTACAAACTCGGTTACAACCTCATCAAGCAATACTATCAGGGCGCTTATTCAGCTGATACACGCAACTACCTGACAAAGGTACGCAGCCTCCGTCTGCGCAGCATCTCTCTCTCATGGGATCTGCCTCAGAACTGGCTCGAGAAGACAAAGGCCTTCAAACGTGCAGTCATCAGCGCTACAGCAACCAACCTCCTGCTCTTCACCAACTATGACGGCGATCCCGAAGCAGCAGCTTCAGGTGCAGGTGTCGGCGGTTCATCATCTGTCGGTTTCGACTACTGCGGCGTTCCCTCGACAGCAGGCTTTACATTCGGTGTCAACCTGACATTCTAAAAACAGTTATAAAGAATAATTCGATTTAAGATTATGAAACTAAATAAATCAATACTGGCGGCCGGCGCAGCTCTTATGCTGATGACATCTTGCTCTGATTGGCTCGATGTCAACAACGACCCCAATACTGCAACCGACTCTGCCGCACCGTACGACAAGCGTCTTGCACACATTGAGTTCTATACCAACCACGCCTATTATATCGGCGGTCAGCCCATCGCATATATGTGCGGTGATATTACCCAGAATGCCCGTACCGGCAACCAGGGCAGCTTCGCTCAGTGGGTGATGACAGAATGGCGTTCGACAACTGTCTATCAGTGGTGGTTTGTCGGTGCAGCATGTAACATCCAGCCGATGATCGACGACGCTATGGCTCACGGCGCATACCACTATGCCGGTGTCGGCCATCTTCTTCTCGCCTACGGCATGACTATGATGAATGACCTTCACGGTGAAATGCCCTGCTACGACGCTCTCGGTTCTAACGTAACCCCTGTCTACAGCTCAGGCAAAGAAATGTACCGCTATATCATGGAGCAGATCGAGCAGGGTCTCGAACTTCTCGGCCGCGAACAGGCTGCCGGCGCTTCTTCACTTGCAGCCAATGACTACTGGGGCGGTGGCGACGTCAGCAAATGGGTTAAATTCGGTAACCTCATGAAAGCCCGTCAGATTCTGAAACTCACCAAGAAAGGTGCAGGCACATTCAATCTCGAGAACGAATCGTTCGTTTATGATGCCGACGCTATCCTCGCCGCTCTTGACAAATCTTACAAGAGCAACGCCGAGAGCATGGTCATCAACCACACCGACCAGCCCGACGGCTCTACCGATAACCTCGGCTGGGGCGAACAGGTCTACTACGGTCCTCTTTACTCTTGCGTCGGTATGAACAGCAACATCTACTTCACCAAGACAGTAGAGGATAACCTCACTCACTTCGCCGGTGCGACTATCGAAGACCCCCGTGCAAACCATATCCTCCCCTGGGCTAAATCTGAAATCACAGCCACAACACCCGCTGATCTCGTATGGGACGAAACCAAGACATGGCGCCGTACAAAAGGTCTCGACATGCTGTCGAATGTCCGTATCTCTGGTTCTCCTTACTCTACCAGCTGGGATGCTGAAAACGAACGTTTCTATTGCGACAGCGAGCAGAACCCCGGTGATACAGTCTACGTACAGCAGCGTTGCGGCGGTACAGGCTACTATGGTGGCACTGACCTCCTCATCTATCTCGATAATCAGAAAGGCCGTGGCACAGAGCGTTCTGCAATGTCAGGTACGTTCATGACACGTCCGTCGTCTCCCGGCCCGGTCGGCACATACTACGAGGCTTGCTTCATCCGTGCAGAGGTCCTCTTCAACAAGGGTGACAAAGCCGGTGCATACGCTGCCTACAAAGAAGGCGTGAAGGCTCACATGGAATTCATGAAAGCCAAGATTGACCAGTGGCTCGCCGAAGACAGCAAGCTCGCTCGCTGCCCGTCGTTCAAGGCCATGACAAACGAAGAAATCAACAACTACGTCAACAACGCTCTCGGCACAGCCGGTGACATCACAATCGGTAAGATCATGACTCAGAAACATATCGCCATGATGTTTACACAGGAGAACTGGAACGATATGCGTCGCTATGACTACAATCCCGACGTCTTCCTGGCATGGAACAAGCCTTATGAATATGGTGTGAGCGCCAAGACAACTGTTCCTGAAGGTCAGTATCCCCGTCGTTGGAAAGTTTCTTCTCACGAATACCGCTACAACACCGCTAACCTCGACGCCGCTTGCCCGACAGATCTTTGCAATCTGGTTGGTGCGTCAACAGGTAAGAACTGGTGGGACGCACCCGCAATGTGGGTAATCCCCGTATGGTGGGACAGCAACCTCAAATAATCCGATCTGATTATATTCCCTTTCAAAGCTGCGCCGGCAACGGCGCAGCTTTTTTTGCGTTTTGCTGGTTGGGTAAGTCTGCGTTTTTCAAACGCATTTTTATAGCACTTCTTTCCGCGCAGGCCGGCGCTTGCGCGCCTCGGCCTACGCGGCCACCAGTAAAGTCATCGCCTTTCAGGCGATACTTGAAACTCAGGCTTGAGGCCCGATGCGGTTAAGTTATGACTTAATACTGTGTTTATAAGTGGTATATAAGCAATTCGACGTCCGCAGGACGTCTGCGAGTTCGTAGCCGGGTACATGGAGGTCCATAGGGCCGAGATGTGCCCGGTAAGGCATAAAGTATGATTAGATGTCTGTAAGACATCGATTTAAGTAAAGATGGCCATTTTTCAATGTCTTACAGACATCATCCGTGTGATAGTAGCTTTCCGGGCACACCTGCGCTACGCTTCGGTGTACCCGGTTACGAGTTAAATATTGTCTTTCAGACAATTATAGTAACCGCATTGGGCTTGAGGACTGCACTTTTGATACCTATGGGCATTAATTGCAATGATTTTGTCCGAAAGACGATGATTTTACGCATAACCGCGTACGCCGAGGAGCGCAGGTTCGGCTTCACTACCACATCGTAACGGTTTAGTGCTTAATTGCTGCTGTAGCCATGTCGTCCGAAGGACGATGGTGTTACTGGTGACCGCGTACGCCGAGGAGCGCAGGTTCGGCTTCACTACCACATCGTAACGGTATAGTGCTTAATTGCTGCTGTAGCTATGTCGTCCGAAGGACGATGATGTTACTGGTGACCGCGTACGCCGAGGAGCGCAGCTCCGGCGTGCGCGGAAGTAGGAATACGGCGCGTGGCGTTTGAAAAACGCCGAATATAAATGCATTATAGAGAATTTTTCATACCTTTGCGCTATGAGCTATAGCCGTATACTATATCATATTATAATTGCTCCCTGGCGAAGACAGCCTGTGATAAATCAGGACCACGAGCGAGTACTGTATAAATTTATATATGATTTGGCGAACCGACAAGACGTGAAGATATGGCGTATAGGCGGCATGCCGGATCATGTTCATATTTTATGTGAATTACCAACAAAATTGTCTGCCTCCGCTTTCGTTCAGCATATAAAGTCTGAATCGAGCAAGTATTTGAGGTATAGTCGTCTTTTTACTAACTGGAATAAGTGGTCAAGGTCTTTTGGTTGCTTTAGTGTTGATTACGAGACACGCAATCAGCGAATTGAATATATAAAGAACCAAAAGACACATCATGCAGTCAAAAGTTTTGAAGATGAGTTCAGGGAGATATTGAAAAGATACGGATTTACTGACGATACTCCTTTATTGGGTGATGAATCGTTAGATGATTGACAGTCTGCGTTTTTCAAACGCATTTTTATAGCACTTCTTCCCGCGCAGGCCGGCGCTTGCGCGCCTCGGCCTACGCGGCCACCAGTAAAATCATCGCCTTGCAGGCGATCCTTTACAACTTGCATTATTAAGGGCTTAGTGGTGAGTTGCTGCTGTAGCTATGTCGTCCGAAGGACGATGATGTTACTGGTG
>CABUPJ010000053.1 GCA_902493335.1 uncultured Porphyromonadaceae bacterium
AGGTTGCGGCCGAGGTAGCGGCGGAAGTGGTATGTGTAGATTGCGCTTTTCATCGTCGCTGCAAAGATAAGACGCGTTTTGGCGGGTTATGTGGCTAAAAGCGTAGTTGGATGCATTTTTAGAAATGCACAATGCACAATTCACAATGCACAATCAAAGACAGAAGATTAAGTCAATGCACAAAGCATAATGCACAATCGCGCCAGGCGGAGCCAATGTGTTTGCTGCGAGGGCTGAAGCCCACGCTCCATACGCTTTGGCTTCCTTTGTCAATGGAAAGTTCAACTCCGCCAGAGTTGAGGGCTTTTGTGAGCACAACTACCCCGAGCGATAAACGCTCGGGGTTAACAAAATTACAGGCCTCTGGCCTGTGTTAGAGGTCAATTGACTGGCTGCGAGGGCTGAAGCCCTCGCTCCATACGACAGCAAGCAGCCGGCACAAAAACAAATTTGATATTACGGCGACGAGCTCGTCGCCGGCACTTTAATAGCTTTGGCTGATGAAGGCATTATTTTCGCTTAGCTATATTTTAACTAAATTTAATAATCGGGGGGGGTAATTTGACATATTTTGATTACTTTTGTCTATATTAACAGTAAATAGGCTGCAATTAAGCACATGGCTGCAAAAACTTGAATATCAAGTACAGACACAATCATATCAATAATCTTGTCATAAAAATGAATTTCAAATTAATCGTCGGCACTACCCTTTCTCTATGTGCCGCTTTCTCTGCTAATGCCCAGATCAAATTCGATGATTCATTCAATAAGGCCAGCTGGAGAAAATCAGTAGCATTTATTCATCCCAATTTTCAGTATTCAACCAATAAAACCACGCAAGGTGACGGATCTGTGCTGCGCTATAAGCGTGAGCTCTATACCTCGCCGGGTATGTATAACGGTGCGACGGGGTATATGGAAAACCAATCGACATCATATTTTGTGGTAATAGATTATCCCGGAGAAGGTTTTTACTATGGTTTTGCAAAAGCAGCCGACGACGGGACAATGATTCCACTCTTTGGCGCATTTGCCGAGAAGGACAAAGACCTGCAGATGGCCATGGGCTATACCCCGAGTCAGTGGAAAAAGATGAGTAATCAAAAGCCCAATTTCAAGGATGAGAAAGACACTTATATTCCAGAGACACCCTTCTCGCCCGAATATACAGTACATAAGAGTCTTCAATTTTTACCCACCGGTATCGTGACTTTCACGGCGAGCACAAACTACACGTCATACGCTCCTCAGGAAATCGCCGGAGAGCAGACGACGCGTAAGAGGGTCGGAGGACGGATGCGCTCCAAATCGACCACTCAGCTCACAGGCGGATGGTATTTCGACATCAAGGGAAAAACGACAGTAAACGGACGCTGGAAGGTCGTGGGCGACAGTCTTAAGATCACCTTTTCAAAACCGGTCACCACGGTGACGTCTTCTTATAATGAAAAGGCTCTCGTCAACCGCTGGAAGAAAGAGGATGAAAGAAAATATATACCCTTCGAGCTCGACACCTACCGCCGTCAATATATGGCTCAGGCAAGAGCGGATTACCCCAACTATAAGGTAAGCGAAGAAAAAGATGCAGTCAAGGAAATGCTGAACGAACAAATCGCCGGAGAAGGACTCGCCTCGGGCTCTTCAATCAGCCTTAAATTATACGGCATGAACAAGAATGAGATTATGGCTGCAACGGCAACAACTCCGGTCATATTTTCGGGACGCCGTGACGCACGATACGCCACACCGGCAGAAATCAAGAATATCTTCCAGGAATTCATCGGGAAGAACAATGTCATAACCGACGATGAAATGGAGTGCCGGCGCCAGTATATATCGAAGCAGATTCTGTCGACCGACTGTCCTGTAATCAGCAGGCGCGCAGAAGACGGTTTTGTCTGTCACTTCAACAGTGATAATAATTCGGCAACATATTATGTCGCATCGCTAAACGAAAACGGTAAGTGTGATATGTATCAGGCAAAAATTCCATTCGCAGAGGACAAAACAAACATCGACAAAGAGAAATTTGCAGCAAACTTCAATCGGATGACCGACCTTGATAATGTGAAGAATGAATTCAATAATAATGAAGCCAGACTTGTCGAGAGAGCCAACGATAAAAAATGTGACAAAGACCTCCGCAAACAGGCGAAGAAATATCTGTCGCAGACCAAGAATATGGCGCTGCCCACATCTGATTTCAATAATTATAAATCATATCTTGCAGCTATAGACGAGTGGAAAGAGCGTTTAGCGCTCCAGCATAAATATCTCGCGCCGGTCATCAAGAAATAACCGGCCGGCACGAAAAACCGACAGACAAACGCCCCCGCGACGGCTATGAGCACGGTCGCGGGGGCGTGGTGTAATATAGCGTCAGAGACTGTTATTTCGTCAGACCCGAGTAGTCTTTAGAATAACGGAGCATCTGAGGCATGTAGTCTTCGGTATAGTCGACCTTGATGTCGACAATCTCGCCGTCCTTGACAACGGGTGTGTAGACGGGGTTGACAAAGCCTTTATAAGGAGCGATGTTGAGCTTGGCGTAGCGGTCGAGGACTTCGCGGTGAAGCTCAGGGTCGACTTTGACGGCGTATTTCTCTACAAGGTCGCGGCCGGCGGCATAGTCGCCTTCGCTCTTGATGCGCTGTACTTCGGTGAGAAGCTGACCGAAGAGGTTACGGAGGGCTTCGTAGTCGTTGATTTTGACATATGTCTTGCCGTCCTGCTTGACGAGCTCGATGACGTTGGCGTCGCGGCCGTGTTCATAGGCCCACTCGGCGATGAGTTTACGGTTGCGCATGTGTGCTTCCTCGACGTCTTTGCCCGGCTCGATGCGCATGAGCTGTGTCATCATGCCGTTGAGGATATATTTGTAATACTCGGCCTTATAGGCTTCGGGGTTGTCGAGCAGACCGATCTCGACGAGTTTGGGATCGGCGAGATAGTAGAGGGCGAAGAGGTCGGCGCGGGCTTCCTCAAGGGTAGAGCCGTGGGCTTTGAGCGCGTCGGGGTCGACACCTGGAAGGAGCTTGCCCGAACCGTGGCCGAGGCATTCGTGAAGGTCGGTGTGGAGGTTGTCGGTGATGAAGAGGTAGTCGTCGAGGAGCTTGCGTGTGGGTTCGTCGATGACGAATTCCTCGTTGAAGCCGTTGCCGTGCGATGCGGCGTCATAGGCCTGGGTGATATTCTCGAGTGTCACCGACTTAGAGCCGTGGGCGGCACGAATCCAGTTTGAGTTGGGGAGGTTGATGCCGATAGGTGTCGAGGGATATGAGTCACCGGCGAGGATGGCAGCCGTGATGACCTTGGCGCTGACACCTTTGACCTTGTCTTTCTTGAAGCGGGGGTCGACGGGCGAGTTGTCTTCAAACCACTGTGCGTCGGCGCTAAGTACCTCGGTGCGATGGCTGGCCTCGTTGTTCTTGAAGTTGACGATAGACTCCCACGCGCCGGTCATGCCGAGCGGGTCGCCGTAGCTCTCGATGAAGCCGTTGATGAAGTCGACCTGCGAAGCGGTGTCCTCGGCCCAGATGATCGAGTAGTCATCGAAGGTCTTGAGGTCGCCGGTCTTATAGTAATCGATGAGGGTTGCGATGGTCTTGCGCTGGGCGTCGTTCTCGGCATAGGGCATGGCCTTCTCGAGGTTGTCGACGATGTGGGCGATGGCGTCGCTGTAGAGACCGCCGAGGCGGTAGACCTGCTCGACGACCTTGCCGTCTTCCTTGACGACACGGCGGTTGAGACCATAGCTGACAGGAGTCTCAGAGTCGTCTTTCATCGCGGCATAGAAAGCCTCGACCTCGTCCTGGGTCACGCCGGCATAGAGGTTGTTGGCCGATGTCGTGATGAGATCCTGACCCTCGGCCTGATTGACGCGTTTGGCAGCGACGGCGGGATTGAAGATAATCTCGAAGATAGTGTCGCGGTCGGCAGTCCAGGCGCCTTCGCCGAGACGGTCGACTTCGGCAGCGAGGAAATCACGCGAGAAGCCGGGAGTGAACTTGTCGGTCGAATAGTGGTGATGGATGCCGTTGGCAAACTCGACCTGTTTGAGATACTGCTCGAAAGCCTTGTAGTCGGCGCTGTTGCGGTCGCCGGCGAAGTTGGTATAGACACCTTCGAGCATCTGACGGATCTTGAGGTTATACTCGTTGTTCTGATCCCAAAGGATGTCGCGGCCCCAGAGAGCGGCTTCGGTAAGATAATAGACCAGACGTTTCTGATCGAGAGAAAGGCTGTCGAAGTCGGGCACTTTGTAGCGCAAAACCTCGATGTCGGCGAAGCGGTCGACAGTGTAGTCGAAGTCGTCGCTCTCGACTTTACCGCCTTTGTTGCAGGAGGTCAGCATAATGGCGCTTGCTGTCATCAATGTCAGTAGTTTTTTCATTTGGATTTACATATAAATTGTATGTTACTCTACATATAAAATAAGCCCCTTGAGGTATTCGCCCTCGGGGTGATAGATGTTGACGGGATGGTCGGCCGGCTGGGTGAGCTGATGGAGGATGCGCACACGACGGCCTGTCTGTGCGGCGGCAGAAAAGACGGCCAGACGGAACTGTTCTTTGGTGACGGCCTGCGAACACGAGAAGGTGAAGAGCACGCCGCCGGGAGCGATCTTCTCGAAGCCAAGGGCGTTGAGGCGCTGATAGCCGCGCAGGGCGTTGCGCAGGGCGCTGCGGTGTTTGGCGAATGCCGGGGGGTCAAGGACGATGAGGTCATACTCGCCCTTGTCCATGGCCTCGAGATATTTAAAGGCGTCCTCGGCGACAGCGGTATGACGCCCGTCGCCGGGGAAGTTAAGCTCGACGTTGGCGCGTGTGAGGGTGACAGCCTTGGCCGAACTGTCGACCGAACATACTTTCGTCGCACCGCCGCGCATGGCGTAGAACGAGAAGCCGCCCGTATAGCAGAACATGTTGAGAACACGGCGTCCGGCCGAATATTTCTCGAGCAGGCTGCGGTTGTCGCGCTGGTCGACAAAGAAGCCTGTCTTCTGGCCGCGCAGCCAGTCGACGTGGAACTTCAGGCCGTTCTCCATGGCGATGTCGGTCTCGAAATCGCCGACGATATACTGGTTCTGCGGGTCGAGACGCGCCTTATAGGGCAGCGTGGTCTCAGACTTGTAATAGACATTGCGGATATCGGCGCCGTCGAGGCTGACAAGGGCCTCAGCGATGATGTCGCGCGCATAGTGCATGCCCGGCGAATGGGCCTGCACGACAGCTGTATGGCCGTAGATGTCAATGACGAGTCCGGGAAGGAAATCGCCTTCGCCGTGGACGAGGCGGAAAGCCGTGTTGTCGGGACGCATCAGCCCGAGGGTCTGACGCAGACGCAGAGCCTCGGCGAGACGTGTCCTGAAAAAGCCGGCGTCGACAGGAGTGTCGTCAAACGACAACATTCTGACGGCGATGCTGCCGATCTGGAAGTGGCCCACACCCATGACACGGCCGTCATGGGCAACGACGCGGACGAGCGAACCTTCATCGACATCGTCGGGCATGGAAGTGAGAGCGCCCGAAAACACCCACGGATGGAAGCGGTCAAGAGACTCCTCTTTGCCGCGGCGCAGACGCAGCTCCCTGACGGGATTGGGATTTATTTCAGTCATTTTATCAATAGTCTGTAAATATCGTTACCGTTGGCATATATAAGCAAGAGGAAGAGGAAGGCCATGCCCACCATATTGGCATACTCGAGGAATTTTTCGCTCGGTTTGCGGCGGGTGACAATCTCGACGAGAAGGAAGAGTGTGTAGCCGCCGTCGAGGGCGGGAATGGGTATGATGTTCATGAATGCGAGGATGACCGACAGGAAGGCAGTAATCTGCCAGAACGAATACCAGTCCCATGTGTCGGGAAAGAGACTGCCGAGTGTGCCGAAGCCGCCGACGCTCTGGGCGCCCTCCTTGCTGAAGAGCAGCTTGAGCGACGAGACATAGCTGGTGAGGCGGTCGACGCCAATCTCCCATCCGCGGGGAATAGAGCCCAGGAGCGAGTACTCGACGGTCTCGACCTCGAAAATCTCATCGGGGGCGAGCATCTGGATGCCAATCTTGCCGGCGTCGCTGACGTCGACGTCGGCGACAGTAGCCTTGCCGGCGCGGATGATGCCGAGAGCAACGGTAGTGCCTTTGGCGGCCTGGAGGGCGGGCATGAACTCAGAGATGGCGGGGGTGAGTGTCGAGCCGACGCTGACGATGCGGTCGCCGGGCAGGAGACCGGCTTTCTCGGCCGGCTCGCCGTTGACTGTCCTGGCGACGACGACGGGGATGCGCACGGTCATCGGACGGTAGTCGCTGCCCTTGGTTGCGATGGTCTTGAGGAGGCCGTCGGTGACAGTGAGCGCGACAGTGTCCTGCTTATTGCGGAGCACTTCGACGACAGCGCCGGGCTGCATGATGTCCCAGGCGACGCTATAGTCTTTGGCATCGAGCTGACGGCCGTTGAGCGACAGGAGGATATCTCCGTCGCAGAATCCTGCGTCGTGCATCTCGGCGCTGAAATCCATACCTTCGGTCATGGCTCTGAAAGGCACGACGCGGTCACCCCAGTGGAAGGCTATGCCGGCATAGATGACGATGGCGAGGATGAAGTTGAACAGCACGCCGGCGACCATGACGAGAAGGCGTTTGTAGGCGGCCTTAGACCTGAACTCCCAGGGCTGGGGCTCAGACTCAAGGTCTTTGCTGCTCTTGGTCTCGTCGACCATGCCGGCGATGTCACAGTAGCCGCCGAGAGGCAGCCATCCGAGACCGTAGACGGTGTCGCGCCAGGTAGGTTTGCCGTCGGCACGGGGCTGACAGGGTTTGCCGACCTTAAAGGTGAGCCACGAGGTCTCGCTGCCGTTGCGGTCGTAGGCGATGACCTTGACGACGCCCTCGAGAGGGTAATATTTGAGAAGCGAGAAACCGGGATTGAAGAAGAGGTAGAAACGGTTGACCCTGATGCCGAAAATGCGGGCAAAAATATAGTGGCCGAACTCGTGGACGGTGACGAGTATCACCAGGGCCACGACGAGCTGCAGTGCTTTGATCCAGAATGATTCCATTAATTATCTATATGCTTTCTTTTTTAGTTTTCGTTAATCAGAGACTCGGCATAGGCGCGTGTCTCGCTGTTTGTTGCCACATAGTCGTCAAACGACGGGGCGGCAATGAAGGGTATGTGTGCGAGCGATTTCTCGATGAGACCGTAGATGTCGTAGAAGCCGATGCGGTCGCGCAGGAAAGCGGCGACGGCGATCTCGTTGGCGGCGTTGATGATGCAGGCCGTATTGCCGCCGCGGTCGAGGGCATAGCGCGCGAGAGTCAGGCAGGGGAAGCGGTCGTAGTCGGGAGCCTCGAATGTGAGCGTCGCCAGACGGTCGAGGGTCAGCGGGGCCTCGACGCCGTCAAGACGGGTGGCCTCGCCCAAGGCATAGGCTATGGGCAGCTTCATGTCGGGACAGCCGAGCTGCGCTTTCATGGCGCCGTCGCGGAACTCGACCATCGAGTGGATGATAGACTGGGGATGGACGACGGCCTGTATGGCCGAGGCGTCAACGCCGAAAAGCCAGTGGGCCTCGATGATCTCGAAGGCTTTGTTCATCATCGTGGCCGAGTCGACAGTAATCTTGGCTCCCATCGACCAGTTGGGATGTTTAAGGGCGTCGGCGGCCGTGGCTGTGGCGATGCGACTGCGCGACCACTGTCTGAACGGACCGCCTGAGGCGGTTATTATCAGACGGCGCACACTCGCGGGGTCTTCGCCGACGAGACACTGGTATATTGCCGAGTGCTCAGAGTCGACAGGATAGACTTTTGACGCCGACTCTTCAAGGAGCCGGTTGATATACTCGCCTGCCACGACGAGGGTCTCTTTGTTTGCGAGAGCGATGTCTTTGCCGGCACGGATGGCGCTGACGGTCGGCACAAGGCCGCTGTAGCCGACGGTTGCGGTGACGACGGTGTCGACATCGTCGCGGGTGACAGCCCCGGCAAGAGCCTCGGGCCCGGCAGCGGTCTCGATGCCGAGGGGTGCGAGAGCCTCATGAAGGTGGTCGTAAAGCGCGGTGTCGGCGATAACGGCGAGCGCCGGGCGATGGCGGCGCGCAAGCTCGATGAGACGGTCGACTTTTGAGCCTGCGGTGATGACTGTGGCGCGGTAGAGCTCGGGGTGACCGGCTATGATCTCAAGTGTCTGGGTGCCTATCGAGCCTGTGGCTCCGATAACGGCTATTTTTTTGCGATTATCCACTTCGCTGCTGTTTCGTTTAAAAAATTAGGATATATCTAAAAACCGATATAATCGGCGGGCGCCAGGGCAATGCCACCGTGCCATAGCTCGAAGCTCATGACTTCGCCGGGCCCGGTATGTCCGATGCGCTGTCCGGCGACGACCTTGTCGCCGGGTTTGACGAAAACATCGTCAAGACCGCTGTATATCGATAGGAAATCATTTGGATGCTGGATTATGACGACAGAACCGTGACGGTCGCCCGAGTTGACGGCACTGACGACCGAGCCCCGGTAGATGGCCGAGACCGGGAGGGTTGACTTTGACGAGACTCTGGCGGCGGTGGCGTCGGAATCGACCTCGGGCTGCACGCCTGAAGCGACGGGGCTATAGAAGACCATCGACTCGGCGGCTATCGGCGAGAGCACCGAGAGGTTGAAGCGCTCGGCCTCTTCAAACTGTCTTACAAAAAGGCGCTCGGCCTCGGATGTGCCGATAATGGTGTCGTCGACATTGCCCGGAGCCGACAACTCCCGGCGCGCCTGGTCGGGGTCGATCTCACCAAGCATGACCGAACGGATGTTGGCGACGTAGGCGTCGTTGGCTCTGACGCGCTGGGTGAGAGAGTCGAGACGCAGCGCCATCGAGACGTAGTCGGAGCGGAGGTCTCCTTTGAGCTGACCCGGCAGGAAGCCGCGGACGGGCGTGTAGAAAAGAATCACAAAAAAAAGTGCCGCCACAGAAGCCAGCACGACCGCCGAGAAGAGAATCACGCGCAGACGCGTGAACCTGATGGTCCACACCCGGTTGAAGGTGTTCTCGCTTATGAAATCGAGACGATAACGCCGGGGATTTGAATAATCGCCCCCCGACGTCAGAGAGCGCGAGTGCCTGCGCCTGCGCATATCTTTCTGACGCTGTGTTTTTTCTTCAGATTTCATCATCACAAAATTAATAAATCGGCCTTTAACTGCCAAAAATATTAACTTTTGACAACCATTATATGAACAAACCTAAAATTGGCGTGTTATCAATTCATAAAGCGACCTGAAAACGAGAGTCTGCCAAAGAATAGTTTCAGCTTTATGATTTATGAAAGTAAAAACAATAAATAATTACGTCTAACAAAAAACTACAGAAATGAAAAAGAATGTGCTTTGGGCTTTCGCTGCATGCAGCGCAATGCTTTTACCGGGAATCAACGCTAACGCACAGGACGACGTCGTCGTCACAGAAGAAGTGGTGACAGTCACCGAAGTGCCTTGCAAGACCCATTACTATTCATCAAATCGCGACAACTGGTTCATCCAGTTCGGCGCAGGTATCAACGGAACCTTTGTAGAGAACTCACACTCTAAGATCAAAGATCCGCACCACCAGATAAGTGCGGCCTACAATTTCGGCTTCGGCAAATGGATCTCACCATATCTCGGCTGGCGTGTCTCATTCCTCGGAGGCCCGATCCACTGGAACCAGGGCGACTTCCGCAAGGCCAAATATGTCAATGCCAACGTTGATTTCATGTGGGACATGTTCAACTCGTTCCACGGCGTCAACACCCGCAGAGTCTTCTCGATCGTGCCTTTCGTAGGTCTCGGCGGCACATACATGTGGGATTTCAGCCATACGACCGACATCATCGGCCACAGCGGCAAACCCAAAAAGAACTCATGGACACTCCCCGTATCGGCCGGTCTGCAGTTACGCTTCCGTCTGAGCAAATACGTCGACTTCTTTGCTGAAGGCCGCGCACAGTTCTACGGCGACAACTGGAACAACACAGCTTACGGCCGTCCTATCGACATCAACCTCACGGCAATCGGCGGCTTCTCGTTCAACATCGGCGGCTGTGACTTCAAGAGCTATAATCCCTGTGACTACGTAGGCTATATCAACAATCTCAACGGTCAGGTCAACGACCTGCGCGCAGCCCTCGCCACAAGTGCCGCAGCGCTCGCAGCAGCCGAAGCCCAGCTCCCCTGCCCCGAAGTACAGGAAGCAGTGGAAGTTACCGAAGTAGGCCCGCTGATGGCAACCGTACGCTTCTCGCTCAACTCGGCACGCATCCGCGACGAAGAGATGGTCAATGTCTACAATGTAGCCCAGTATCTTAAAGATAATCCCGACCAGACAATCGTCATCGCGGGCTACGCCGACAAAGACACCGGCACAAGCGACTATAACATGGGTCTGTCTAAACGCCGCGCCGAAGCCGTCAAGAACGCTCTCGTCGACAAATACGGCATCGCACCCGAACGCCTCACAGTCCAGGCCGAAGGCAGCAACGTACAGCCCTACGACGTCAACAACTGGAACCGTATCGTAATCTTCTCGAACGGTGCCGAATAAATCAGAAAACTCTTTCTCTCTAAACCATAACTCTTGACGACGAAAGAGCCGCAGGCCAACCGGTCTGCGGCTCTCTTTTGTTGTTTATTCTTTCGGTTTATTTAACTGTACGGTCTATTATGACGAGTTTTGCCTGTGAGGGCTCTTCATAGGCGTTGCAAGCTACCAGATAGTCTTTCAGCTCAGTGAAATCTGATCCATAGAGGTTGTCGCTGAACTGGTGGAGCTTGGTCATTACGTTTATGTACGCCAAAGGGTCTTTGTGACGGGTAAGCTTTCGCAAAGCGAGTATATAATCCTCGCGGAATACAGTCGGCACAATGATGCGCGACTGGTCGGCGCGGACAAATTCGGCATTCATCATGACTCGGGCAATACGTCCATTGCCGTCGTTGAACGGATGGACTTCGCTTATCATGAACATCATGAATATGGCGCGAGCAAAAGGGTCTGTCAAGGCTGCATAATATTTGAATCCCTGTGAAAGCGTACCTTTTACAAGTCTATAATCTACAAACTCCGTCATTCCAGCACGATTATTCTTCGTTTTGAATATACCGGGATTCATATTCGGTCGCCCTTCGAGAAGAATATTGTGCCTGTGGCTTAGTATCGCAAACAATTCGTCGGGCGACGTCGGCGTCTTCATCATCTCGGCGCGGTTTGAAAGCACCTTGAATGTGCCGAGTATATCATGAGAGTCCTCATCACGACGCGGAATAGGAATGCCTGAGTCTACAATTGCTTTTGCTTCGTCAATCTCAAACTCTGTTCCCTCGATGTAGTTTGAGAAATAGCTTTCAAAAAATGAAAAAAGACGGAACGATTCTTCGTCGGTATTGCGATTATTACGGATGACGAAATAGCGGTCTTTTATCGCATCGAACAGCACTTCAAAGAGTTCGACCCTTGTTTTGTCGAACGGATTGCCGGCAGCAAGTGCTTTCGCTGAGTCAGTCGACAGCACTTTTGCGTCATGAGTCGATAGAATCGCTGAAATGATACTGTTGATTTTGGCAAACTCGGTCAGCATGCCAAGCTCGTGAGCAACAACCCTCAATTCATCGCGATATTCGTTAAGACGATCTTCTCCGCCGGTCAGCAGAATCTGTTCGATTTTATTCTCGACCACGTTTACAGGCAAAACACGCGATTCGTCACCTGATTTTCTCGAAATTTGCATATTTTCGAGCATATACCGATATTCACCCGATATGTGCATCCCCATGAAGGGAATATCTCTCGACGACGCTTTTGGGCCTTTGATAAAGTTTAGAATAATACCGGGCAAATCAGTCACCCTTCTTGACGTAGAATAAGTCAGAAAGAAATCGCCGGTCGCTGTCGGCCGCATCTCTTTGGCGCTGCGATGGCTTATCAATGCATCGGGATAGCGATAAACGAGTATATCCATGAGATTACGGCGCACGATGTTTTCCAGACTATCAACAAGATTGGTAGTATAGATACGTGGCGCGACTTTGCGTAATTCGCCATTCTTTTCTTTCTTGCTGATCACGCGAGAAATATTCGGATCAGACGAACCGAATATAATCTCATTACTGGTATCAAGTTTCACTGCCATACAAAAAATCACGATTAAAAGAGTACGAAGATACAAATTTCTGCTATCATAAATGCAAAAATCACAAAAAATTGAGTTTTCACAGCAATAAATCCAGGATTAAGAACGAAAGAGCCGCAGGCCAACCGGTCTGCGGCTCTCTTTTGTTATGTCGGATTGAATTTTTCCTACAAAAAAATCACGATCATATCACATCGGTCATCGGCAGAGAGAGGCAGGGACGTCGTATTCTTGCTGAAGACGGGTGAGTTCTTTTTTAAGCCGGCGGGTGATTCTCTCCATACCTTTGCGACCGTAAAGATTGTCCATTTCCTGCGGGTCTGACTCAAGGTCGTAGAGTTCCCAGATATCTTCTTTATAGAAGTGCATCAGCTTGTACCGCTCTGTCCTTACGCCGTAATGCGCCCTAACACTGTGGAAACCGGGGTATTCGTAGTAGTGGTAGTAGAGCGAGTTGCGCCAATCGGCGGGCGTGACGCCGTCTTCGACGAGGCGACGGAATGAACGGCCCTGCATGTTGCCGGGCACTACGATGCCGCACATGTCGAGAAATGTCGGAGCGAAGTCTATATTCTGAGTCAGACCGGTCACTTGGGTGCCCGGAGCGATATGCCCGGGCCAGCGCATTACCATAGGCATGCCGAACGACTCCTCATACATGAAGCGTTTGTCAAACCAGCCGTGCTCGCCGAGATAGAAGCCCTGGTCGGTAGTATAGACGACGATGGTGTTGTCGGCCAGACCGGTGCGTTCGAGATAGTCGAGTATCTCGCCGACGCTCTCGTCGACGCTGGCCACGCAGGCCATGTAGTCCTGAAGATAGCGCTGATATTTCCACTCGGCGATTTCCTCGGGTGTACGCTCGCGTGAATAGAAGGCGTTGTTGCGGTCGCGGTAGGCGTCCATGAAACGCCGCTGTTCGTAGGGGGTCATCGTGCCCAGAAATGCGTGGGGCCACGGATCGAAGAGCAGGCTGTCGCTGTCTGTGCCGGCGACCATCTTGAGGTCGTGACCTTCGTACATGTCACGGTAGATGTTCATCTTCTGCTGCCCGGCGGCGAAGCGGCCTTCGTAGGTGTCATAATAATTGTCGGGAAGAGGAAAGCGCACGTTTTCATAGAGATGATAATGTCGTTCGGCCGGCACCCAGTTGCGGTGTATGGCCTTATGGTGCATCATCAGGAAGAAAGGTTTGTCGGGATTGCGCCGGTTCGACAGCCATTCTTCGCAATATTCGGTGATGAGGTCTGTGACATAGCCTTTATGACGCACGGTGTCGTTCTCGGTTATAAACACCGGGTTGCAGTATTCACCCTGATCGTTGAGCACCATCCAGTGGTCGAAACCGGTCGGTTTGGAGACAAGATGCCATTTGCCGATGACTGCGGTCTCATAGCCGTTGTCACGCAGAATTTTGGGGAGGGTCTGCTGCGAGCCGTCGAAACCTTTCGACGAATTGCGCATGAAGCCGTTCTTGTGGCTGTGAAGGCCGGTAAGAATCGATGCACGGCTCGGACCTGAAATAGAGTTGCAGCAATAGTTATTCTGAAACACGGCGCCCTGATGTCCGATGCGGTCGATGTTCGGCGTTGGCGCCACCCGGCCTATCGGGTGACCGTAAATGCTCATAGCCTGACGGGCATGGTCATCGCTCATTATAAAGATTATGTTAGGCCTTCGCTGCAGCGTATCCGCGACGGACGCTTCACTGCCATGGCTCTCAGCCGCAGGAAAGAGCGGCAGAATGGCCAATCCGATTGTCAGTCGTTGTTTCATTTTATGTAGTTGCCGTGATGAATTTCGATATGCCAACAAATTTAACGATATTTTTTTGTATTTTTGCGGCATAAGGCCAATGCTTATAAGATTTCAATTATAAACCACCATATTTTTTCGTTATCGCATGAAAAAACTGACTCTTATGCTCGGTCTGCTGCTGCCGCTGGCGGCTCAGGCCGTCACGCCGCTCTGGCTGCGCGACGTAAAAATCTCGCCCGACGGCAAGACCATCGCGTTTACATATAAGGGCGACATCTGGACCGTCGCAACGTGCGGAGGCGAGGCCACGCGCCTGACTGCCACGGACGATTACGAGACAAGTCCGGTCTGGAGCCCCGACAGCCGCACGATAGCCTTCGCCGGCGACCGCGCGGGCAACTTCGACATCTACACGGTCGACGCCAAGGGCGGCGCTCCCCGCCGCCTGACCTACAACTCGGCGTCGGAGATACCCGAAGCTTTCACGCCTGACGGCAAGGCTGTTGTCTTCTCGGCATCGATCATGGACCCGGCCGAGAGCGCCCTATTCCCGACCTCGCTCATGACCGAGCTCTATGAAGTCAATGTCGCCGACGGCGCCCTGACGCAGCTGTTGGCAACGCCTGCGCGATTCGTCAGCTGGCTGCCCGACGGCAAGTCGTTCCTCTATCAGGACGTCAAGGGCTTTGAGGACGAGTGGCGCAAGCACCACACATCGTCGGTTACGCGCGACATCTGCCTCTATGACGCCAAGACCGGCCGCCACAGCAATCTGACGGCCCGTGGCGGCGAGGACACGAACCCCGTGAGCAGCGGCGACGGCAAATTCTACTTTCTGAGCGAACGCAACGGCAAGACTGTCAACGTCTACGAGGCACCGCTCGCTAACGCCGCAGACGCCAAGGCGCTGACATCGTTCACTACTCACCCCGTCAGATTCCTGTCGCGCGCCAATGACGGCACCCTGACGTTCACCTATGACGGCGAAATCTACACGCTCGCGCCCGGCGGCAAGCCCGCCAAGGTCGCCATAGCGCTGACCGACCCCGACGTCAACATCGCCGAAAAAATCAATGTGCAAAGCGGCGCCCGTCAGGCCATACCCTCGCCCGACGGCAAGTCGATAGCATTCATATACCGCGGCGACGTGTTCGTCACTCCGGTCGACTACTCGACAACCAAACAGATCACAGCCACACCCGAGGCAGAAAGCGGCGTCACATGGTCGCCTGACGGCAAGGCTCTGATATACACCAGCGAGCGCGACGGTCTTGCCAATATCTACCGCGCGACTATCGAGCGCGAAGAGAGTGAACCCAACTTTGCCAACGCGACGATAATCAAAGAAGAGCCGCTCTTCAAGGCTGACAGCCACGAGCGCGGAGGCGCCGAAATCTCGCCCGACGGCAAGAAACTCGCCTTTATCCTCGACCGCACGAAACTCGCCGTGATGGACCTCGACAGCAAAAAAGTCAAGCAGCTGACCGACGGCACGACAAATCCGCAGCGCAACGGCACTTTCGGCTTCAACTGGTCGCCCGACTCGAAATGGATAGCTCTCGAGATTGTCGACCGCCGACACGAGCCCTACAGCGACATAGCGATCATCAATGTCGAAAGCGGCGAGATGACAAATCTCACCAACAGCGGCTACTTCGACGAACGTCCGCGCTGGAACCATGACGGCACGGCCATCACGTTCCAGTCAGAACGCTACGGCATGCGCAACCACGCCTCATGGGGGTCGCAGGGCGACGTCATGGCCATATTCCTCACCCGCGACGCCTATGACCGCTTCCGCCTTTCAGAAGAAGATTATGCCCTTCAGAAAGAAATCGACAAAGACAACAAGAATGGCAAGGACGAGAGCGATAAAGCCGACAGCAAGGACAAGACGGGCAAAGACGACAAAGATATCGTCGTCGAGCTCGACGGCATCGACCGCCGCATCGTCAGGCTGACACCGATGTCGGCCGATCTTGCCGACCACATCGTCACGGCCGACGGCGAGTCGCTCTACTACATCATCAGCGGCCCCGAGAAGCAGCAGCTCTGGAAGCTCGGCCTGCGCAAGGACGAGAACAAGCTCGTCGGCAACCTCGACGGCGCCGGCCACTTCGCCTCGGACAAAGACGGCAAAAACCTCTTTATCATAGGCCGGTCGATAAAGAAGCTCGACCCCAAGAACGACAAGACCACGGCAGTGACCTACGCCGGGACGATGAACATCGACCGCGCAGCCGAACGCCGCTATATGTTTGACAACATCGAGCGCGAGGAGCGCGAACGTTTCTACACGGCCGACATGCACGGCGTCGACTGGAATGCCATGTCGAAGGCCTACCGCAAGTTCCTGCCGCACATCAACAACAACTATGACTTCGCCGAGATGGTCAGCGAATGGCTCGGCGAGCTTAATGTCAGCCACACGGGCGGCCGCTACGGCCATCCGTCGTCGAGTCAGGACGACCGCACGGCGTCGCTGGGCCTCATCTATGACTTCGGTTACAAAGGCCCGGGTCTGAAAATCGCCGAGGTTGTCGCAGACGGTCCTTTCGACCGCGCGTCGTCAACAGCCAAGGGCGGCACAATCGTCGAGGCCGTCAACGGCCAAAAGATAGACTTCGACCCGTCGATGGCACAGGCTCTCAACGACATCGCCGGCAAGAAGACGCTCGTCAGCCTCTACAATCCGGCGACAGGCGAGCGCTGGAGCGAGGTCGTCAAACCTATTTCGGCCGGCAGCTTCAACAATCTGCTCTACAAACGCTGGGTGAAAGGACGCGCCGAGGCTGTCGACCGTATGTCGGGCGGAAGGCTCGGCTACGTCCACATCCAGTCGATGGGCGACAACTCGTTCAGGAAAGTCTACTCAGACGTCTTAGGCAAGTATAACGACCGCGAGGGCATCGTCATCGACGTCAGATGGAACGGCGGCGGCCGCCTGCACGAAGACATCGAGGTGTTCTTCAGCGGTCAGAAATATCTCACCCAGGAAATCCGCGGCATCAAGACCTGCGACATGCCGTCGCGCCGCTGGAACAAGCCTTCGGTGATGATTATGAGTGAGGCCTGCTACTCGAACGCCCACGGCACTCCCTGGGTCTACAAAAACCGCGGCATAGGCCGTCTTGTCGGCATGCCCGTGCCGGGCACGATGACGTCGGTCAACTGGGTGACAATGCAGGACCCTACCCTCGTCTTCGGCATCCCTGTCATAGGTTATCGCCTTGAAGACGGCTCGGTTCTCGAGAACCAGCAGCTTGAGCCTGACGTGCGCGTTGCCAACGACCCCTCGACAGTGGTCAAGGGCGAGGACGCGCAGCTCAAAGCCGCCGTCGACGACCTGCTCAAAACTATCGACAGCAAGAAATAACCGGCTCAACGATAATGCCTAACGACCAAGGCCCGTCATTTTGGCGGGCCTTGGTCTCTTTCGGAGTGCTTTCACAATAAAAACAAATAATATTTCGCGACGAAAGCATTTGACGCGCAAAATATTTTTAAATATAACTTTTTTTAATTAATTTTGCCAATACCGAAATTCTAAGTAGTAATTATTACGACGCATCATGAAAATCATTGCAGAAAGTAGCAGCACGCGCACAGAATGGGCACTCGTCGAAGGAGACACTATCGTCGAGCACGCGTTCACGACCGGCTTGAATCCTTACTTCCAGACACGCCGTGAGATATCACACAGCATCAGGCTTGAATTGCCTGAAGTCTTTTTCAAGAGGCGCTGGGATCACATCTACTTCTATGGAGCCGGATGTGCGAATGTCGAAAAGATCAAAGTAATCGAGTCTTCACTCGTAGCACAGTTCAAAACCCCTGTCACCGTCAACAGTGACCTTCTCGGCGCCGCACGCGGTCTGCTTGTGCGTCGTCCGGGACTTGCCTGTATTCTGGGCACCGGCTCAAACTCGTGTCTGTATGACGGCGAGGAGATCGTCCGTTCGGTCAGCTCGCTCGGCTTCATCCTCGGCGACGAGGGCTCGAGCGCCTATATGGGCAAACATCTCATCGCCGACATGCTCAAGGGAATCGCTCCGGCCGACCTGACCGAAGCCTTCTTCGAGCACTTCAAGGTATCGGCAAACATGCTGATGGACGACATCTATACCAACTCGCTGCCGAGCCGCACACTGGCAAAATACTCTGAGTTTCTGTCGCACCATCTCGACAACGAATATGTCTACCGACTGGTCTATGACGCATTCATGAGCTTCTTCACCCGCAACATCGCAGCATATGAGTATGCCTCGCAGCCTATCTGCTTCGTCGGCTCGACTTGTGTGCTATACCGCGACATCCTATACCGCGCCGCAACCGATTTCGGGGTCACCATCGAGAAGGTGATACGCTACTCGATGCCGGGTCTGGTGGAGTACCATAAAAACGACTGAGGCTTTCAGGAATGCACAATTCACAATGCACAATGCACAATTAACTGACCACTAAGAATATAGCAACAAAACAGCAGAAGATTCAACAGCTTATTGGACTGTAGCCGGCATGCAATAATTTATAAATCAGCATCTTGCAGACGCTCGTCCTTTCTCTATCGCTTTCCCGCGCAGGCAGGCGCCAAAAAACAAAGCGAGCAGCGCCCCAAGGGACGCTGCTCGCCGTTTATAGTGGTTTGTGATGTCAGTTTCAGGCCTGGCTTTCGACGCTTTCGGCTTCGATGACGTCGGCTTCGCGGTAGATGCCTTCGATGTCGTCACGGCTGCCGACCACGATACGCTCGTATTCGCGGCGGCCGGTGCCGGCGGGGATGAGGTGACCGCAGATGACGTTCTCCTTCATGCCTTCGAGGGTGTCGGTCTTGCCGCTGATGGCAGCCTCGTTGAGCACTTTTGTGGTCTCCTGGAATGAGGCGGCCGACATGAAGCTCGAGGTCTGGAGGGCGGCACGGGTGATGCCCTGAAGAATCTGCTCTGATGTCGCGGGCACAGCGTCACGGACGGTGACGGTCTTGAGGTCGCGGCGTTTGAGAGCCGAGTTTTCGTCGCGGAGCTTGCGGGCAGTGATGATCTGACCGGGCTTGAGGTCTTCGCTGTCGCCGGCGTCGACGACAACTTTCTTGCCCCAGATGCGGTCGTTCTCGTCCATGAACTCGCGTTTGTCGACGATCTGCTGCTCGAGGAAGCAGGTGTCGCCCGGGTCGAGGATGTTGACTTTGCGCATCATCTGACGCACGATGACTTCGAAGTGTTTGTCGTTGATCTTCACACCCTGCATGCGGTAGACGTCCTGGACTTCGTTGACGATATATTCCTGAACGGCTGTCGGACCCATGATGTTGAGGATGTCGGCCGGAGTGATGGCACCGTCAGAGAGCGGTGTGCCTGCACGCACGACGTCGTTTTCCTGAACAAGAATCTGTTTCGACAGTGGCACGAGATATTTCTTGACTTCGCCGAGTTTTGAGGTGACGGAGATCTCACGGTTGCCGCGTTTGACTTTGCCGAACTTGACTTCGCCGTCGATTTCAGAGACGATGGCGGGATTAGACGGGTTGCGGGCCTCGAAGAGCTCGGTGACACGGGGCAGACCACCGGTGATATCACCTGCGCCGCCGGTAGCACGGGGTATCTTGACGAAGATTTCGCCGGGCTTGATTTCGGCTTTGTCGTCGAGCATGAGGTGGGCGCCTACAGGCAGGGCGTATGTGATGAGCACCTGACCGTTGGCGTCGACGATAGTGGCTTCGGGAACCTTGGCACGGTCTTTCGACTCGATGACGACTTTATCCTGAAGACCTGACTGCTCGTCGATATCGACGCGGTAGTTGACGTTCTCGATGAGGTTCTGATAGTGGAGATGACCGCCGAATTCGCTGACGATGACGGCATTGAAGGGGTCCCACTCGCAGATGACGTCGCCGGGCTTGATGTCGGCGCCGTTTTTGAAGAAGAGTTTCGAGCCGTAGGGTATGTTGGCGTTTGTGAGGGCCATCTTTGTCTTGGGATCGATGATGCGCATCTCGGCGAGACGTCCGATGACGACTTCGACGGGACGGCCTTCGGGTGTGACTTCGCCGGTCTCGACCGTGCGGAGTTCCTCGATCTCGAGTTTACCGTTATAGCGCGATGTGACAGACGAGACGGCCGCGATATTCGAGGCGACACCACCGACGTGGAATGTACGGAGGGTCAGCTGTGTACCGGGCTCGCCGATCGACTGCGCGGCGATGACACCGACAGCTTCGCCCATCTGCACGAGACGGCTGTTGGCGAGGTTGCGGCCATAGCATTTGGCGCAGACACCTTTCTTAGACTCGCAGGTGAGAACCGAACGGATCTCGACGCTTTCGATAGGCGACGCGTCGATGCGGTCTGCTGCGGCGTCGTTGATTTCCTGTCCGGCAGCGACGATGAGTTCGCCTGTGAGGGGGTCGATGATGTCGTGGACCGAAACACGGCCGAGGATGCGCTCGCCGAGCGATGCGACGACTTCGTCGTTGTTCTTGATCTCGGTGCAGACGAGGCCGCGGAGTGTGCCGCAGTCTTCTTCAGTAATGATGACGTCGTGGGCCACGTCGACGAGACGACGGGTAAGATAACCTGCGTCGGCTGTCTTGAGCGCGGTATCGGCAAGACCTTTACGGGCACCGTGTGTCGAGATGAAGTATTCGAGCACTGACAGACCTTCCTTGAAGTTAGCGAGAATCGGGTTCTCGATGATCTGACCGCCCTCGGCACCGGCTTTCTGCGGCTTGGCCATAAGGCCACGCATGCCGGCGAGCTGACGGATCTGGTCTTTAGAACCACGGGCGCCCGAGTCGAGCATCATGAAGACTGAGTTGAAGCCCTGCTGTGCCTCGGTCATCTGCTTCATGAGGATGTCGGTCAGACGGCTGTTGACGTGTGTCCAGATATCGATGATCTGGTTATAGCGCTCGGTGTTGGTGATGAAGCCCATCGAGTAGTTGTCCATCACTTCCTGAACCTGTTTGTAGCCGTCGGCGACAATCTCCTCTTTTTCGGCAGGGATGATGACGTCACCGAGGTTGAATGACAGACCGCCCTGGAAGGCCATCTTGTAACCGAGGTTCTTGATGTCGTCGAGGAACTGGGCCGAACGGGGGATACCGCACTTCTTGATGACGCGCGAGATGATGTTACGCAGCGATTTCTTCGAGAGAATCTCGTTGACATAACCGATTTCCTTGGGCACAAACTGGTTGACGAGGACGCGGCCGACCGATGTGTCCTTGACGAGACGACGGACGGGATTGCCCTCTTCGTCGATGTCGTCGACCATGACGGTGACGGGTGCGTGGAGTGTCACCTTGCCTTCGTTATATGCGATTTCGGCTTCTTCGGGACCGTAGAAGACGGTGCCTTCGCCTTTGTCGCCCTTGCGGAGCTTTGTGATATAGTAGAGACCGAGGACCATGTCCTGCGAGGGCACGGTGATAGGTGCGCCGTTGGCGGGATTGAGAATGTTGTGAGCGCCGAGCATCAGCATCTGGGCCTCGAGGATAGCCTCGTTGCCGAGAGGAAGGTGAACGGCCATCTGGTCACCGTCGAAGTCGGCGTTGAAGGCCGTACATGCCAGCGGGTGGAGCTGGATTGCCTTGCCTTCGATCATCTTG
>CABUPJ010000054.1 GCA_902493335.1 uncultured Porphyromonadaceae bacterium
TCCTCCTCGAGGCCGAGATATCAAATTTGTCCTCGTGTCGGCGGCTTGCCGCCGTATGGAACTACGGCTGAAGCCGTAGTAGCCAACTCACTGGTTCCAAGAGCTGAAGCCCTCGGCCCATGCAGCGCTCGTTCCTCTTGCGGAAAATGATGACGGCAGCGCCGTGGGGGCGCTGCCGTCTGTCAGAATGATATTGCGTGATTGTTATTTCTTCTTGCACTCTACTGTGTAGTAGATGTCGCTGAAGTTGACCGTCACGATATATGTGCCGGCTTCGGCGGGAGAGGTGAGGTTGGGCGCGTTGTCCCAGCCGAGTTCGTCGGGGTTGCCGCCGAAGCTCAGATCCCAGCCGTCGTTGCAGCGTATCTTCCACTCTGATGAAGCCTCGGTGAAGGTCACTTCGCCGGTCCAGACGAGGAAGTCTTCAGACGGTGTGAAGTTGACCGAAGCAGCCCAGCCGTTGAATCCGCCGATGGCGCCGACAGTCTTGACGGGTGTCAGAGTATACTTCATGTCGACGAGGTTGACATAAGCCCAGTAGAGGCCGTTCTCGCCGGCGTTGAGGTTGCCTGCGCCGCCGTCGTTGGTGAGTTCGCCTTCAACGCCGGTCGAACCGTAGTTGACGCCGCTCCAGTCGGGGGCAGAGGTGAACTTGAATTCGCCGTCGAGGTGAACCATGCCGCGGTAGCTGATGTAGTCGGTGGTTGTCAGACGCTGAGATTTGAGCTGATCCCAGCCGTTAGAGCCGCCGGGGGTATAGAGCTCCTCGATGGCCAGTGTGATGCTGTAGTCGAGCGTTTCCATGTTGACTGAGACCATGTGGGGGCCATAGAAACCTTCGAGCTGACCGGCCGAGCCTTCGTTCATGACGAGCTTGCCGTTCTGGGCGCTGGTCTCGGCGGGGAAGTAGATAATCGATGTCGAAGATGTCGGCTCCTGGGCAACCGAGATGGTCCATGAGAAGTCGCCGTTGAGGTTGACGAGAGCCTTGAACTCGGGATTGTCATAGACGTCGGTGTCGTCGTGCATGAAAGCGACAGTCTCGGTTGTGCCGTCTGTATAGATAATGTTGAAGTTATACTTCTCGGCAACGAAGTAGTCTGTCGGGTAGGGCAGCACGTTGACCTTGGCGGTGCCGTAGTAGCGGTTTTCACCGCCGAGGCGAATCAGCTCGGTTGCCTTGCCGCTGGTCTTTTTGGCGCTGACGGCGAAGCGGATGTAGTTGTCCTGAGCCTTGGGATTTTTGCTGATAGTTGTTACATAAGCCTCTTCCCAGGCTGCCGGAGAGACACAGAAGACCGTGTCGGGCGACACTGTGACGGGGATTTCGGCGTAATTGGCGAAATCTTCGGTCTTACTGAGCTGCATCACGACTGAGTACTCATAGCCGGCGGGCCAGTTTTTAGCCTCGGGTCGGCAGATCTGCACTTCTTCGCCGGCGTTGTTGAGCTCGCCCAGGTTGATGATGGCCTGAGAAGCGTCAGTGGCGACGAGGGTGAGGTCGTCAGGCGAGAAGGCTGCGAGCTCGGGGTTTACGACAGGTATACCCTTTGAGTCGTCATTGGCGTCGCAGGCTGCGAGGCCGATGGCGAGAGCTGCTATAGGGAGAAAAACAAATTTCTTCATTTTCTTTTGACGTTCTTTTGGTTAAACATTAATTGGCAAGCGTGAATGTCACTTTCATTGTGTTGGCGTCGACGGTGACCGTCACTTCTTTTTCGCTTACACCTTTGAGAAGGAAGCATCCTTGACCTACAACGGCGTTGGCCTTCTGATCAAGAGAAACTTCAATATTGTCGCCGTCTTTCTCTGCTGCGGCAAATTGGGCGTCGCCCCATCCGGTAAGTGCTTTGTAGAAGCGGCAATAGAGAGCGTCGTCGGGGAGTACGGGCATTGTGAAGGTGCCGCTGTAGATGCCGTCGCCGGTCTTGTCGGCCAGACGCCAGTTATCATATGTGGCGGCGCTGGCCTCGCTGGGCTCTGCCCAGCCGGCGTTATTGCCTACCATATAGATGTAAGAAGCGGGTTTCACAGCGCCCTTTTCCATGTGGACTGTGCCGTTCTTGAGGTTCACGATGATAGTCATCATGCCGCCTTCCCAGTCGGGGAAGCTGTAGGCGCCTTTGCCTTTGACAATCGTGCCGTCGAATACGCCGTCAGTAAATTGGAATTCAAGAGGATTATCATCAACCTGACAACCGTATGAATCGTCATCCCA
The DNA here is from genome assembly GCA_902493335.1 of uncultured Porphyromonadaceae bacterium. GTDB lineage: Bacteria > Bacteroidota > Bacteroidia > Bacteroidales > Muribaculaceae > CAG-873. Next base: position 2,219 of record CABUPJ010000054.1, read on the forward strand.
GCCGGTAAGAGCCGTGTAGAAGCGGAACATGGCCTGACCTGCAGCGATGTCGAATGTGCCGATATAGATCTCGCTGCCGATGTTGTCGTCGGCTTCGAAGAGCTTCCAGTCTTCATAGTGAGCTGCGTTGCCTGCTGTCGGGCCTGCCCAGCCTTCGGGAGCGCCGACGAGATAGATAAAGCCGGGTTCCTTGATGGTGAAGAAGAAGTCGACGTTAGAAACCTTGACGATGTTCGACGAGATCTGGGTGTCGGGAGTGCCGGCGAGTTCGGCGCTGGCGCGGAAGAAGATGTCATGGACGTGATTGTTCTCGTAGGGTGCCCATGTGTCGGCGTCGCTGATGCCGAGCAGGTCGAGGATGGCCTGGTTGATATCGAGGTCATTCATCACCATTGTGGCGCTGAACGGGTCGGCGACCTTGATGGGAAGCGAGTTGCCGAAGTTCTCGTCGATAGAGATCTCCATGCTGTATGTCGTCTGCACGCCTACGCCGTAGTTGGGCTGCGAGCAGGTCACAATCATGCTGTTGCCCTCGGTGAGCTGATAGTATTCGGCTGCGAAGGGCGGTGTGTTGAGTTTGAACTCGGTGGGCTTCTGAAGCACCGGGCTTTCATCGCGGCTGCAAGACGACAGACCGCCGAAGACTGCCGCGGCTGCGAGGAATAATGCTATTTTTTTCATTGAGATCATGTCTTGTTTGAATGAGTAAATCATTTAGAGTAGCCGGGGTTCTGACGATAGCCCTGGAATGAGATAACCTTCGAGGGAATGGGGAAGAGGTTGTAGTGCTCAGAGGTCTGGATGCCTGACTGAACGCCGCCCTTCCAGTTCCAGATGTAAGACGCGCCGGCGAATTTGCCGTGGCGCACGAGAGCCGTGCGGCGGTCGTTCTCGCCGTAGAGCTCGCGGTCGCGTTCGGCGAGGATGTTGTCGGCGTTGAGGTCGGCAGCTGTCCAGTCGTCAAGACCGGCGCGCTCGCGGACGTTGTTGACATAGGTGACGGCCTCGCCTACTGAGCCGGCGCCGCCGAGTACGTTGGCCTCAGCTGCGGTCAGATAGATTTCAGCAAGACGGATCATTGTCCAGTCGGCGTTAGAGAATGCCTGGCTGCTCAGGGGAGCCGATGCGGCTTCGTCGATGCTGCCGTCGGCGTTATAGACGAAGTTGGTATACTTGAGAGGCGCATAGCCCTTGCCGTAGCCGTCGTTGCCTTCGATGATCTTGTTGTCGATCTCGAAGTCGTCTTTCTTGGTTTTCCAGATGGCGGCGCGTTTGTCGAGAGCCTCGCCTTCGGGAGTCCAGTCGAACATCTCTGAGAGCTGCTGACGGGCTACCATACATGTCCACTGGGCGTTGAGGTTGCAGTCGCCTACAGACGAGATGTTGTCGTAAGAGCCGCAGACCGTGGCGATGTAGAATGTCGAGCCGCCGTAGCTCTGGAGGTTGAAGCCGTCCTGAGGCATCGTCATGATGATCTCGTGGGCGCGGCTGCCTTCGTAGGTATATTCGTGGTTGTTGGCGCCGAAGAGGGCGAGATAGCTTTCGGCGAGACCTGTGCCGTTGAAGCCCTGGCCCTGGTGGTAGGCGATGATTTTCTGGCAGATGCTCCAGCACTTGTCATAGGCGGGAGCGATGCCCCATGTGGCGGCGTTGAGATAGAACTTGGCCAGAACGGCGTCAGCGACTTCTTTGCCTACATAGCCGTAGGTCGGGTCTTTGTAGCTGTCACCCCACTCGGCCGATACGTCCTCGAGGGTCTTGACGACTCTCTCGTAGATTTCGGCGCGTGTCATCTGGGGAGGTGCCGTGCCGGCGGCGGCGCTTTCGTCGATGTAGCCGCAGTCACCGAAGCAGTCGATGGCATAGAAGTAGCTCAGCGAGCGGAGCACCTTGGCCTGGCGGATATAGTCCTGAGCCGTTGCCTGGAGGTTTTCGGGCAGCTGGAAGGCGCCGCTCTCGACCGTGCGGATAAACTGGTTGCAGAGGGCGATCTCGGCGTAGAGGCGCGAGTAAGCCGCATACATGATCTGGTTGTCGGCGGCAAGGTCCATTGTGACGAGCTCATAGTAGCCGGCGTCGTTGAACTGAAGCCACGAGAAGTTGTCGGTCGTCAGCTCCTGAAGGTTGAAGATCGTGCGGGTATATGTGCCGGCACCTGCGTCGCCGAAGCCGAGGATTGAACCGTCGGCGCCGCCGTTGCCGGCGGTGGCGATGCCCTGATAGAGCTCGGCGAGGCAGCGGTCGAGATATTCAGCCGGTTTTTCGCCGAAGATCTCCGATGTCATCTGGTTGGGATTCTGGACGGGCACATCAAGGTCGCCGGTACAGGCGCTGAATGATACGGCCGAAGCGGCGATGCCGAGTCCGATGAGTATTTTGTTGATTGCTTTCATATTGATTGTTCAGCTTGTTTTTAACCGGTTATTAGAAATTGGCTACTAAGCCGAGTGAGAAAGTGACGGGACGCGGATAGGCGTTGCTGTCGATGCCCGAGAATACTTCGGGGTCAAGACCGCGGTACTTGGTGATGACGAAGGGATTCTGGACGGCACCGAACAGACGCAGACGCAGTTTCTCCTTCAGGAGGCTGTCCCATGTGTAGCCGACGGTGATGTTGTCGCAGCGAAGGAAGCTGGCGTTCTCGACGAAATAGTCCGAGCGCACGAGGTTTGACGTCGAGCTGGCGTTCATGAAATAGAAGTCGCTGTCGATGACGTTGTTGAGGATGTTGCCCTGACCCTGGAGGTTCGAGAGGTTCATCATGCGGGCGCGCATGCCGTTGAAGACATAGTTGCCGATCGAGGCGCGCAGAACGAAGCCGAAGTCCCAGTTCTTATAGCGGAAGTTGTTGTTGATGGTCATTGTCACCTTGGGGTCTTTCGAGCGTTTGATGACGAGGTCCTGGTCGTTGATGCGGCCGTCGCCGTTCTGGTCGACGTAGACACCTTCGAGAGGATTGCCGTCCTTGCCGTAGACCTGTTCGAAGACATAGAACGAGTTGGCGGGATAGCCTACTTTGTGTACCTGGATCGGGCCGGCGTTCTCAGACGCGGGGTTGCCGCCTGCGTCGAGCTGGAAGGTCTGGTCTTCCTCCGACGAACCGGTCAGCGAGGTGATCTTGTTCTTGTTCCATGCGACGTTGTAGCCCAGGGTCCATGTGAAATCTTTTGTGACGACGGGACGGGCTGTGATGGTGAATTCGAGACCGATGTTGCGCAGTGTGCCGATGTTGCGGGTCATGGTGTTGGTTGTTGTCATACCTGCGGGAACGGGCACTGTTGCCAGAAGGTCTTTGGTGTTGCGGAGATACCAGTCGACATTCAGGCCGATGCGGTTGTTGAGCCATGCCATGTCGAGACCGGCGCCCCAGGTTGTTGTCTCCTCCCATTTGAGACTTTCGTCGTATGCGTTGGGGTAGAGCGGGTTGATCCAGGGAGCGGCGATGCCGGCGGGGCTGGGATAGAAGACGTTCTGACCCGAGATCGAGTAGACGGGCGTGAAGTTGTTATAGGTTGCGACAGCCTGCTGGCCTGTGACGCCCCAGTTGAGGCGGAGCTTGAATTCGTCCCATGTGCCGGTGTAGTCTTCGAAGAAGTCCATGTTGTTGATCTTCCATGCGAGACCGAGGGCGGGGAAGAGACCCCAGCGTGTGTCGGGCGAGAAGCGCGATGTGGCATCGTCGCGGAGGGTGAATGTCAGGAGGTAGGTGTCGTCGAAGGCATAGTTGAGTCGGCCGTAGAACGACATGAGCATCAGTTTGTTCTTGTCGTGGTAGACATAGTTGCGGGCTTCGTCGGTATCGCCGTAGTTATAGCCGATGTGAGCCTCTGTAGCCGGGTTGTAGTTGACTGCCCATGAGTTGGCGGCTGCGTCGTAGGCTTTGGTGAAGCCGAGGGTCTGGATGCGGTTCATGTTGTGGTTCATGTAGTCGAAACGCTGCCAGGTGTAGCCGACCATGACGTCGAGGTCTGATTTGATGGCCTCGAAGTTTTTCTTATAGTTGGCATAGAACTCGAGCATGGTGTTGCGGGCGAGCTGGTAGTTGTAGAATTTTGAGCCTGCGCCGTCATTGTACATCTGTTTCCATGACTGGGGTGAGTTCTGAAGCACATAGTTGTTGGTCTCGCCCTTGACTACGTCGTATGCGAGGTTGAGGTTGAAGCGGAGTTCTGGGAGGAAGTGGAGGGCATAGTCGATCTGGAGGTTACCCACAGACGACCATGACTTCTCTGTGTTCTTCACGCCGTTGAGCATTGCGAGCGGGTTGAGCGAACCGTTGGTCTCGAGGTTGCCGTCGTTGTTGAGCAGCGAGGTGTAGCCGCCGTAGATCGGAGCGCCGATGTTGCCGTCGGTCTTGTAGGCCGTGTAGACGGGGAGGGTCGGGTTATATGTGAGCGCCGAGTAGATCGAGCCGGTGTCGGCGTTGCGCTGCGAGATATATGTGCCCTTGACGTTGGCCCAGACTTTGAGGAGGCCGCCGAAGAATTCGGGCGAGAGGTTGAAGCCGACAGTCGTGCGGTCTACGTTAGATGTCTTGAGGATACCGTTGTTGCCTGCGTATGAGACGTTGACACGGTAGGGGAGGATGCCGGCCGTGCCGCCGATGCCGAGGTTATAGTCCTGTGAAACGGCTGTGCGGTAGATTTCGTCCTGCCAGTCGGTGTTGGCTGTGCCGAGAAGACGCTGTGAGTTCTCGGGCGCATAGTCTTTGATGACCTGGGCGAACTGTTTGCCGTCGAGTACATCCCAGCGGCGGCCGGGAGTGGCGACGTGCATGTTGGCCGAGAAGGTCACCTGGGGACGGCCTTTGGTGCCTTTCTTTGTGGTTATGATGATGACGCCGTTAGATGCGCGCGAACCGTAGATGGCCGTTGCCGAGGCGTCTTTGAGGATTGTCATCGACTCGATGTTGTCGGGCGAGATCATTGTCATAGGATTGGCTGCGCCGTAGCTGCCGTTCATCGGCATGCCGTCGATGACGATAAGGGGGTCGTTCGAGGCGTTGAGCGAGGCGCCGCCGCGGATGCGGATGTTTGCGCCGCCGCCGGGAGCACCGCCGTCAGTCGTGACGACAACGCCCGGGCTTGCGCCGACGAGGAGGTCGTTGGCCGAAGTGGCAAGACCGGCTTCGATTTCGTCGGGCTTGACAACGGCGATTGAGCCGGTGGCATCAGATTTCTTTACTGTACCGTAACCGACGACAACGACTTCGCTGAGAAGCTCGCTGTTGCTCTTGAGGGTTACGTCGATGTGCGTGCGGCCTTCGACTGCCACTGTCTGTGACTCATAACCTACGTATGAGAAGACGAGTGATGCGTCGGCTGCGACTTCGATGCGGTAGTTACCGTCGATATCGGTAGCCGCGCCCACACCGGGAACGCCGAGCACTGTCACAGATGCACCGATGGCGGGTTCGCCCTCAGGCTCGTAGACAGTACCGGTGACTGTGATTTTCTGCGCTAAAGCCGGGAATGCGAGGCTGATGACCATTGCGATGGCAAGCCAGGCTCTCCGATTCATTTGAAAACAAATGTTCTTCATGCAAGAGTTTTTTAAAGTTGAACGTAATTTATTTTAAATATGTAATGTTAATATAATCTCTCTTTTCTCTTGGTCTTGTTAAGGCGGCGACAGTTTCTGCCGGCGGCTGACGTGACAGTTGCCGTGCATTAGGGAGTATCTTCGTTTTGTCTATATACTGTTCGGTATAAAGTTATGATATAATCTCTGTATGTCTGGCTGGGTGTTTGTTTTCACGGCCATTGCCTGTCTGAGGCTTTAAGATGCGCAAATTAAGGTAAAATTTGGCATAATAAACAAATTTTTGCCTGCAAATCTTTTTTACCCCCCTCTATTTTAACATAAAAGTGTTAAATTTAACCCTAAATTTAACACTTGGCGGTGAGTCTGGCGATTGTGGCGGTGTTGACGGCCGTGATGACGGCCGTGAGGATGGCGCCGGTCAGAATGGCCGGCAGTGGCGAGGCGCCGCTTAGACCGATGGCGGCGAGCGTGTCGTGCCAGAGCCATGAGGCGGCGAGCATGATGGCTGTGGCGGCTGCGAGGACGCTGATGTTGATGATGACAATCAGCCGTTTGTAGTAGGCAGATACGGCCCGGGCGGTATAACCGAGGAATATGAGGTCGCTGATGGCCTGTCGGTTTTTTCTGACGAGCAGAAATATCGACAGCGAGACGATGACAAGCGCCAGGCAGGCGATGACGGTGCCGACAGCCGATGCGACGGTGGTGATGACCGAGGCTATGCGGCCGGCGCGTCCGCTGCCGCTGTCGCCGGCGGCTTCGATATCATGGCTGTCGAGATATTGCCTGATGGCGGGGTCGGCCGGGTCGGTGACCTCGACGATGAGACGCGAGGGGTCTGACGCCGTGCCGTCGCCGTAGCGGCTGTTGGCCCACGTCATGAAGGCCTCGGGCACGGCGACTGTGTTGAGGCGCGACGAGAAGCCGACGATGCGGCCGGGCAGCGTGTCGCTGAGGCCGTTGCCGCGGAGGGTGATGGCGAGAGGTATCTGAGAGATCATCTCCTCGCTGAGCTGCGGCAGCCCGCGCGAGGCGGCGAAGCCGAAATTATAGAGGGCCAGATAGTCTTTCGAGATGATGACCGGAACCGACGGGGCGGCCGGGTCGAAGCTCCAGCCTTCGGGGGTGATGTCGATATAGCGGTCGGGAATGCTCTCGAAGAAGAGGGCGGTCGAGAGCCCGCGTCCGCCGAGGCTGACCGAAGCGTAGATATCGAAACCGGCGTTGGTGAAGGCTCCGACGCCGCGCACCCACGGCTGTGCCTCGAGGTCGGCTATGTCGTCGGGACTGAAAGCCGGTGCCGCGCTCTGACGGAAGGCGGCGAGAAGCGGCACACGCCTCGATATGACGATATAGTCGGCGCCGATCATGTTGTCGCCGTCAGTCTCGGGCCGGGCGGTCAGGTCGCAGTAGAATTTCACCGCCGTCATGATGATGGCCGTCCCGACGAGCGACGCCAGGGCGTAGGCGGCGAGCTGGGCGATGCTGATGTTCTGACGTAATATTTTGGCGACAAGCTTCATAGCCTTATTGTTGTATCTGTGTCGAGTGAGAGACGGTTGCCTATCGACGTGATTATGACCGAGGCGTCGTTGGCGCGCGCGGTCTCGCCGATGAGGGCGGCGACGGCGGCGTTCGACGCGGCGTCGAGGTGGCTGACCGGCTCGTCGAGCAGGATGAAGTCGAAGGGCTGGCAGAGCGCACGGATGACGGCGACGCGCTGCTGCTGGCCGAGCGACATGCGGCCGACGGGCGTGTCGGCCCGCGAGGCTATGCCGAGGCGGTCGAACATCCGGCGTATCGTCGCCTCGTCGTAGCGGTCGGTAAGACGGTTTTTGACCATGACGTTCTCGATGGCGGTCAGGGTGGCGAACAGCCGCAGTTCCTGAGGCACGACGGCGAGGTGGCTGCGGCGCAGTCCGGCCAGTTCGGCGGCCGTGAACGAGCGGATGTCGCGGCCGTCGAGGCTGATGGTGCCGTGATAGTCGCGGCGCACGCCGTAGATGAAGCTGCACAGCGACGATTTGCCCATGCCCGAGGCCGCTTCGACGAGATAGCTCCCGGGACGGCGTAGCTCGACGCGCCGCAGCCAGACCTCTGAAGCCGTTACTTCAGAGGTCTCGAAGACTGCGGGTATGACGCGGTCGAGGGTGATTGTCGCTATGCGCCGGTCCATCAGAATTTCGAGGCGAAAGCGATGATGTTTTCTATGAAGCCGCCCTCGGTGTCGGTGAGGGTTATCGTGGCTTCGCCCTCACTGAGGTCGCTCCGGCCGGTGGCATGGATGCCGAAGGGGCAGCCGGCGAGCGACAGAGGAATGCCGCCTTTGGGCAGGTCGATGTCGGCATAGCTGTAGACATTCCCTGAGACGGGCGACGGGCCTGTGGCTTTCTCGGTGAGCGCGAGGGCGTTTGTCACGACGATATAGTCGTCGTGGAGTCTGGCGTAGATGGTGAGCGGAATACGGTTGTATTCGGTCGTCACGGTCAGCAGGTCGCCTTCGCGAGTGGCTTTGGCGTTGACCATCGGGGCCATGCCGGCGAGGTTGTCGAGACCTGTCGATATTGTCTCGCGGATCGTGGGGTCGAACGCGAGGACGAAAGCCACGCCGTAGTTGTCGGGCGACATGAAGTTGGCGCCTTTGACCGAGCCGATGAAGGCGAATGCTCTGAGGGCGTCGAAATAGGTGTCTGTCTCGGGACTCTTGAGACCCATTGCGGCGAAATAGTTTTTAAATCCTTCGGGAATCGAGAATGCGGCGATCATCTGCTGGCCGTTGCCGAGGGCGAGGATGTCGCGGCTGAGCGGAACGATTTTCGAAGGATCGGTGAAATCTGTGCGCGACCCCGATTCGTTGAGATATTCGGCCTTGGAGTTGAGCGTCGGGCCGTCGAAGTTGAAGGTGGCGAACGAGTAAGCGGCGTCTGTCGTCATCATGCTCGTGAAAATCGCGCCGGTCTGTTTGTCGGCGCTCTCGGCCAGTTCGGCTATTTTGGCGAGCGACATCATGATATTGACATCGTTGGCCTCGGCGAGGCGTTCGATCTGCCACTGCGGACGCGGATTGCGGGCGGCGGCGTCCATTATGGCCCTGGCCTTGGCAGCAGCCTCAGATGCCTCTGTGGCGGGCAGATAGATGGCGATGTCTTTGTCGACGACAAAGCTGCCGTCGCTGCCTTCATATATCTCGAGGCCGTCGACGGTCTCGGCTTTGAAGTCCTTGTCTTTGAGCGAACCGGTGAAGGCTCCCTTGTCATCGATGGCGGCGAGGAAATAGAATCTGTTCTCCCCTCCCGATAAGACGCAGCTGTGATAGTCGAGTCCGGAGGTATTGATTACTTCGACGAACTCTTCGGTGCCCTTGAGGCCGCTGAGCTTGTCTGAGGCGACGATTTTGCCTTTTTCGACGGTGAAGCCCGCAGACTTGAGCACACGCGAGGGTTCGGCGGCGATGGTGAGCACGTCGTCAGCCGATGTCATGGCGAGGAGGTCGGCGCGGCGGTCGCCGTTGTCTTTGCTGCATGAAGGCAGGGCGAGCGCGACGGCTGCGAGGATTATGAACGCGCAGTTTTTCATGATTGTCTTTCTTAGCATGGTCGGGAGGATTTGATGTGTTATTATTAAGTAGATTATCGCAAAGGTAGCGCAATGTCAGCCCCCGATATCCACCCTCGTAGTTAAAAATGGTTAATAGAAGCCGTAGGTTGAGCCACTACTCTTTAATTCACTTAAACTAAAAAGTCCTTTTGTTCTTTTGCCCTTTTGTTCTTCTGCTCTTAATTACGCTGAATTGTGAATAATTTGTATCTTTGCACAAAACGATTAAGAAACTCGTCAAGTCATGGATTTTATCTCACAGCGCATCAAATCGCTTGCCGCGTCACAGACGCTGGCAATGTCTCAGAAAAGCAACGAGCTCAAGGCTCAGGGTGTCGACGTCATCAACCTCTCTGTCGGAGAACCCGATTTCAACACACCCGACCATATCAAGGCTGCCGCCGTCAAGGCCATTGAAGACAACTTCTCGTTCTACTCGCCCGTGCCCGGCTATATGAGCCTGCGCAAGGCCGTGGCCGACAAACTCTCGCGTGAGAACGGTCTGAGCTTCGCTCCCGAACAGATTGTCGTCTCGGGCGGTGCCAAACAGGCCCTCTGCAACGTCATCCTCGCCACGGTAAATCCCGGCGACGAAGTCATCATACCTACCCCCGCGTGGGTCAGCTATGTAGAGATGGTCAAGCTTGCCGAAGGTGTCAGCGTCACCGTCCCCGCGACCATCGAGTCTGATTTCAAGGTGACTCCCGCCCAGCTTGAGGCCGCCATCACCCCGCGCACAAAGATGATACTCATCTGCTCGCCATCAAATCCCACCGGCAGTGTCTATACACGCGACGAACTCGCCGCCCTCGTGGCCGTCATAGCCCGTCACCCCGGCATCATCGTCCTTGCCGACGAGATATACGAGCACATCAACTACACCGGCAGCTTCACCTCGCTCGCCTCTTTCCCCGAAATCGCCGACCGCACAGTCGTCGTCAACGGTGTGTCCAAAGCTTATGCCATGACCGGCTGGCGCATCGGCTACTGTGCCGCCCCCACCGCAATCGCCAAAGCCTGCACCAAGCTTCAGGGCCAGTATACATCGGGAGCCTCGTCTATAGCCCAGAAAGCCGCCGAAGCGGCCTACACCGGTTCACAGGCCTGTGTCGAGGAAATGCGTCAGGCCTTCGAGCGCCGTCGAGACCTTGTCGTCCGTCTGGCCTCCGAGATTCCCGGTCTGAAAGTAAACAAGCCTGAAGGCGCCTTCTATCTCTTCCCCGAAGTCAGCCATTACTTCGGCAAGAGCGACGGCAGCCGCACCATCGCCGACGCCTCAGACCTGGCGATGTATCTCCTTGACGAAGGTCATGTCGCCACTGTTGCCGGTGACGCTTTCTGTGCTCCCGGATACATCAGACTGAGCTATGCCACCTCCGACGCCAACATCGTCGAAGCCATGAAGCGCATAGCGGCCGCCCTCGCCCGACTCAAATAAGAGCGAAATATTTTTCAACCACAAAACTCTGCGGCCGTTATCCCGGTTCCGCAGGGTTTTCTTCATCTCCCGGCCCTCGGAGCGACGAGGCCGTGGCCGAGCAGTCAAATCTCAATAACACCTTCGATAATTTTCGGGAAAATAAAAAAACGAGGGCTGCGTCTGTGACGCGGCCCTCGGTGGTTGTTATCGGGAAAATGACGGATTGTTTATTTCTCGAATTTTTTGACTATGACGGTTGCGTTGTGACCGCCGAAGCCAAATGAGTTTGACAGCGCTGCCCGCACGGGACGGTTCTGTGCGCGGTCGAAAGTGAAGTTGAGGTTGTAGTCGATGTTCTCGTCGAGATCGTCGGGAGCATGGTTGATTGTGGGGGGGACGATGTCTTCCTGAACAGCTTTGACGCTGAAGAGGGCCTCGAGTGCTCCAGTTGCGCCGAGAAGGTGACCTGTCATCGATTTTGTCGATGAGATGTTGAGTTTGTAAGCGTGTTCACCAAAGACATCGAGGATTGCCTTGACCTCTGATACGTCACCGACGGGTGTCGATGTGCCATGGGTGTTGATATAGTCGATGTCGTCGGGCTGCATGCCTGCGTCTTCGAGAGCGCTGCGCATTGCGATGATGGCGCCGAGACCTTCGGGGTGTGTGGCGGTGAGGTGATATGCATCGGCTGACAGACCGCCGCCGGCTACTTCGGCGTAGATTTTAGCGCCGCGTGCCAGTGCGTGCTCGAGTTCTTCGAGAACGAGAACGGCAGAACCTTCACCCATGACGAAGCCGTCACGCGATTTGCTGAAGGGGCGTGATGCTGTCTCGGGGCTGTCGTTGCGTGTCGACAGGGCGTGCATCGAGTTGAAGCCGCCGACGCCGGCGGGGAATATCGCTGCTTCGGCACCGCCAGTGAGCATCACCTCGGCTTTGCCGAGACGGATGAGGTTGAAGGCGTCGATGATGGCGTTGTTTGACGATGCGCAGGCCGACACGACGCCGTAGTTGGGGCCGTGATAGCCATATTCCATCGAGATGTGGCCCGATGCGATGTCGGCAATCATCTTAGGTATAAAGAAGGGGTTGTATTTAGGGCCGTTTGCCTCGTTGAGGGCATAATAGCCCGCTTCCTCCTCGAATGTGTGAAGACCACCGATACCTGCGGCGACAATGACGCCGACACGGTCTTTGTTGACAGCGCCTTCGCTTTCGAGGCCTGCGTCTTCGACCGCCTGGCGGGCTGCCACGATGGCATACTGGGCGTAGAGGTCGAGCTGACGCAATTTTTTGCGGTCGAAATGAGCCGCGGCATCGAAGTCTTTGACTTCGCATGCAAACTGGGTCTTGAACTTAGACGCGTCGAAGTGGGTGATCGGACCGGCTCCGCTCTTACCGTTCTTGGCGTTCTCCCAGGTGGTAGAGACGTCATTGCCGATAGGAGATATAGCTCCAAGCCCGGTTACAACTACTCTTTTTAATTCCATTTATATTAATTGGTGATTTTGCTTTTAAGGCTCTGACGTGTCAGAGCCCTGTTTTTTAAAAGACGACTTGTCAGAGTCGTAATTATTTCTTGGCAGCTTCGATGTAAGTGATAGCGTCACCTACGGTCTGAATCTTTTCAGCCTCTTCGTCGGGGATGTTGATGCCGAATTCTTTTTCAAAGGCCATGATGAGCTCAACGGTGTCGAGTGAGTCTGCACCGAGGTCTGTTGTGAACACTGCTTCGTTTGTGATTTTGTCATCTTCAACGCTGAGGTTGTCGGCGATGATAGCTTTTACGCGATCTGCAATTTCTGACATAGTAGTTTGAATTTAATATTAAGAATCAATTTTGCGGTGCAAAGTAAATCATTTTTATCGTAATAACGAAATATTTCACTAATTAATTTTGCTAACACTTGTTAAGAGGGCTTGACTATCTATCACAAAAACAGCGTGTGAGCGCGGTCGCGGCTTGTTTTGGCGCGGTCTCCGGGGCAGTGAGCTTCTGTCGCCGTTTTGTAATAAACGGGGCCCGGCCGACCGCTGACGGTCGCCGGGCCCCGGCTTTATCTGGCGTTCAAAGTCTATCAGAGAACTTTCGAGAGGTTGAAGTTGGCGAATTCGAGGTCGGTAGCGGCTTTCTTGGCGAGGCTGCTGTCGAGACGGATTGCCTGGCGGAGGTTGGTGTTGAGCATCGACTCGTTGTTGGTGCGGGCGCCGAGGATGGCCATCAGGTAATATGTGGTGGCGTCGGGGTTGTTGATGCCTGCGAGGGTCGATTTGGCCTTGTTGTAGTTTTTGGTGAGAATCTGTGCGAGAGCGGCGTTGTTGGTCTTGCTGTCACCGAAGGCTTTGGCGGCTGCGGCGTTGTCACCCATCTTGAGGTAGTAGACACCGAGTGCGTCGTTGAGGTCGGTGGCACCGGCAGCGGCGCCGAAGAGTTCGTTGGCCTTGGCGTAGTTCTTGTCGAGAAGCTCGATGAGGCCGAGGTTCATCTTGGGCTCGGCGTTAGAGGGGGCCAGTGAAGATGCTTTGCGGAACGATGCTTTGGCTGCGCTGTAGTCGCCGTCGATATACTGGGCTACGCCGAGGTCATTCCATGTGCGGTAGTCGTTGGGGTAGAGACGGGCTGCGGCGTCATAGATGCTGATGCGCTCGTTGTTGTTGTCTGTGAGAGTCGCGCAGTAAAGGAGCTCGTCAACGGTGAGGGCCGAGGGGTTGCTCTTGAAGAGGCTCTTGATCTCGCTGTCGCTCTTGCCGATGACGTCGATAGAGGCTGTGATGCGAGAGTAGCGGAGCTGGGGAAGAATCTGGTCGGCGAGCTGCTCGAAGACGTTAGAGAGGTTGCGGATCTCGGCTTCGCGCTGTTCGGGGTCTTTATACATCGAGAGGACGCTGAGGATAAGGTCTTTGTCCTGGATGTTGCTCTGCTGGACGAGTTTTTGGAAACCTTCCCAGTCTTCAGCGGTGAACTGAGCGGTGAGGTCGCCGAATTCGGTGATTTTGTCTTTCTTGAGCTGCTGGTTGAGATATGCGGTGGTGTTGTCCTCACGCTTCTGGGCGAGCTGGGTGTTGAATTCGATGCTGCCGTCGGGTGATGCGTATGACTGGATGTTGATTTCCTTGATTACGCGCGATGTGTCGCCGTTGGCTGCGATGAGTTCTTTTTTGAGTTCCTCCATGGCGTCTGTGTTGAGCTGGTTGGCGCGGATGTTGGCCTGGTTGATGAGGAACATGATGTCAGAGGCATATTTCTCGTTGATGATGCGCTGGAACTGGTCGGGGGCGATGGCGGGGTTGACCGTGGCTGCGGTTGCGAGAGCTGCGGTTGCTACGACGCCGTCGGCGACTTTGACGCGGGGAAGCACATACTGTTTATTGCCCTGTTTGACGTTGAAGGCAAGCTCGAGCTCGCTCTTGGCCATTTCGGGCTGATAGTTGTAGCTGACGGGGATTGTCACCGAACCGCCGTACTGGTAAGAGATGACGGGGCTGTTGCCGCGCACTTTCTCGCCCTGGAAGCGGTAAGGCTGCGAAGCGACTTCCGTGCCGTTGAAGACGAGGTAGGGGGTCACGGTGACTTCGGCGTTTTTGACGAAGAATTTCGAGGGGATGTGGGCGGTCACCGTAGCGGGCACTTTTTCGCCTACGACTTCAAGCGGCTGCGGGTTGACGCTGAAATAGTCTGATTTAAACTGGCCGAGTTTGCTGCCGCAAGAGCTGAGTGCGATAGCGGCGCCGGCTGCTACAAATAGACAGAGTTTCTGGTTCATGACAGTTTTTTGTATATTAATGATTGATTTATATGTGATGTCAGTTATGATGAATGTCGGACACCGGCGGCCCGGATTGGCCGGACGATGTCTATCTGCCTGCAAATATATGAATTTTTTTTGGCAATTTGGACCAATAACGGTATTAATAATGTGTAAATCAAAAAAAATATCCCCGGATGGAAATGTAGTCGAAATTATCACTACATTTGTAGCCGGATTAATTTAAAATTACCTAACCAAGACTGTAATATAGAAGAAAATGAGAAGATGGCGTGTCGAAGATAGTGCCGAGTTGTATAATATCAACGGCTGGGGACGCAATTATTTCGGTATCAACCAGGAAGGTCATGTGACGGTCACTCCGCGAGAGGGATATGCCACGGTCGATCTTAAAAATGTGCTTGACGAGCTGCAGATCAGAGATATAACGTCGCCTGTACTGCTGAGATTTCCCGATATCCTCGACAACCGTATCGAAAAAATCTCGAACTGTTTCAGGCAGGCTGCCGCCGAGTATGACTACAAGGCCGAGAGTTATATGGTCTACCCGATCAAGGTCAATCAGATGCGCCCCGTGGTAGAGGAGATTGTCAGCTACGGCAAGAAGTTCAACATCGGTCTTGAGGCCGGTTCTAAGCCTGAACTCCACGCCGTCCTGGCGACCAGTATAGCCGATAACGCTCTGATTATCTGCAACGGCTATAAGGACGAGAACTATATTGAGCTGGCTCTTCTCGCCCAGAAGATGGGACGCCGCGTATATCTTGTGGTCGAGAAACTTAACGAGCTGAAACTCATAGCCACGATAGCCCGGCGCATCAAGATAAAACCCAATATCGGCATACGCATCAAGCTCTCGAGCTCAGGCTCGGGCAAATGGGAGGAGAGCGGCGGCGACCAGTCGAAGTTCGGCCTCAACTCGTCGGAGCTTCTCGAGGCTCTCGACCTTCTCGAGCGTCATGACATCAAGGACTGTCTGAAGCTCA
Organism: uncultured Porphyromonadaceae bacterium; assembly: GCA_902493335.1. Lineage (GTDB taxonomy): Bacteria > Bacteroidota > Bacteroidia > Bacteroidales > Muribaculaceae > CAG-873. Next base: position 17,536 of record CABUPJ010000054.1, read on the forward strand.
TCCACTTCCATATCGGCAGTCAGGTGACGATGATACGCCGCATCAAGAACGCCCTGCGCGAGGCCTCGCAGTTTTATGTGCAGCTCTCGAAGATGGGCTTTGACGTCGACTTTGTCGACATCGGCGGCGGTCTCGGTGTCGACTATGACGGCACCCGCAGCAGTGCCAGCGAGAGCTCGATGAACTATTCGATACAGGAATATGCCAACGACGCCGTGTCGACCTTCGTCGACGCATGTGCCAAAAACGACCTGCGCCAGCCCAATATCATCACCGAAAGCGGCCGGTCGCTGACGGCGCATCACTCTGTGCTCATCCTCGAGGTGCTCGAGACAGCCCAGCTTCCATACTGGAAAGACTCAGAGGATATCGACCCCGACTCGCACGAGCTCGCGCGCGAGCTTTATGACATCTGGGACAAACTCGACCGCGCCCGTCTCTTCGAAAGCTGGCACGACGCCCTTCAGATACGCGAGGAGGCTCTCGACCGTTTCAGCCTCGGCATGCTCGATCTCAAGACCCGTGCCCAGATCGAGAAACTTTTCTGGTCGATAGCGCGCGAGGTCGGCGACCTTGCCGCCACGATGAAACACGCGCCCGACGAGTTCCGAAAGATCGCCAAGATGATCCCCGACAAATATTTCTGTAACTTCTCGCTCTTCCAGTCGCTGCCCGACTCGTGGGCCATTGACCAGATATTTCCCATCATACCGATCAGCCGTCTCGACGAGAAGCCGACGCGCACCTGCACGATACAGGACATCACCTGTGACAGCGACGGCAAGATAGCAACGTTTATCACCAACCACGGTGTGTCGCCGTCGCTGCCGGTGCATACCTTCAAGTCGGGCGAGTCATATTACCTCGGGGTCTTCCTCGTCGGTGCCTATCAGGAAATTCTCGGCGACATGCACAACCTCTTCGGCGACACGAATGTCGTCCATGTCAACGTCTACAAAGACCGTTATGAGATCGACCAGATTATCGACGGCGAGACTGTGGCCGATGTGCTCGACTATGTGCTCTTCTCGCCCAAGAAGCTCGCCCGCAACGTCGAGACGTGGGTGACGGCGTCGATGAAGGCCGGACGCATCTCGCCCGAAGAGGGCCGTGACTTCCTCAGCACCTACCGCTCGGGCCTCTACGGCTATACCTATCTCGAAAAAGACTGACACCGGCCGGGCTATGTCGAAGCGTTATTTCATGCGCCTGGCTTATTGCGGCGCCAACTTCCACGGATGGCAGAGGCAGCCCAACGGCGTCACCGTGCAGTCGGCGATCGAGGACGCTCTCGAGACGATACTGCGGCGCCCCGTGCCGGTAACCGGCGCCGGACGTACCGACGCCGGCGTCAACGCCCGCACAATGATCGCCCATCTCGACCTCGATGACGGCGTCGACCCGGGCCCCCGTTTTGTCGCGGCCCTCAACGCCTTGGTCGGTCGTGATATAGCTATATATGAGCTGCGCGAGGTGGCGCCTGACGCCCATGCCCGCTTCGACGCCACGGAGCGTACATATCATTACTATGCCCATACCGGCAAGAATCCGTTTGACTACCGCCTCTCGTGGCAGATGCCCGAAGGCCTTGACGTCGACGCCATGAACCGTGCGGCGGCGATGCTTGTCGGACGCCGCGACTTTACGTCGTTCTCAAAGCTGCACACCGACGTAAAGACCAATATATGTGACCTCAGGCGCGCCGGGTGGGAGAGTCTCGGCGACGGACGCTACCGCTTTGTCATCACCGCCGACCGTTTTCTCAGAAACATGGTCAGGGCCGTTGTCGGCACACTTGTCGATGTCGGCCGAGGCAAGATGAAGCCCGAAGACATCATGAAGATAGTCGAATGCCGCGACCGCTGCGCCGCCGGCACCTCGATGCCCGCCCACGCCCTCTTTCTCTGGGATGTGAAGTATCCTTATTGAACTTTTTTTGAAATTTTTTGGGAAAGTATTTGCGATTTGTTGCAGATTGTATATATTTGCGGCAAAATGATGCTATTCCAGATTTTAAACTTTCAAATTAACGCGTTATGAAGAAATTCTACACATTGTTGTCAATTGCGGCTCTGTCGGCATTTACGGTTACGGCCTCTCCCGTTCTGAAACATCATTCTGAAATCAAGCCGGTAAATAAAGTCGAAATCAAGGAAATCTCCGCTCCTGTGAAAGCCCCTGCAAAAGAGACGGCTGAAATCACCGACTGGAAATCGCTCGGCATGGGCAGCATGACCGACGATATGGTCGCTCCCTGGTATCAGTATGAGCCGGTGACCTATGCCGTCGAGATACTTCAAAGCGAGAGCTCTCCGACACAGTATCGTGTCAAGGCTCCTTACGGACAGGCTTTTGCCGACGCGATGGCAGCTAAAAACAATGTGGCGCTCACCGATGCGCAATATGATAAAGCCGGCGAGAAATTTATCGAAATCGATGCCTCGAACCCCGATGACGTCATCTTCCATAAGACCATGATAGGCTGTAACTGGGGCGACGGCGAGATGTATATAGGCATCACGACTACGGGTACAGTCAAACTTGCCGACGGAGTCTTCACGGCCTCGCTCAACGGCTTGGCTGTAGGCGACGACACCGGCGCCGTCGCAGCAAACCGCAGCGGCAAGTTCCGCATCGTTCTTCCCGGTGCCAAGGCTGCCGATTATTCGGTAGAGATTACTCCGGCATCGCAGTGTCTCTATGACTTCAACTTCTCGGCTACCGTAAAGTTGGGTGCTGACGCTTCGAATGTCAAATGGTATGTCTTCCCTGATATTCAGGAAGATGAGATGATGAGCATGGTAAAGCAGATTGCCGCAGAGGGTCCCGCATATCCGATGGTCGAAAAGCTCGAGTATGAGATGGACCGGTTTGTCAAGAAAGAGACGCTCGTTATCGTGTCGCTCGACGCTGCCGGCGAAGTCGCCGCTTATGACTGGGTCACATATTATAATATGACCGACCGCGGCGAGACATGGAAGAGCATAGGCACTGGCAAATTTACCGACGAAATCGCACCCGGTCTGCTCTCGATGCCCGTTTCGACCACTGACGTCGAAATCGAGGAGTGCGAGGGTCACCCCGGCTACTATCGTCTTGTCAACCCCTACGGCGAGGCATACGCTTATTCTAAGCCCGGCCAGTTCCATGCCGATCACAAGCATTATATCTACCTCAACGCCATCGATCCGGCCCGCATCTATATCGAAGAAAGTCCCATTGGCGTTGACTGGGGCTACGGCATGGCGCGTGTGTCGTCATATGCCCAGTACTTCCTTGATGCAGGTTTTGACGTCGAAGAAGTCGACGAACTCGAGTATTATGGCACTTATGAAGACGGTGCCTTCACATTCGTAAAGACGAGTCTGCTCTTCTCAATGCTCGGTTATGAGAACGGAGACTGGTATGAGAGTAATGAAAAAGGTAAGACCAGAATCGAGCTTCCCGCCGGTTATAACTACAGCGCAGCCGTAAATGACGTGGTTGTCGCGCCCGCTGAGACAGAAGCCGTTTACTACAACCTCCAGGGCATGCGTGTCGACCGTCCCGCCAAAGGCATCTTCATCCGCTGCACAGGCGGCAAGAGCGAGAAAGTCAGATTCTGACCGAAAATACATCACGGATTATATTCGATTTAGCCCGGGCGCGCCAATGCCCCGGGCTAAATTGTGTAATATAGGAAAATATTGAAAATTATATAATTAGCCGCATTACAGTGGCATCTTGGTAGCGTTAACTCAGACCGGAGGTCTGTAATTTTGTTAACTTTTACCTTTGCGGTCGAGATCTCCGT
>CABUPJ010000055.1 GCA_902493335.1 uncultured Porphyromonadaceae bacterium
AACCGGGGACACAAGGATTTTCAGTCCTTTGCTCTACCAACTGAGCTATGGCACCTTGTTGCTTTTGCGTTGCAAAGGTAGGGAGTTTTGTTGAATTGTGCAAATATTTTGCGATTTTTTATTGACCACAGGACCTTTTTGTTTTTACGCGATTCATAAATGCGCCCTGCTCTGCCCTATTATCCAGAGATTTGCGGCCGAGGATTATTTTTTATTCTCGAGGGCTTTGAGGAGGTCGGTGAGTTTGGCGCGGACGTCTCGGAGACGTTCGATGGCGCGGTAGCGGCGGGTGACGCCGGTGCGGTTGCGGCGTATCTCGGCTTCGGCGGCTTCGAGTTTGAGGCCTTTGTCTTTAACGAGATAGAAGATAAGGCGCAGGATTTCGATGTCGGCGGGGGTATAGAAGCGTGTGCCGCCAGAGTTGCGCCGTGGTTTGACGAGCGTGAATTTGCTTTCCCAGAAGCGCAGGGTCGACGGCGGCAGCCCGAGGATGTCGGCGACTTCGCGTATCTTGTAGTATTTTTTTTCTATGTTATCCATGGCGGCGTTTGTGGGTGTATCAGTCCATGACGTGGCCGGCGTTTTCGGCCTGACGTATCATTTCGGCGTATTCGTCGGGGGTAAGGTCGTAGAAGTAATAGTTGACGGGGTTCTGGGGTACGCCGCGGAGGCGCACTTCATAATGGAGGTGTGAGCCGGTGGATTTGCCGGTGTTGCCGACTTTGCCGATGAGATCGCCGCGTTTGACCTGCTGGCCGGGACGCACGCTGATTTCGGAGAGGTGGGCGTAGCGGGTTGTGTATGAATAACCGTGGTCGATTTCGACGAGATTGCCATAGCCGCTGTTCCAGGCGGCCGAGGTGACGCGTCCGTCGCCGGTGGCATAGACGGGTGTGCCGACGGGCGAGGAGAAGTCCATGCCTTCGTGGAATTTGGTGGTGCCGTATATCGGGTCGCGGCGATAGCCGTAGCCCGAGGCCATCGCACGCAGATATTTCTCTGATATGGGTTGTATCGCAGGGATGTGGTTTGTGCGGTCCTTGAGCTGATGGGCCTGGTCGGCGAGGAAGTCGAACGATTTTATCTGCGAGTAGATCATGTGGTCGAGGCGGTCGAGGCGGTCGACGGTAGCTTTGGTGAGGTCGGCGTCGCCCATGCTGTCGACGGCCTCATAGTTGCGTCGGCGCTCGAGTCCGGCATAGCGGCGCGCGTCAGAAATCGGGTCGGCCTGCATCATGACGCGGTAGAAGTTGTTGTCGCGGGCGGCGATTTCTTCCATGACGGCTATGGCTTCGTCGGCACGGCGGTCGAGGACGTCAATCTGGGCCGATACGCGGTCGAGCTCGCGGTGAAGTCTCTTTTCGCGCGGCAGCTCGAAGAGGTTGTAGGCAAGGATGAGAGCCACCACGCCGGCGACGATGCCGACTACCGACTGGCGGAAATACGCGCGATAGCGCGCGCCTGCCGTGGGATAGACGCGGTCATAGTTCTCTGTGGCGGGGTTGTAGCGATAGAATGCTTTCTGACTCATCCGTTTTACTTATGTATATAAGTGGATTTTGTTTTGCAAAAGTAATAACTTTAGACTAATTTTGCAGATTATTTTAGAATTATTAAAAGTAAGACTATAAATACATCTTCCCAAATGCTTACAGCTAAAGAAATCAGAGAGTCATTCAAAGACTTTTTCAACAGCAAGAACCATCATATCGTACCGTCGGCTCCGATGGTAATCAAGGACGACCCGACGCTGATGTTCACCAACGCGGGCATGAACCAGTTCAAGGATATAATCTTAGGCAACAAAGAGCCTAAGTTCAGACGTGTGGCCGACTCGCAGAAGTGTCTGCGTGTCAGCGGCAAGCACAATGACCTCGAGGAGGTCGGCATGGACACTTACCATCACACGATGTTTGAGATGCTCGGCAACTGGTCGTTCGGCGACTATTTCAAGCGCGAGGCCATCGACTGGGCCTGGGAATATCTTGTCGACGTGCTCAAGCTCAACCCCGACCGTCTCTACGCCACCGTCTTCGAGGGCGCGCCCGACGAAGGTCTGACCCGCGACGACGAGGCCGCCTCGATCTGGGAGCGTCATCTGCCCGCGAGCCACATCATCAACGGCAACAAACACGATAATTTCTGGGAAATGGGCGACACGGGGCCCTGCGGTCCGTGCTCGGAGATCCACATCGACCTCCGCAGCGACGAAGAGCGTGCCGCCGTAGACGGAGCGTCGCTCGTCAACAAAGACAATCCCCAGGTCATCGAAATCTGGAACCTCGTCTTCATGCAGTATAACCGCAAGGCCGACGGCTCACTCGAACCGCTGCCCGCCAAGGTCATCGACACCGGCATGGGCTTCGAGCGCCTCTGCATGGCCCTGCAGGGCAAGAAATCAAACTATGACACCGACGTCTTCACTCCGCTGATCGACAAAATCGCGTCGCTCTCGGGCAAGAAATACGGCGAAGACACCAAGGTCGACATCGCCATGCGCGTCGTCGCCGACCACGTGCGCACGATAGCATTCTCTATCGCCGACTCACAGCTCCCCGGCAACGCCAAGGCCGGATATGTCATCCGCCGTATCCTGCGCCGCGCCGTGCGCTACGGCTACACCTTCCTCGGTCAGAAGAGCGCCTTCATGTACCGCCTCGTCGACACGCTCATCGACAGCATGGGAGACGCCTATCCCGAAATCAAGAGTCAGCGCGACCTGATAATGAAGGTCATCAAAGAAGAAGAAGACGCTTTCCTGCGCACACTCGAGAACGGCATCAAGATGCTTGACGACGCCATGGCCGCCGCCCGCACCGCCGGCAAAGACATGATTTCGGGCAAGCAGGCCTTCACCCTTTACGACACCTATGGTTTCCCGCTCGACCTCACCCTGCTCATCCTCAAGGAAAACGGCATGACACTCGACCGCGCCGAGTTTGACAGCGAGATGGAGGCCCAGAAACAGCGCGCCCGCAACGCCGCCGCCGTCGAGGCCTCAGACTGGGTCACTGTCAACGAAGGCAATCAGGAATTTGTCGGCTATGACTTCAACGAAACGACAACAAACATACTGCGCTACCGCCACGTCAAGCAGAAAAACAACGAATTCTATCAGATAATGCTCGCCGAGACACCTTTCTACGCCGAAATGGGCGGTCAGGTCGGCGACCGCGGCACCCTGACCGACACCGCCACAGGCGAGGTCGTCGAAATCTATGACACCAAACGCGAAAACGGCTCGGCCGTGCATCTGACAAAGAAACTGCCCGCCAACCCCGCCGCCACGTTCACTGCCGCCATCGACAGCGAGGCCCGCGAGGCCACATCGCGCAACCACACGGCCACCCACCTGCTCCACGAAGCCCTGCGCGAAGTGCTCGGCACACATGTCGAACAGCGCGGCTCGTTCGTGTCGCCCGAAGTGCTCCGTTTTGACTTCTCTCATTTCCAGAAGCTCACCCCCGAAGAAATCAGCCGCGTCGAGCGTCTCGTCAACCGCCGCATCCGTCAGGCCGTCAGCCGCGAGGAACACCGCAGCCTGCCCATCGCCAAAGCACGCGAGATGGGCGCCATGGCCCTCTTCGGCGAGAAATACGGCGAGGAAGTCCGCGTCATCCGCTACGGCGACTCGGTCGAACTCTGCGGTGGCACCCACGTCGCCAACACCGGCAACATCGGCATCCTCAAGATTGTCAGCGAGAGCAGCATCGCCGCAGGCATCCGCCGCATCGAGGCCATCACCGGCGAAAACGTCGAAAACGCCATCGACGAGATGAAATCGGTGCTCAAGGCCGCCAGCGCCATGCTCAACAACGCGCCCGACGTCATCTCGGCCCTCAGGAAATCAGTCGACGAGAACGCCGATCTGCGCCATCAGGTCGAAGAATACTTCAACGAACGCGTCAACACCATCGCCGAACAGCTCATCGCCGGCGCCAAGACAGTCGGCGGCATGCGCGTCGCAGCCATGAAGGGCGTACGCATTCCCGACATCGTCAAAAACGTTGCCTTCGCCATCCGCGGCCGCGTCAGCGAGCCGTTTGCCTTCGTCGCCGCCACATCCGACGCCGCTGGCAAGCCCCTTCTGACTGTCATGCTCACCGACAGTCTCGTCAAAGAAGGCAAAAACGCATCGACAATCGTGCGCGAGGCAGCCAAGGCCATCAAAGGCGGCGGCGGCGGCCAGCCCGGGTTCGCACAGGCCGGCGGCAAAGACGCCGAAGGCCTCGAGAAAGCCTTCGATGCAATGCTCGAGTCACTCAATCACTAAAAACCAGATAAACACCTGAAACCAAAACTTTAAAGTATTACAGTCAAATGAAAACCAGACACATTCTTGCCTTTATGCTCATGGCTGTGGCTCTGATATCGTGCAGCAGCCAGAAAGAAGAGCAGACACCGGCGCGTTTCAACCTCGCCACCTATAACCTGCGCCTCTACAACAGCGGCGACTCGATGGTAGGCGACGGATGGGAAGCACGTTTCCCCGCCCTCGCATCGCTCGTCAGATACCATGAGTTCGACATCTTCGGCACCCAGGAAGGCCACCGCAACCAGCTCGACGACCTCAAGAACGCTCTCCCCGGCTTCGAATATATCGGCGTCGGCCGTGAAGACGGCAAAGAAGGCGGCGAACACTCGGCCATCTTCTACAACACCGGCAAATTCGACCTCGTCGAGCACGGCGACTTCTGGCTGAGCGAGACACCCGAAGTCCCCGGCAAAAAAGGCTGGGACGCAGCCTGCCCCCGCATCTGCACATGGGGTAAATTCCGCCACAAAGACTCAGGCCGCGAATTCCTCTTCTTCAACCTTCACATGGATCATATCGGCGTCCAGGCCCGTCTCGAGAGCGCCAAGCTCATCCGTCAGAAGATGCAGGAAATCGACAGCTCGCTCCCCGTCTTCCTCACCGGCGACTTCAATTTCGACCAGAACGAACAGGGCTACAAGACCATCACTGACGACGGCACATTCCGCGACTCATATGTCATCAGCGACATCACCTACGCCCTCAACGGCACATTCAACGATTTCTCGGCCGAAAACTATTCAGACAGCCGTCTCGACCACATCTTCGTCACTCCCGGCATCGAAATCGAGAAATACGGTGTGCTGACCGACACCTATCGCAGCGACGAGGGCACCGACTCGGCCTTCACCAGCGGCAACGCGCCCAAAGAGCTCGTGCTCCACAAATACCGCGCGCGCACACCGTCTGACCACTTCCCCGTCGTCGTCCGCGCCGTCGTCGAATAATTTAACATTTGTTCGTCAACAAGCCGGCCGCTTAGAGTGTTCCGACAATAAAGAGCGAGGCTCGCCGCCCCGTCATAATATTGTCAAAGATTTAAATACTCTAAGTTATGAAAGACCACTGTCACGACCATAAAGGTCACTGCAAACGTTTTCTTATCCATCTCGCCCTCGAGGCAATAACTCTGGCAGCAGCCGTCGCCACAATCCACGAAGTCGATAGAGTGCGCCGCGCCGTCAAACGCATCGAACGCCGATAAGACAACAAGCCCAAGACACACAAATCCCCGTCACATCACTCAGAGATGCGGCGGGGATTGTCTTTTTCAGCCGTTCTGACGCGCGCGTCAGAACGGCTCGATGTCGGCAAGGCTCAGACCCCGCAGGTCTTTGGGCGAGAGTATCATCTCGTCGCGGCGCAGAGGCCATTCAATCCCTAAAGCCGGGTCGTCGAACGAGAGCGTCACCTCAGACGCCGGATCATATACATTGTCGACCTTATACTGAAACTGCGCCACTTCGCTGACCACGGCAAAGCCGTGGGCGAAACCACGGGGCACAAACATCTGACGGCCGCCGGCAGCCGACAATGTCACCGCGAGATGACGGCCGAAAGTAGGCGAACCGCCGCGCAGATCGACGACCACATCGACAACCTCGCCCTGCGACACCCTGACAAGCTTTGCCTGCGACGAGGCTCCGCGCTGGAAGTGTAGCCCTCTGACGACGCCGCGGCGCGACAGCGACTCATTGTCCTGGATAAAGTCGACCTTACCGACCTCGCGCTCGAACTCCTCGCGCTTGAATGTCTCGCAAAAATAGCCGCGTTCGTCGCCGTAACGACGCGGCTCGATGATGACTACGCCATCTATTTCCGTTCTGATAAAATTCATATTCCAAAGATTTGCAGCAAAATTACACAATTTTGAGTAATTTTACAGCTAAAACCAATAAGTACTACGACTATGGATATAATACTCTTCGACCCGCAGCCGGCACGCGACAATCTCCTGCCGCTCACATATACACGCCCTGTCGCCGAACTCCTCGTCGGCATGATGACCATGCGCCGGCGCTGGGAGCAGTTTCTCCCCGCCGACTACAGCTATGACACCGTCGGTTACCTCAGCGAGCTTTTCCCGATGACCGCCGCTGACAACAGCCTGCGCATCGCCGGCAACATCGTCGCCGACGCCCCTCTTGCCGACGCCGTCAAAGCCCTTGCGCCGGGCGAAGCGCTCTACGCCGGCGAACGACTGATAGCCGTGCGCGGCAGCGAGACATCGCGTCGCGACTACAACGGCGACATCATCGCCGTCGACCGCCTCTATGACATCTTCATGCTCAACGGCCGCGTCATCGAGGGCGACTTCGCGCTGATGACAGCCGGACGCACCGGCGCCGACATTCCCGACAGCGTCACCGTCATCGGCGACCGCGCGCGCCTGTTCATATCGTCCGGCGCGACAGTCGAAGGCGCCATCATCAACGTCAAGAACGGTCCCGTCTATATAGGCGACGGCGCTGAAGTGATGGAAGGCACCGTCATGCGCGGCCCCATCGCCGTCTGCGACAGCGCCACCGTCAACATGGGTACGAAAATCTACGGCGCCACAACCATCGGCACCCACTCGAAAGTAGGCGGCGAAATCAACAACGCCGTCATCTTCCCCTACTCCAACAAAGCCCACGACGGATTCCTCGGCAACGCCGTCATCGGCTCGTGGTGTAACCTCGGCGCAGGCTGCGTCGCCTCGAATCTGAAAAACGACTACACGCCCATCAAACTGTGGAACTATCCCGCCCAGCGCTTTCTGCCGACAGGCCTGCAGTTCTGCGGCCTCATCATGGGCGACCACTCGAAGGCCGGCATCAACACAATGTTCAACACCGCCACAGTCATCGGTGTCGGTGTCAACATCCACGGCACAGGCTTCCCGCGCAACTTCGTCGCCTCGTTCAGCGAAGGCGGAGCCGCCACAGGCTTCTCGGATGTCTCGATGACGAAATTCTTCGACATCGCCACACGCGTCATGGCACGCCGGGGCATCTCGCTCACCGACGCCGACCGCCGACTCTTCCACGCCATCCGCCTCCAGGCCGAAAACTACAAATAAGCGCCTTTTAAGAGAGTACGGTTCCCTTCCCGGCATAATCACCGGGATTACTTTTGCACGGGTCTTCGGATCTCGCCGATTACATGGCATGTATTATATGCCACCGGAGAATTGGTTCTGACACTAAGCGTCTGATGTATGCGCCCGGGAGTGTGTCCGCGGCCATCATAAGTGAATGTTATGACGGTTGAATCTCCCGGCGCTATCTTCTTATCGTAGTTTTTCGGACGTGTGCAGCGGCAGGACGTATGCACACGATAAATGATAAGAGTATCGCTCCCAGTATTGCGTACGCTGACACTGGCAGTCTGCAACGAGTCGCCGTCAAAGACGCCGAGATCTATCTCCTTCTTAGAGAACTCAAGTTCCGGTGATCCCGCATACGCAGGGATAGCCGAAACAAGAGTAATAATCACACTCCAAAGCCACTTCATTGAACCAGGAATTTTCGGGTCGACGTACTTTCATTATCCGAAGCTTCGACTATACATATACCCTGAGGCAGCGTGAAGCCCGCTTTCATGTCACCGTCGTCATTTGAATCAATCACGGCGCCCATTGTATTGTAGACTTTCACCATGAGTCCGCCAGCCACCGATGTTACCGTAAGTTTGCGTCCCACAAGATTCATGACAATACTGTTTCCTGATGTTTTGATTCGTTCACTGACGAGATAGAGACGTCCCTTTGCGGCTCCGACGACTGAAATTTCTGAGCCGTCGGCAAGAGGATGATAAACATTTTCCAAAGCATCATAAAGCATCAGCCCGTCATTTTCGTCAATGCCCTCGAAACGCAATGTCACGATTGATGACTCCCCGGCTGCGATACAGACTTCAGTACCCTCGATTTCAGGACAAACATTCACAGTCATGGCATGACCGCCGACACACGTGTAGACGCCGGCGCCGGCATCAAGAGTGTCGTCATTGATGAAGAGGGCATCTTCAGACTCCTCATACATTGCCTCCGAAGCAGGGGTTGTGAATATCAATGCTGTTGAACCGCTCTCTACTGCAGTAATCCGAAGCCCCTCGTACGCTTCTGACGCACGGCTGCGCGATGCAAATTCAGGCACGCTCATCATATCGGCCGTAAAATTAATCTTAAGTTGTCTGCCGGGATTCTTTGCTTCTACAAAAAATCCTGCAAAGGGCGGCAGATAATTCGGCTCATCACCTGTCGACCCGACCATTGTACCTTCAGGCGACATCACTGCAGCTCCCTGCAGTGCGCTTGTGAGAACCCAGTATTTTGCCTGAATATTCTGATTGCCTTCGAAAAACTTGACCATATTCAGGTGTGCCATAAACGGATTGCCGACCAAAAAGAATTTGTTATCGTCCGTGGCAGCCTCAATGACAGCCGACAGCGGCGCGGCAGTATTTTCATCAAAGCACAGTCGTCCGGGATTCGTTCTGTTGATAATTGTATTGTCACCCGTATTTCCATCGGTTGTATAGTAGTCGAAGAACGCATCTGCTTTAGGAAGACGGAAGAGCACTTTCCCAGGTATTGCATCACCGTCATACTTACTCAGGTCATTGCGGACAGAAAAACCGTGGCCGGGTGAATAAGGCACACGAACATCATTGTAAACACGGCTCCACGTAGTTCTGACTGTCACATCCTCCGTGTCTCCGTCGTGACCGGGATATCTGTAAACCGTGGCCGACGCCTGATTCCATGATCGCTGGAAGACAGCAGGTTTGAACCGGTTGTTTTTACCTGCATCGAAGAATATGTCGTCGAAATAAGCCGTCGACTGACGGGCATTATCAGAAGGCAGGTACATATCACCTGCCACAACGCCCTGCAGAGGCGATGAGGCCGTCAGCCACAACGAAGGCTCCATTTCCATATCGACCCAGGCTCTGTTATAGTGCATGAACTGCTGTCCCGAAATCTGCGACCGGGGCTCAAAATGGATCTGATCACAGGTGTGGGCATACCATGGCCGGCAGAAGAGACCTTCGGCGTCAGGCCTGAGCAATTGCGCCATGTCATACTGCACAAGGACTGTCGCATCGCCTGCGGCCGGGTCTTGCGATGGTTGATTAGCCCAGTCATAATTATCGACCGACAAAGTAGTCTCCTTAAAAAGATGTGGGAATGTTTTGCCCTGGGGAATAATCACCTTGGTGAAATCCAAGGGTGCGAAACTCCCGCTGTTATCATTCGCTCCATCACTCGTAAACTCCGATGCGGCAGAATACATTTCGTCAGAGGCCACACGGCGCCAGTTCCCGTCATTATTCCAGTTGAGGTTAACGATGCCGGTCCATTTCTGGTACTCAGGCACAACCTTGATGGTGAACACATCCTGACCTGTGCATATCTCTTCACCGGCTATACCGGTGTCTGTGTTGTTCTCTTCAAATGTAAAACGGAAACGATAAGTATAACCTTCCTTAAAGTTTATATGATTACCATAAAACACTGCACAGAAGCGGTTTGTCGGTTTTCCTTTTTCGGCATCAAGAGACCTGAGCTCTCCTACCGGACTATCGAAATTCAGATTCCTATATTCAGGGTCGTCAGTCTGGACGATGAAGATCGGCGAACCGGCACCAGGGATACGCATACCTGTAACACCATCGGTTACAACCGACAGCTCATAAATTGGTATTTCAAGCAAATATCTGTGAGCGGCAATCTCTGCGGGGTCTGTCGTTGCGGTTGACACTTTTTTGAGCTCGGCGAGACTTACACGAAGAGGCACATCGTCGATGGCCGCCGGATATTTTATATCTTCAAAGCCATGTTTGAGGCGCGGAGCCCGCTGACGGACCGTCACGCGCACTTCTGTGGGTTCCGTGCATATCAGATAGTCGTTTACATCGCCTTCTTTTACCACAGGAATAGGAACGGCAAGAACATATTCCTTGCGTTCCTGCTGTCCGTTATCGAGAATAAGCGGCGGGAATACGTATGACCTCTGACTGAGTATCAAACGCGGTTTGGTCTCTCCGGTAGGATCTGTACGCGAGTATCTGTCGATGATGTCACGGTCAGCCTCGGTAAAAATTCCTGTAGGCTCGCAATTCTCAAGACCGTCGGCAGCAGAATAATACTGACGGAAATGTATCATTGCATCCCAAAGAGACACGTCACCTTCCTTGATTTGCGAGAATTCGTCCATTGACCCGGCAAACCAGTCGAAACGTGCATTCTTTTCGATGAGTTCGACCGAGTCATCAAACTGACCATAGAGATCGACCTGAACAACAGGAGACTGATTGCGGCACGATTCGATGATTTCGTCAGGGTTCTTTACCTCGCCGTCAATCTTTATACTGTGCGCGGCCATCACTCTGAACAGGCACGACTTCGAGCAGTCGTTATCTTTGCCGAAAGAACCGATCTGATATTGAGCCGCAGTCGGCCCCTGACCGTCAGCAAAGACTTCGTCTTTGTTAGGGAGATAGAGCACTACCATATATTCTTTGCCACTGCCCATCGTACTGTCTTCGGGGCGCGTATTGAAGGCAATCATATTCACGCCGTTGACGGTCTCGCGGAACGCATGACCTGAAAGTTTATCGCCAGCGCTACGGTACTCTTCGTTGCCGGGGAAGAATGTATTGAATGAAATTTTACCAAAATAGTTTTCGGTATCGCCGCGGTAATTATACCGCAACACAGCGCCGTCAAAGGCATCGTCAGATGATTTGCCTTCGGCTATAAGTCCGTTATATTTATTATAGTCTACAAAAGAATAATAGAGGTTGAGGTTTTCGCCATGTGCGGCATCGGCTGCAGCGACTTTGCCAAGGCTTTGCATCAGCACATCGAAAGGTGCCGATATTTTAATCTCCGCCTTTGTTGTTTGCGTACAGATCGGTTCGGCCTGATCGGCATACACAACCGGCTTTACCAGATAAACGCGGATATCATCGATGGCATAGTCAGCACCACCCGAGTTCTTACAATTGTTGTCCAGTTCGATTTCGTAGTGGTCAACATCTTTGATGTCGAAGTCCTTGTCTGTAAAAATAGGCACAAAACTTGCATAAAAGTAGAGCCATGTACCCATTGTATCATCATCAGGCACATAACCGGTCGTGTGGCTGTGAAGCGGCACACGGTCACCGTCGTTGAGAACGGCTATGAAGTTAAGAGTGAGATTCGCCCTTTCGCCGCCCGAGAATTCCGAAATCCATCCTGATACATGCACGGTTGAACCGGCGCAGAAGTCGTCGAGATGAAGATAGCCCATAACACCGGGGTCGGCAGAGGCGTTCACCCAATAGAAGAAACCTCGCTGAGCACCTTGGGTGTCGTAGAATCTGCGGTCGAAGAGACCGTTCATACCTGTGCCGAAGTTCTTCTCGGCCGGCATGTTCGCAGACGGTTTCCCATGATATATAACTCGATCAGAATGATTGGCAACCTGATACATATTAAAATCGTGGTGGTTGGAATATGCAAACGAATAGTTTGAAGTCGCCCATTTCACAGGCCATTTGGATCGACCTATACCTTTGCTGTTGTTCATGTCCAGGTATTTAGCTCTTTCATCTTTGTCAAGTTCATTGTAGAGCATATACTGGTCGTAGTCAATACGATCGCGCGGAGCCCCGTAGTTGGTAGTAAGCCAATCATTTGCCACACGTCTGTATTCGTCTTTTTTGAGGTCTTCCTCCGGCACAAGGACTGCGGCGGTCTTTGGCAGAAATGTGATTTCAAATTCCTGAATAAGCAATTCGGCTCCGCTGCCGTCAGGTATTATAATCTTATTGCCGTTATAATCCAGGCCGATAATCTGCACAATATATGTCCCCTCTTGTGCCTGATTGGCGTTGCATGCCAACATTCGATAGTATGAACCACCTCCGCCACAGGCGTTGTATGTTATCCCATCTATTTCACGGGTACCATATCCGTTAAATGTTTCCGAGGCAAAAAAGCTATTGGCATCTGACAGATTGTTGGCATCGGTTACTTCTTTGAGTATATTTCCGGCTGAATCTTTCACACGTATGCGCATTGAGCACACTCGGCGATAGTCTGTATCGTCAATCTTATAATATAAAATCGAACGTGTCGTCGTCTCCACCGGAATCGGCGCATCAAGACGAATCTGGAAATATTTTCCGGCTTCGGCCGTGACATGTCGCCGGTTTTTGCGTATAAATGCCTCGTTCTTCTCTTTTGTCGAACAATTGTCATCGGCAAATTTCTTGCCGGATTTAATATGAAATATATGACGGAAATTAATCAGCGGTTCGAGGATCGTTTTGTTTTTTGAGTCGCAATATTTATCGAAGACCAAATCCTGACTGAAATCCGCCGCGATATAATAATCTTCCTTATCAAAGTCCTGCAGCTGATGCTGTGTCACATCTCGCGGATAAAAGAATGTCGCGATGGTTCCGTAAAGGCGTGAACCCTGAACGTTTGTTATCATTACTTCAGGATCATATCTGTCTTCAACTCTTGTCGTGGGAAATGAAGTCCCGACCTGCCAATTGCCGCCTATTTTTGCTATAAACTCAGGCGTATTGGCTTCTTCGGCAATCATGCCCTGAATGCCGCTGTCACCACTCAACGTACTAAAACATCTGTCGAAGTTGCGTTGTGTACTTTCATCGCCAAGACACGCAAACTGATGCCCTTGAAAATAACTTTCGTTAGTAAACGTGCCTGTTGTATAGCAATTTTCGAAGCGAACGATAGTCGAGCCGGTTATCCATCCGCTAACGAGACCATCGGCATGGCGCCCAATCAAAGTACCGGTAAAAGCGCAATTGCTGAATGTGAGTGACACCGGAATACTGCCTGCGTAACGGACAGAACCCAATATTCCGCCGGTACACGAGTCCTCACCTTTTCCCTCAACGCTGCCGCGATTGATTATATTCAGTATTGTGGCGGTTTTCGTCCCCATTACCGAGTAATTCCCGTTATTGTATGCACCTATAACACCTACATATTCATTGCCGACAATACTGCACGAACTGTCGAGAATCAGATTCTCAATGACCGCACCTGCGCTTATACAACCGAATATACCGACACCTTTTACATCTTCCTTCGAAATTTTGAGATTCCTGAAAACATGACCATTGCCGTTGAAACAACCGACAAACGGCTGGTCCATAGTGCCTATTGGATCTATATCGGTGATTCCTGCAAAATCAAGATCATTATGTAAAATGCCGACAGAACGATACTCACCACCATTGCATACCGCCACAAAATCTTTATAATCATCAACTGTATAGATATTATAGGTCCTGGCCGGTTTTATTGTACTATACCGCATCGAGGAGCCTCCATACCAGCCGTATTCATTGCTCACAGCGATACCCGACGGATCTATAAGGAAATCAAGCAGACGATTACCCTTTGAATCTGTGACATGGCCTCCTGTCTCGTAGTTATACCAATGTGAGAACTTTTCTTCATACTGTGTTATCGTATTGAAACCATAAAAAGGATACAGTGCGATTGCATCACCCGGGATGGCGTACAGCACATGTTCGGTCACGTGAGCCGGCTGGTATTTGACTCCTGTTTTTATCCTTGAATCTGTCGCACTGCTCACCTGAGTGTAATCCGGAGCGCTGAGGCGGTCTTTATATTTTTCAAAAAAATCAAGGTTTTGGGTCCATTTTCCTGTGGATGGATCAAAACCCGGTGTCGCACCTATCCAGCCATTGAGATCGGAAACTCCATCGCGCACTTTTGGATCAAGTATACCACCTGTGCGAAGCAGGGTATAGTCGGCATAACCGAAGTTCATATCGGTTTTAAGATGGAATCTGTCGGCCATTATCCCCGGATACTGATCGTTGCCGGTCAGTTTATAGATCTGGAATTCGGCCAGATGCATATAACGGTAACCGGCCGGTGAAAACGACTTGGAGTTATTGGCTTTCAGAATAAAACGCAATCTATAGTATCTTTTGCCTGTAATCAGCGGAATACGCGCGGTATATTCAATGGTCTTGGGTCCGCGGTATGTAAAGAAGGCATACCTGAATCCGTCAATCCAGGTTGCCGGCGGCGCCGCGACACTCGCCGGATCGTCCGAGCCTCTGATTTCAAACGTCATCGGATGACCCGCAGTCATGGAGGCCCTTCGCTGGAGCATTACGACAATGCTGTCATTGGCTTCAAGCACAAGACCGTCAGGAAAGATAACATCGAAGTAATGCTCGTGTTTTACTGAGTTTGGATTATCGGCAGGCAGATAGTCAGAATGCCAATGAGTATTTGGGTTTCCGTCGACAAGCACAGAAATAGGCTGCGAATCGCCCGTGCCTGGCGCATCGCCAGTATAGCCGCAGTCACTCCACAATTGCGAGGCATCGGTAATTAGCTTTACCGGCTCGGCATGCACGATCAGAGCATTTATGATAATGAAGAGAAATATGATTATCTTTTTCATCAGCTTCTAATGATGTATAGTTTGCGTTTGTATGTTTGCTGGATGGCATCATCGGTAACAGAGATATCAAGATTGATGACTGCCGTGCCTGTCTTGCCTTCTGCAAGCTCACCGATGATTTCGCCATTCGACCTGACCGGCTGCTGCGAAAATATGTCGCCGCCCGAATCTACGCTGAGTGACACCGAGAAGCGGTCGGACGGGATCTTCGAACCGGTGTAGTTGTCTGCGACTTCAACAGTAATCTCAAACAGGCCGGACGAGCCGAACTTTGCATAGAATTCATCACCTTTGCTGTCAACGACAACTGCAGGATAACCGCCGATCGGAGGATAGAAACGTACATCAAGACCGACGGTCCGGTCTGTAATAAGAACCGGTATTGTCACATAGTCGTTGCGATTGATATATTCCAGCTGATAAGCGAGCGCACTGACGGTTAAAGACCGGCCATCAGCATATTCGAGACCGAACGAAAGCGGATAATGGCCCGTCGGGTGCGACTCGGCTGTCGATTCGAGCAGATAGAATGTCTCGTCGGCCATGTCGTTACCCACCACGAGGTTAACCTCACGGTCAAGCTGTGTGCATACTGTGCCGGCGGGGAGTACGGGCGCTCTGCCGAGCGACTCATAATCGGGCAAGAGACTGACCGACCCTGTGAGAGCCGGCAATATTGATATTCTCCTGACCGTTACCGGTTGGGGAACATTTGTCGTGAACTCAAAGCACATTTTGGCCCACAGACGCACAACCTCAATTGTAAAACGGTCACCCGTTTTGCCACTCAGAGCGACATTTCTGAGCATGCCTGTCATAGGTATATCGTCGCCTGAGCCACCGACGGCGCTCCATCTGGCTGCCGATAGATCGGGAGCCTGACTCCCGACTGTAAAATCAATACCTGAGGTACCACGGGGAATATTTGCGAATGCATATACAGTATAGACACCTTTGTCTATTTTAAAATCGAAGGTCTCATAGTCGACGGCGTCGGTTCGGTCTGACGGCCGCTCGATGACAAGCCTGACTACACCCGAGCCATCGACAAAAGCCATCCACCAGCTTCTGATAAGCTCGTTGTCGTCTGCGGCGACCTGCGGTGCGCGGGTTCTGATAGTGATGGTCGATGTGGTGGTCTCTGACGCAGGACGTGGCTCATCAGACGCACATGACCCGAATAGCAGAGCCATGATTACCGGCAATATACTTATATGACAGATTTTCATTGAGAGGAATCAGATTATGATTTGTTCGTGACGGAAAACATTCCAGGGCCTTACAAAGATGACAGCTTCGGTATTCTGAGGCTCATCTATGTCGGGAACGGGAGAACCGATGTTGTGGAAATTGAAACTTATACGGTAGATGTGGTTGCGCACGATGCCGTACTCCATAGGGAAGACCTCATCTGGCACCGGTTCTTCGACAATATGCCGCAGCCATGCATGATAAAAGCACCGGCCCGACGGATACGACGTTATCTCGGCGAAAACCGATGGATGTGCGGCGGCGTATGCCTGCGCGGCCTCATTGCTTATGAAATAAAGCACTTGCTCGTCACCGGCAACCTTGTCACCAGTGCGATAGCGCCAGAATGTCTGCCCCGGCTCATAATCGGCCTTCTCTGTCGCATTGCCGTCGGCATAGACTGTCTCAGGCACATAGACAGCGCGGAGCATCACGCCGGTGAGCCATTTCTTACTGTGGGCGGTGTAGTGTTGTGTATTTTCATTCGTATATGAGATGACGAGTGAGCGGCGTCCGTCGACAGTAATCTTGATTTTACCGTCCTGCAAAAGCGTTTCTATATTCAGGCCTGAGGTCCATGAACTCTGCGACATCATCTCGGAAGAGGTGGCGCCATACCAGTCGGAGGGTACATTGGCCGCAGCAGTTTTTGCTGCCGTGCGTGGTTCTATGATATATGCAGACGGACGCGAGCCATCGACTGGCATACCGGCAGCATAATGCCACTGACCGAAACAACTGTAATCGTCACTGAGTCCAGCACTTGTACGTTTAAGCGCATATGACGGATGCTGCATGGCGTTGACAGGCGACAGGCCGTAGAGTCTCACACGGCCGTCAATCTTGCCGTTGTCACCGCCTGTTGTCGATACATACTCGATATACGACGTTTTCTCCTGAGCGGCATCATATTCAAGATCGATGCGCGCAGCCGTGCGCTCGACGCTCACAGATGCAGCATAACGTGTGATGCCGTCCTCGGCACATGACACTGACAGATCGGGATAGAGCTTTCCCTCATTGTCAAAAGCTGACGCCATCGTAAAGCGGCTGCACCCCGAGGGTGAGCCAACGGTCGTGGCGTGCCATGTCTCGACGGGCTTATATCCCTGTAGGTCGCCGAGAGTCGTAAAAGCCGTGAGATCGCCCATGTTGACAGCGACAGCGATACGGTCGCCGGCGCTATAGTCATACTCCCTGCCGAGAGACACATCGACATTGAGCGTGTTGCCTACGCGTGTGAAACCGCCGCTGACATATACGGTCTTGAAAAACGGCGTGGCAGGATCACCGTCGATGCCCCGCATGTCATTAAAGAAAAACACCGTCATATCCGTAACCGCATCCTCTGACTCGAGAGCCGGTTCGTCAGGATGTATTTCAGCCCTTGATACCTGCGGCATTACAAGTGTCACCTTAAGATAGCTTTCGCCTTTCTCAACAGGCAGCACGGGCTCGTCAGTTTCTGACGAACAGGCTGCAGCTATGAGCATGAATAATGCCGCCGTGATATATAATATAAAGCTTCGTGCTTTCATTATCTGATGACGGAATATGATATATTATAGGTTCACTATCAATTTAATCATTCATTGTGCATTATAACTCGGTATTCTGGAGTACGACCTGCCAGCTGTTGATATAGATGGTGGTGTTGATCCAGCGGTCGTCTTCGTCGAGGAAGAAGACGAGGTTGTATTCGTCCTGGCGGTCAAGGTATTCCTGGTCGCTCATCGCGCGGTTGTGATGGCCCTTGACAAGCAGAACGGTCCTGATCAGAGGTATCGACAGTACATTCGTGCCGTCTTTGCGTGTGACGGTCAGACGCGGCTCGTCGGCTGTCTTTTCTCTCTTGACAAGACGCGAGGTGGTCAGCTCGGCCAGTGCGGCGCTGAACTGGTTCTGTGCCCGCGACGACGCAGGTTTGACATCGGGATTCTCTATCGAGGCGCTCCCGCCGCTGACGCTCCAGGCGTGGTAGATCATCGGCTC
>CABUPJ010000056.1 GCA_902493335.1 uncultured Porphyromonadaceae bacterium
CCGGTGCCAAAAAGAGGTTCGCCCTTACCGGATCAGGAAAGATCAAAAGAAAACATGCTTTCAAGAGCCACATCTTGACCAAAAAGACCAAAAAACAGAAGAGAAACCTCACCCACTTCGGTCTTGTAGCGAAAGTAGACGCAGGCAACGTTAAGGCCCTTCTCGCTCTCAAATAAGAGCAACGCCCCAAAACGTCACCAAACAAGAAACCTGATTTCTTTTAATTCGTGATTTTATAATTCTTTTTATTAACCGAATGTTTAGCTCAAAAAGCGCTATCATCTGCCGCTAACATTCAAAATCATTAAAGAAAATGCCAAGATCAGTCAACCACGTAGCATCACGTGCACGCAGAAAGAAAATTTTAAAACTCACCCGCGGCTATTATGGCTGCCGCCGCAACGTCTGGACCGTAGCAAAGAACACATGGGAAAAAGGTCTCACCTATGCCTATCGTGACCGTAAAGACAAAAAGCGCAACTTCCGCGCACTCTGGATTCAGCGCATCAACGCCGCAGCCCGTCTCGAGGACCTCTCTTACAGCAAGCTCATGGGCTTGATTCACAAGAGCGGTATCGAAATCAACCGCAAAGTCCTCGCCGATCTCGCCCTCAACAATCCCGCCGCATTCAAGGCCGTTGTCGAGAAAGTGAAAAACGCTTAAGCGTCAGGCCACAGAGAACGCAAAAAAATCCACAATAAGCCAAAACGACGGCTGTCCGGCATCACCGGGCAGCCGTTACTTTTTACCGGTGCTTTCGAGAAGCTGACGATACAGGGCGATTATGCTTGCCGCATAGCGTCGGTTCATGGCCCACTTCATATCAAGGTCGCGCCACAAACGGGCTGAAGCACGCCTGACATAATTGAATCGCGGATCAACAAGAGCCTCGCCCGCGGGCAGCGGCACGTCTGTCGCATAAGCAAACAGATGCTGTATATGAGCTGCCACACCATCACGCACTGAACCGAATGCGGCGCCTTTAAGCCCCCGGGCCGTAACGCCGAGTCCGCAATAGTTATGCTGACCGGCCGCAACGGCCGTGCCACCTCCGAACTTAAACCAGCCTGTCTCGATTATCGCCTGACAAAGGGCTACATCGCCGCGTATGCCATAGAGACGCCCCACGTCGTGATACTGACGCGCAATCTCGCGGTCAAATCCGGGATTATGACGCACCACAAAGGCATACATCTCGTCAGCTCCGACAAGGCTCTCGCCTGTGATTGAAAGCGATGTGTCTATAGCGCCGATATCCGTCTCACCGATGGCCGACCGGCTAATCTCACTCTCGATCGCATCGTCGAGATTGTCATAGACGTCAGCGCGACCCGACACGGACAAAAACAGTACAGCCAAGACAACAGAAAATCTGACCGACATAATTATCAATAGCATGAGGTGTCATCAAGCATATCGGCAAGGACATCAACCCTCGAGACAAATCTGTCGACAGCATCACGCTGGCGGGCTGTCAACCCACATATATCAAGGCCGCAGCCTTCATGAGTGCAGAACACAGCATCGGCCTGATTGACATGCCCGTCAGGACATATATAACGTCTTCCGCCAGACAGCAGCCCTTTATGGGTTTCTATCGACCCGAGCTGAGGCAATTCCGACAACCGCAGCGACAGACGCCGCATAGCATCAAGGTCGTCAGTACCGTAGTCAGGACGCTCGGCATCAAGCAGATCGGTCACAAGAGAGGTGTAACCCTCGTCAAGAAGCTCGTTGAGACGGTCGGCGTCAAAAAGACGGCAACGCCTTACCAGAGCTACAAATGCCTCGGGCGACGAATCGACATCGCCGTAAATGACATCAAGAGCCTCCTCACGGTCAATGACGTCAACATAATCGGGCATACGCCCGATAGCGAGCCGATGACAGTCACTGCGATCTGCCGGATCAAGCATCCACGACACAAGATATTTACGATATAAGCCTGCGGTGAGGCCGCGGAGCCGGTTAGCAATGATAAAATCCCAGTTTGCCGCCGTCGGGAACACTTCAGGACGCGACAGCATCACGGCATAGCGTCGCCGCAGACACTCGTTGTTCAGTTCGTCGGCTGTTATTCGCCTGTCTGTCTCAGCGGCCATCAGCGTCCTCGATTATATGTTTGCCCTCACAGCGCAACACACGTCCGGGATATGAATCGAGCATCGTCATGTTATGAGTGGCGATGATGACGGTCACACCGGTCTTCGATATTTCATACAGATTGCTGACAATCTGGCTGCCCGTTTCGGGGTCGAGATTGCCGGTAGGCTCGTCGGCGATAATAAGCTCGGGACGGTTGAGCAAAGCACGAGCGATGACGATGCGCTGCTGCTCGCCGCCCGACAGCTGATGGGGCATCTTGTATGACTTGTTTGTCATGCCGACTTCCTTGAGGACTTCCTCGATGCGGTCTTCCCGCGCCAGTTTGTCCTTCCAGCCCGTGGCGTCGAGCACAAACTCAAGATTGGCGTAGACGTTGCGGTCGGTGAGCAACTGGAAGTCCTGAAAGACAATACCGATTTTACGCCTCAGATAAGGAATCTGTTTTTTTCTGATGTCAGTAAGATCATAATCGAATATTCTCGCCTCGCCTGTCTCGACCGGCACCTCGGCATAAAGCGACTTCAGCAGCGAGCTTTTGCCGCTGCCGACTTTACCGATAAGATAGACAAATTCGCCGCTTTCGACACTGAAAGTGACGTTCTTGAGCACTACAAGCTCTTTGCGCAGAATCTCGACTCCTTTATAATCTATAATCGACATAGTTTTATCTTTTATGCAAAGCTAATGATTTTTTCAATTTCAGACAAAAAATTTGGCTACAAGCCTTTTGTTTTATATCTTTGTAAGATATGAAAGCAAAGAAGGCAGGTGGAATATTTATGTCTCTTGTGCTGGCTATGATGCTCATGGCCGGAGGCTTTGCCCGCTTTCATCATCACACCCACGACAACCGTGCCTGCTTCTGTCTGACTCTCGACGACGCGATTGCCCACGCCAAGGCTCACGCACACGACCACGACGGCAACGACGGCTGCAACCACAATGGCGGCAACGACTGCTGCGGTCTCGTTCTTGACGATTTTCAGATTCTCCATGACGACGACAGCCGTTTTGACTATGGCATGACAACGCTGCCAATGGCAATACTTCCCTGCCTTACGGCCGTTATTCCGCAAGACGATGCTGGTTCGCCCATATGTCACCGATGTCTGACGCCGTTGCTATCAGCAGCCCGTTCACGCACTGTCGGCTTGCGCGCACCGCCCGTGATCTGAGTCTATCGTCCGATCAGCTCAAATCACATTTATAACAATTCACACCTTAACAATTACTTATGAAATCATTTATCCAGTTCCTGTGCGCGGGAACAATTGCCATATATGTCGCCGGATGCAATCCAAACGCCAACGACGAGCTTTCGCATCATCACCATCATCACGACCACGACGAAGCGCACAAGCACGAACAACACGACGCCGACCATAAACATGACCATGATGGCGAGGAAAAAGAAGAAAATCACAAAGGGGTGATTGTCCTCGAACCCGAGACCGCCGAACTTATGGGCGTCAGAACAGCCATTGTCAAGGCCGAACCATTCAGCGAGGTCATCAAAGTCTCAGGTGTCATCACAGATGCTCCGAGCGGTTCGGGTGTGGTCACGGCGCCTGTCTCAGGCACCGTGAGCTTCGCACCCGGCATCACCCAGGGTTGCAGCGTAAGCGCCGGCAGCGCCATAGCGACCGTCAGCACCGACAAAGTCGCCGGAGGCAACGCCAACCTCGCCGCCAAAGCGGCTCTCGACGCAGCACGCCGCGAGCTCGACCGCCTCAAACCTCTCTATGAAGACCGCCTCGTCACGGCAAGCGACTATAATGCCGCCGTGCGCGCCTACGACGAAGCGCGGGCCAACTACAGCAGCGCGGCCGCCTCGGGACGCGCCACAGCCCCTTGCGCCGGCATCATCACGGCACTCAATGTCAGCAGCGGCCAGTTTGTCAACGCCGGCGACCCGATAGCGGCCATTTCGTCAAACAAGAAACTGACACTGCGCGCCGATGTGCCGCAGCGTTATTACGCCTCGCTCAGAGACATCGACGACGCCCGCATCAGACTGCCATACGGCAAAGAGGCTGTCGCACTGAGCACACTTGGCGGCAAGCGTGTGGCCGCAGCCGCCTCGGCAAGCTCTGACGTGCCGGGTTATGTGCCGGTATACTTCACATTCGACAATGACGGCAGCCTTGTCAGGGGCGCCGGTGTTGAAGTCTACCTTCTGGGACGCAGCGGCGCACCCGTTATATCAGTGCCCGTCGGTGCGCTGTCAGAACAACAGGGCCGCATGTTTGTCTTTGTCCGTCTCGATGAAGACTGTTACCGCAAGACACCCGTAACGACAGGCCGTACCGACGGTTTTAAAACAGAAATCGTCTCGGGCCTCAGCGAAGGCGAGGACGTAGTCGTCGAAGGCGCTGTCACCGTCCGTCTCGCCGAGTCGAGCGGAAATGTTCCCGAAGGTCACACCCACAACCATTGATAGGCCATGCTCAACAGAATAATAAAATTCTCGCTCGACAACCGTCTGACCGTGCTGATTCTCATGGCGGTCGTGTTTGTCGCCGGCATGATAACGCTCGTCAGGACCGAGGTCGACATCTTCCCCGATCTCAACGCCCCGACGGTCGTGGTCATGACCGAGGCCCCGGGGTTCGCGCCCGAAGAGGTCGAAAAAATCGTGACTTATCCTATCGAGACGGCTGTCAACGGTTCGACCGGCGTACGGCGTGTGCGCTCGGCATCGGCCTCCGGCCTGTCGACCGTCTGGGTCGAGTTTGACTGGGGAACGGACATCTACCGGGCCCGTCAGATTGTCACCGAACGTCTCGGCGCGCTCACCGAAGTGCTGCCGCCGAATGTCAAGACCCCTACCCTCGGCCCGCAGTCGTCGATTCTCGGCGAAATGATGATTATCGGCCTGACCGCCGACTCTACATCGATGCTCGATCTGCGCACGATAGCCGAGAAGATCATGCGCCCGCGCCTGCTCGCCATGGGCGGCGTCTCGCAGGTGTCGGTAATCGGCGGTGACGTAAGGGAATATCAGATCAGACTGTCGCCCGACCGCATGAAATACTTCGACGTCAGTCTCGGCGAAGTCATGGAGAGTGTCGAGGGCATCAACGACAACTCGGCCGGCGGCGTCATCTATCAGTATGGCAACGAATATATTGTCAAGGGCGATGTCAACACCACATCTGTCGACGACATAGCCTCGTCAGTCGTCAGAAGTGACAGCCGCGGCATAGTCACAGTCGGCGACATAGCCGACGTTGTCATCGGGGGGGCCGTGCCTCAGATCGGTCTCGCGTCGGTCAAAGCCGAACCCGCCGTGATTATCACCGTCACGAAACAACCCGCCGAAGGCACAATCGACCTCACCGAACGCATCGACGCCGAACTCGCCGACATGGCTCAGACTCTACCGGCCGACGTAAAAATATCGACTGACATATTCCGGCAGAGCGAATTCATCGACAATTCGATAAGCAATCTCCAGAAAGCGCTTCTCGAAGGTGCGGTCTTCGTCATCATCGTGCTCTTCTTCTTCCTTATGGACATGCGCACGACCCTGATTTCAATTGTCGCACTGCCACTGTCTATCATCATATCGGTTCTGGTGCTGCACTTCATGGGCTACACCATCAACACGATGAGTCTCGGCGGCATCGCCATCGCCATAGGTTCGCTCGTCGATGACGCCATTGTCGACGTCGAGAACGTCTACAAACGCCTCAGACAGAACTCGGCCCTTCCACCCGCCGAACAGAAACCGGCCATCAAAGTTGTCTATGAAGCTTCGACCGAGGTCAGAATGCCAATCTTCAACTCGTCGCTCATCATCATTGCCAGCTTCCTGCCCCTCTTCTTCCTGTCGGGCATCGAGGGCCGTCTGCTGATACCGCTTGGCGTAGCCTTCATCGTGGCACTCCTCGCCTCGACGCTTGTCGCCCTGACAGTGACGCCGACGCTCTGCAGCTTCCTGCTCGGCACGAGACGCGAAAACGAAAAGCTCGGCCGCCAGCCCCTTGTCGCCCACAAGCTGACAGATCTCTACCGTCGTGCGCTCACGGCGTCGGTCGGACACACCAAAGCCATCATTGTCTCTACAGCCGTGCTTCTTGTCGCTGCAGCTATAGTCTTCTTCACGCTCGGACGCGGCTTCCTGCCGGGCTTCAACGAGGGGTCGTTTACAATCAACGTCTCGACCCTCCCGGGTGTCTCGCTCGAAGAGAGCGACAAAATCGGACGCGAGGCCGAACGCATGATCATGTCTGTACCCGAGATCAAGACCGTCGCCCGCAAGACCGGCCGCGCCGAACTCGACGAGCACTCGCTCGGCGTCAACACCTCGGAAATCGAGGCGCCATACAAGCTTGACAGCCGCACCCGCGGTCAGGTCGTAGCCGAATTGCGCCGGAAACTCGGGTCACTGCCCGGCGTCAACATCGAAATCGGACAGCCTATATCACACCGCATCGACGCCATGCTCTCGGGCACTGAGTCGCAGATCGCCATAAAGATTTTCGGCGATGACCTCAACCGCCTGTTTGCTACAGGTAACGAAATAAAAGAGATCATCACCGGCGTCGACGGCGTCGTAGACGCCAATATCGAGCAACAGATCGAGCGCCCCGAACTGGTAATCAGGCCCCGCCGCCAGCTGCTCGCAGCCTATGGCATCAAGATTGCCGACTTCAACAGCATCGTCAATACCGCCATCGGCGGCACGGCGGTCTCTCAGGTCTACGAAAACGGACAGCCCTATGATGTCACCGTCATCGTCGAGCCCGAATCGCGCTCGACCATCGACGCCATATCGCAACTGTCGATTGACTCGAACCGCGGCAAGATACCGCTGTCAGACGTTGCCGAAATCATCTCGTCGTCAGGCCCCAACACCATCAACCGCGAGAACGTCAAGCGCCGCATCGTCGTCTCGGCCAATGTCGAGGGTCGCGACCTCCGCAGCACCGTCAACGACATACGCTGCCGCATCGAAAGCGACGTGACGCTGCCGCCCAACTACTATGTCAGCTACGGCGGCCAGTTCGAGAGCGAAGCCTCGGCGTCGGCGACTCTGATGTGGACGTCGCTATGCGCGCTGATGATAATACTGATGCTGCTCTATCAGGAGTTCAGAAATATACGTCAGTCGCTCATCATCCTCGTCAACATGCCGCTGGCGATGATAGGCGCGATATTCATGCTCAGACTGACATCGGGCGAAATCAACATTCCGGCCATCATCGGCTTCATCTCGCTCATGGGTATCACCACCCGCAACGGCATGCTGCTGATGAACCGCTATAACCGCCTGCGCGACGAAGGCTACAGCCCGGTCGACCGCGTCGTCACCGGCTCGTGCGACCGCCTGCTGCCAATCATCATGACGGCACTCACCTCGGCTCTGGCTCTGATACCGCTCGCCCTCAACGGCGACAAACCCGGCAACGAGATACAGTCGCCTATGGCTGTCGTCATTCTCGGCGGTCTGATTACATCGACCATTTTGAACATGTTTGTCGTCCCGGCGATTTACCTAATCACAAACAAGAAACATGAAAAAGAATAATCTCAGCGCCATATTCCTCATAATCACGGCTGCGGCCACGGCACATGCCGGCACCGGCGCCTATGACGAGATAATCTCACAGATTATGACAAACAACCTCTCGCTTAAAGCCGAAAAGGCCTCACTCGAGAGTCAGGGCCTCGAAATCAAGGCCGAAAACAATCTCGCAGACCCCGAAGTCGGCTTCGAGCACCAGTGGGGCGAAGGGGCGTTAGGCAACAAATGGAACATCACCGTCAGCCAGTCGTTCGACTGGCCCGGTGCCTACCGCGCCCGCAGCCGCGCATCGCGACAGGCTGAAAACGCATTCGCCATGCTCTACCGAAGCAAGGAGAACGAACTCAGGCTCAACACACGCCGCCTGCTCATCGACATCAGCTATTGTCTGCAGCGCCGCAAGCTCACAGAGACTGTCAGCGACAACGTCGGCCGCCTCAACGAACTGATCTCGACCGCCTACGAACACGGACAGGCGACCATCCTCGACCTCAGCAAGATAAGACTGCAGCTCGCCGAAAGCCGCACGACGCTCGAGACCATCGACAGCGAACTCGCTTCGCTGCGCGCCGACCTCATCTCTCTCAACGGCAATCAGGCTGTAGCGATTGACGGCCTCGAAAGCTATGACAGCGACAGACTGTTGAGCGAGGATCAGTATCTCGAGACCATCGACGGCAGCGATCTCACCGCAGCAGCGCTCAAGGCTGAAAGCGACTACCGGCTTGCCGGCGCACGCGCCGCTCGCCTGGGCGCCTACCCCGGTTTCAGCCTCGGCTATGTCCACAACGTCGAGTTAGGCGAGAAATTCAACGGTTTCTCGGTCAGTGTCACACTGCCCTTCTTCTCTAACCGTCACAAGAGCCAGAGCGCCCGACTCGCCGCCGAAGCAGCCGAACTCGCCGTCACCGACTACCGCATGTCGGCCCAGACGCGCATCGTCACCGACTTCGCCGCCGCGCGCCGCATCGAAAAACGCATCGACGCCTACGACGCCATCTTTGCAAACGACGTCGACTATCTCGCACTACTCAAAAAGTCGTATGACGGCGGACAGATAACCGTGCTCGACTACCTCCTTGAAATCAACTACTTCACGGAGGCACGTCTTAACTATCTCGCGCTCTGTCACGACTACCGCCTGCGTCTCGCCGACCTCAACCGATACATTACCGACTGAACCGGCTCTTATACCAACAAGAAAAGCGGGGCGTGCCCCGCTTTTTTTATTTTCTGATGGAGTAATTTCACATTTCATCAATTGAAAAATCGTCGACTGTCACGTCAAATTCAATCTTGTCAAGGACGTCTGGATTATTGATTTCTATATTGTATATATAAGCGTGGCCCGGTTTCCACTCCCTGACAGTGCCGGATGTTGTCGGATACACAATGCGTCCATAAGGAGATTCGGCCACAAGCATATAATCTGGCGTCTTTGAGTTAGGCCACAGCTTGACTCCGGTAGCAGTGTCGAATATCTCGCAGTCAACCTGAATAAACGTACCTGTATAATCGGAATTCGTCAGCTGCGTTTCACCCAGAAGCTGAGGTATCGCGAAACTATAATTGAGGTTGTTTTCGGTGTAATCGGTCGGCACAGGTGTAAGAGTAACCGCTTCATCCTCACTTATAGCATAGAACAGAAGAGCTTTCCCAAATTTTTTGAATAGCGACCATGAACCGACAACATCAGGCGCCGATGCAAGTGTCGACTCTGTCGGGAAGTTAAAAGTACCCTGCAGATACAGGTTGCATAGTGAGATATGACCGATTTTGACAGAAATACGCTGATTGGTGCTGCTGAGCATCACGCTGACCCGCGACAAGGCATGGCGGAAGTTCAACAGCACGGGAGCGGCCTGCTGCGTCACTTGCGTCTTCACAGAATACAGCAAGTCGACATTGCCGGGATTGAGGTAATCGGGTATGTTACCTCCTTCCATTCCTTTGATATCGGGCGAATCGGTAATATCGGGGCTGAAAGCATAAAAGTTGATGGGACTTACGGGCCAATACGCCTCCGGCGAATATGTCCACGAACCGCCGCTGCGGGTAACTTTCACTCCATCCATAAGAGTCTCGCCCTCGGTAAAGCCATAGACTACAAACTCTTTCAATGTAGCGGTTGTTGTCGACGCAGCGCGGGAAGCATTCGGCGCGACAGCACTGAACGATATGACATTGCTGCTGACCGGTGCATCGTTCTCGTTGTCGCTGCAAGACGACATAGCACTTGCCAATGCAATGCCGGCAACGCCGAGAATCATCATTTTTGTTTTCATCATTTTTATAGTATTAATTCAACAATTGCTTTTTGGAAGGCAACATAAAATGTCTATACAAGATAAACACCTGTCAACTGTTTATGTTTATGGTGACCGAAATCCAGCCGTCGACGCCGACATCGAAAGCACCCGGATTATCGACATGCTCTGATTTTTCAATCCTTAGACCATGAATGACAACCTTCACATCCAGCGGATCAGCGGCTTCACGCACCTGCCCTGTCACATCAAACGTATAGCTGAACTTGCGGTTGTCTGCAAGCAGCACCAGCAGTGTCAGCTTATTGTCTGCATCGGGAGTCACGGGTATGCCGAAAGTCACAAATTCGCCCTCTATAACCGAATCACCATTTTTATGTGCGTCAGATCTGACTGTCACGGGATAATTTTCCTTACACCCGGTGACAAGATTTAACGCACCGGCCAGACCGCTGAATGTAACGCCCATCGCCTTCACGCCGTCGAGATTCTCGACATCGTCTATTATAAAACTGTATCGTGCGGTCAACTGCCTCTGCTGCATAGTGAGGATAAAGTCTTTTGAATATCGACTTTGGCCGCCATCGGCAGAATAAGTCAGGCCATTATAATCGATTGCAACCCGGTCATAACTGCAGCCCCACATCATATCAGGGCATTTAACAAGCCGCTGGCCGCCGACGGGCTCACGACAGACCAAGTCGGTATAAGCCGTATAGCCTCTGTAACCATCATCTTCTCTGAATCTTACATTATATGTATCGTCGTTAAAACTCAACACACTGTAGAGTCCGAGCGGCATCCCGACGCGGCCTCCGTCCTTTCCCGGAAAATCAAAGCGCCACGGCTCTCCGCCACCATCCGCAAAAAACAGACAGGCCATGCCTTCAGGATCTGCGTTGACTGTCTGACTCCAGTCATTATCAACCGTAATCATCAGTGTCGGAGGGCAATTATCGTAATCATATATACACGACGACAGCATCAGGCTCAGAACGAGCATCGATTTTATCGGATGACGGCACGGATACATAATATGAATACTGTTAATTTAATAAGAAAAACACTTGTAGACAAACAAGTGTTTTCAATTGTACTAAAAACAGCAACGCCCGCACATGCCGTAATCATATGCAGGCGTTGTCTTAAAAATTTTAAACCGGTAGAATCAGCGCAGGCGGTTGTAGCTGTCGAGAAGTTTACGGTCGCGGTTCATCATCGAATAGGCGCCGAGAGCGAGAACAAATGTCACGACAAGCAGCGTGACACCGCCGAAAATAATGAGCCGGGCGTCGGGCATAGCATAATACACGATGAAAATGCCTGTGACAATGGCAGCTACAAGCAGAACCATAGACACAAGCGTCATAGTCATCTGACGCTTCAGATCCTTATACATGAATATCGACAGAAACAAAACCACACCGATGAGTATGCTCACAATCATCAGAACGGGAGCGTCTTTGAGATAGACACTCTCGACCTGCTCTGCCGTGGCCGAAACCGTGGCGAAAGGTGTCGAACAGAAAATTGCCATAACTATGACCGCGAGAGCGAGCAAAACGGTCTGCCATCTTTGAATTACCATATATTTTAAGATTTTAAAGAATTAATAATCGCATCGATCATAAGAGGTTTATGTGAAATATCGGCTCCGGCCTCAACCAGCCGGTCGGTGTCTTTGTCAAGACGTCTGACAAGATCATTGATGCCGTCAGGCGCGAGACTGCAATATCGTTTATAGCCCTCGACGGCTCCGGCGATGTCGTTTTCAGCCCAGGCAAGGTGAGCGCGTCCGAGACAGTCTTCAGCCGTAGTTTCCGAGGCAAAAAGTCTGTCATAATAGCGCCGGCTGAGGTCATGACGGCGCATAATAAAATAAAGACCTGCGAGAGCGCGGGCGGGTTTCAGCGACGATTCGTCGATGAATTCGGCTTTCAGGAAACTGTTGACCGCCTTGTCATAATCTTTTATCTTTGCATAGAGAGTGCCCTGTGTCATCGCGAGTTCAAACGACTGCGGATCGAGCTTTTCAAGACGCTCACAGACAGCAAGCGCGCGGTCATACTGGCCGAGACAACGCAGGACATAGATATATCGCCGTAGCGTCCAGCGGTTTGACCCGTCGAGCAGGTCGCTCTGCTCATATGCCAGAGCGGCCCGGTCGTAGAGTCCGAGGCGTTCATAGGCGTAACCGAGCTGACGGCTGCGGGCTGCCGACGGGTCTGCCGTCTCGTCGACGAGACTGAGATAGCGTATCGCCTTGTCATAGCACTGCAGCCTGATATACAGCGCGGCAAGAGATTCCAGCTCGCCGGTATTGCTGAAATCTTCGGCAAGCCTGGGATTGTCGAGCACATCGACCACATCGGCAAAGGGATTATAAAACTCGCCTTTGCGGCGAAAGAGTTTGTAGAAACGATATATACTCAGGATATAGTTGTTTGTCACGACCTTGCGCTGTGCCGGAGGCAACGAGGCCAGCACGCCGAGCGATTCGCTGAACTGGCGCGAGTGCATGTCAAACTGCTTCATCATCATCTCCCGCTGGGCCGACGGCATCATCGACACCGACAGTATCATCGAATATTTGTCGCCGTCGCAGATATATGGCGCGCGGTCGATAAGCGCCGCAAATGTGGCGTCGCTGCTGATGTCATTGTCGCTCACGACCGTCAGACCCGTGCGGTAAGGCATAAACCAGTTGGCGACGTCATTGAAAAACGGGAACTGCTTGAGATTGGCGAAAGTCGCCAGAAAGACATCACTGCCCTGTTCCTGCATCTCGCCGAATTCCTTGAGAGTGTCGCGCATCCTGCTGTCTGACAGCAGTTCCGACAGGTCCGGATTATCTTCGGGCGACATGCCGTCGGCATCGAGAGCCATCTCGTCGAGACGCTCTGAGATATTTTCGCTCATCTTTTTGATCTGAGGCATTATCTCATCGCGCAGACGGGCGGCGATGCGCTCGGTGTCAGCGGTGTTGACAAGTTCCTTGACCGTGATTGTAAGATTCTCATACCATCCGGGCAATTCTCTGACGGCGGCGAGGTGTTTGTCGAAACTGTCAGAGAAAACAGCCTTGTCATATTTCACCATGGCGATGACATAACCTGTCATGGCGCGTGACGACACAGTCGTCGATTTACATTTATAGGCATCGAGAAGCAAATCGAAACGTCGTTCGTCGAAAAACTCGAGCAGACCGACGGTTATACCGCTTACAAAAAGTGCCTTGGCCTCATCAGAGATGGCATCGTCGTCAAGCATCGCCGATATCGTGGCGGCATCGTCGGCTGTGAACGGATATACGGTCCACAGACGGTTGAAGATATCAGTCTCTATCAGTTCGCTGCGGCGCCGTAGTTCGCGGGTTGCCTCGGTACCGCTTTCTATTGTCTTGAAAGGCGATATGGCATCGAGCGATTTCAGATATGCGGCATAAAGCGAGGCAAATGTCTCGTCTTTACGCATCGACAGGCTCCTGACGGTGTTATAGTAGAGCGTCGGGGTATCTGTCATCGAAAGCGAGCGCACAAGCATGTCTCTGACAGCTGTCGCCTCGCTGACGAGCGACATATAGAGAGCGTCGCGTCCGGGATCGGCAAGCCCTTCTGCGAAATATTTGAGGAGGTAAGTATAACTCTGACGCATCGAGGCGACACGGTCGTTTATCCTCCATTCGCCCGCCGAAGCCGAAACATTCGACAGCATATCAAGGGCTTCGAGAAGACGGCGGCGCTCCAGCACCGAGTCAAAATCTCGTTTGAATTTATCTATCTCTTTGGCAGTCATTGGCTGTGGTATAATTCTTATATAAAGTATAACGCTTCAATGGCAAATTTTGTGCCAAAAAACAGCGTCAATCATCGACATAATCATCAAATCGTGATAAAATTGCCTCCCACGCATCCGGCGGCAGTACATCGGCCGGCACGACAAGGTCCGGGCGATGCCCTCCCCTGAAAGCAAACCTGACAGTCTGTGACGATCTCGAGACACCCTTAAACTCTGGCCAATCGAAAAAGTCGGGAGCGAAGCGCGACGGCGTGTCCTCGCCGCGCCCGAGATATTCGACTGTCAGTCCGCTGTCGTCGGCGACTATGCGTTGCGGTTCGGACAGCCTGACAGTCTCGGGCGCGAGGCCGTGCCTGAACCACACCATCGTCAGCACCATAGGGAAGACGATGAAGACGAAGATGAGCGTCACATAGACAAATCTCAGGTCGTAGCACGATGCGATGACGAGCGCCGCAAGAGGCAACACGACCGCCGCGATATGACGCGACAGCCATGAAAAGGCAATCCCGCGCATAACTCGCGCGGGATCGCACTTATATTCATTGCTGATATATCGCATTGACATCGTTGTCCCGGTCAGTCAACTTTGACGGGAGCTATCTGACCGCTCTCGGGCTTTTTGATGCCGTCACGCTCAAGGAGCGCGTCAATCGACGGCTCCTGGCCGCGGAAACGGCGGTAAAGCTCGGCGGGATTCTCCGTGCCGCCGAGCTCGAGGATATTCTTGCGGAAGGAGTCTGCTGTGGCGCGGTCGAAGATGCCGTTTTCCTTGAACTTCGCAAACGCGTCGGCATCGAGCACCTCGGCCCACTTATAGCTGTAGTAGCCGGCGGCATATCCTCCGGCGAATATGTGGCTGAACTGCGGCGATGTCATCGCGCCTTCGACGGGAGCGAAGATGGCGACCTGCTCGACGGCCTTGTTCTCGAAAGCCGGTGCGTCGGTCACAGGCTTGTCGATGGTGTGCCAGGCCATGTCAAGATAGCCGAACATCAGCTGACGCATGCAGGCGTATGCGGCGCCGTAGCGCGACGCGGCGACAAGGCGGTCAATCATCTCGGCCGGGATGGGCTCGCCGGTCTGATAGTGGCGGGCGAAGCCGTCGAGGAATTCTTTTTCCGTGAGATAGTTTTCGTTAAACTGTGAAGGCAGCTCGACAAAGTCACGGTAGACATTGGTGCCGCTGAGTGACGAATACCTGGTGTTGGCGAGCAGACCGTGGAGGGCGTGGCCGAACTCGTGAAGGAATGTCTCGACCTCATAGGGAGTCAGCAGCGACGGTGTGTCGCCTGTCGGCTTGGTGAAGTTCATCACAATCGAGACATGCGGGCGCGAATTCTCGCCTTCGGGGGTGATATACTGGCTCTTGAAGTCAGTCATCCACGCACCCGGACGCTTCGACGCGCGGGGGAAGAAGTCTGTGTAGATGACACCGATATATTTGCCCGCGTCGTCTGTCACCTCGAATGCCTTGACATCGGGATGATAGACCTCGATATCGGGGTTCTCGGTGAACTTCAGACCATAGAGCTTCGTGGCGAGTCCGAAGACGCCGGCAATCGTATTGTTGAGTTCAAAGTAAGGGCGCATCGACTCTTCGTCGAAGGCATATTTCGAAGCCTTGAGCTTGTTGGCGTAATAAGAATAATCCCACGGCATAATCTCGACGGGATGTCCTTCGAGTTTCGAGGCAAACTCGGTCAGTTCGGCCATTTCCTCTTTGAGAGCGGGCGAGTAAGCCTCGCGCAGACGGTCGAGAAGACTATAGACATTCTCGGGTGTCTGGGCCATGGTCTGCTGCAGCGAATGTTTGGCGTAATTGTCGCTGCCGAGAAGATTCGCGATGTCGAGACGCAGCTCTGAGATGCGTTTGATGTTGTCGATGTTGCTGAATTCGCCCTTGGTATTGCGCGAGGTGTAGAGCTTGTTCATCTTCTCGCGCAGGTCGCGGCGGTCTGAGTATTTCATGAAAGCCATGTAGACGGGCTGGTCAAGAGTGAAGAGATATGCGTCGTCGCGGCCTTTCGCTTTGGCGGCCTCGGCTGCGGCTGCTATCGAGCTTTCGGGCAGACCGGCGAGGTCGTCTTTGGTCAACCATATCTCGTATGTGTTAAGCTCTCGAAGCACGTTTTGGCCGAACTTGGTGGTCAGCTCCGACAGCTCGGCGCTGAGTCGTTTGAATTTCTCACGGTCTTCGCCGACGAGGTTGGCGCCCGAAAGGGCGAACGAATCGTATGTGCGCTCGAGCAGCATCTTGTCTTCGGGCGTGAGATTGAGACTCTCGCGCTTGTCCCACACAGCTTTTACGCGCTTCCATAGACCTTCGTTGAGAATTATCGATGTCGAATAGTCGCTGAGTTTGCCCGAGGCCTCGACGCTGATTTCCATCATCTCGTCGTCGCTGAGAGCCGAGAGAAGCGGGAAGAAGGCGTTGGTCACGCGGTTGAGCGCGTCGCCGCTGCGTTCGAGCGCCACGATGGTGTTCTCGAATGTCGGTTCCTCGCTTTGGTTGACTATGTTGTCGATGTCGCGCTGCGCGAGCTCGATGCCCCGGTCGATGGCGGGCATCCACATCGAGTTGTCTATCTTTGAGAACGGTATCGTCCCTCTGACTGTATCAAAAGGCTTTTCAAACATGTTTGTTGCTGATGTCATGATTGAAACAAATAAAAGTAAAGGTAATAAGACTTTTCTCATTATTCTGAATTGGTTTATATAACACAAATTTACTACAAAAGCCCGTCACCGGCGGTAAACAGTACTCTATTTAATTATTATTAACGTGGGAATTTACTCTTTATCGTCATTTCTCAAAAGACAGTATTTATTCACTACTCGTTTATATTCGGCGTTTTTCAAACGCCACCCTCTTTATTCCTGCTTCCGCGCACGCCGGAGCTGCGCTCCTCGGCGTACGCGGTCACCAGTAACATCA
>CABUPJ010000057.1 GCA_902493335.1 uncultured Porphyromonadaceae bacterium
AGTCACCGTTTGGCGGGTTTTGTGGCTAAAAGCGTATTATGGTGCAATTTTAGAATGGTTAATTCTCGACAGAACAAAAGAACTTAAGGGCATAAGAACAGAAGATTAAGTCAATGCACAATCGTGAACAGAAGGTTTTTAAAGCTTTGTTGTGGAAGAATGTCTGCGTTTTTCAAACGCAATAAATCTATTATCGCCCTTACCGCGCAGGCCGGCGCAATCGCGCCTCGGCCTACGCGGCTATCAGTAAAATCATCGCCTTGCAGGCGATATGGGCTAAGGGCTTCAGCCCTTGGTTGACAAGACGTTGGCTACTATGGCTGAAGCCGTAGTTCCATACGGCGGCAAGACGCCGGCACAAAGACAAATTTGAAGGCTCGGCCTTGAGGAGGAGAGCGAGGGCGCATCTTATTAGCACAGGCATCAGGCGTTTACGTCACAATCTCGCCTCTGCGAGGCTGCGAGGATGGACGGTTTAATAAGGTCAATAAAGTCATTAAGGTCGATAAGGTCTGACTCGTAAGGCTGGGAAGTTCAACTCCGCCGGAGTTGAGGGCTTTTGTGAGCACAACTACCCCGAGCGATGAACGCTCGGGGTTAACAAAATTGCAGGCCTCCGGCCTGTGTTAGAGGTCAATTGGTTGGCTGCGAGGGCTGAAGCCCTCGTTCCATACAGCTGTGAGCTTGAGGCCGCACTTTAATAGCTTAAGTTGATGGACGTTTGTTGTAAGACTTCGCTAAAGCTCGGATCTGAAACAAAAAAGGACAAATTTGAAGGCTTTTTAGGAGGAAGCGAAAAAAAAGCGAGCCGGGGCTGATGGGCGGCGGCTCGCTGGTGGATATGTGTGTGTTGCCTATTGGATTCTTGTGAAGTTTTATTCAAAGATGTGGCGGAATTTTGAGAAGAGACGGTGTTTCTCGGCATCGCTCGGGGTGATGTTGGGCGATGATTTGAGGCTTTCGATGGCCTGTTTCTCCGAGTCACTGAGGTTTTCGGGGATGTAGACCATGACGTTGATGAGTTCGTCGCCACGAGCGCCTGTCTCAGCCGAGGGAACGCCTTTGCCACGCAGACGCAGAATCTTGCCGGGTTGTGTGCCGGGGGCAATCTTGAGTCGGGCGCGGCCTTCGATTGTGGGCACTTCGACAGAGCCGCCGAGGATGGCTGTCGGTATGTCGAGCATCATGTTGTAGATGACGTCGGCTCCGTCGCGTATCAGCTCGGGATGCTTGATTTCGTCGATGACGACAAGGAGGTCGCCGTTTATACCACCGTGGATAGGGGCGTTGCCGCGACCTTTGACGGTCAGGACGTTGCCGTCGGCGACGCCGGCGGGAATGGTGAATGTGACCTGCTGGTCCTTGCGCTCGACGCCCTGGCCG
This sequence comes from uncultured Porphyromonadaceae bacterium, assembly GCA_902493335.1. Lineage (GTDB taxonomy): Bacteria > Bacteroidota > Bacteroidia > Bacteroidales > Muribaculaceae > CAG-873. The sequence continues at coordinate 1,384 of CABUPJ010000057.1, forward strand.
TGACAGTAGGAGCACTGTTCGGAGATGACTTTACCGGAGCCTTCGCACTGGGGACAGACGACATGCGACTCCATGGCGCCGAACATAGTCTGCTGTACTTCAGTGACCGAGCCTGTGCCGTGGCAGCGCTGGCAGGTGACGAATGCTGTGCCGTCTTTGGCGCCTGTGCCGTTGCAGTGGTCGCATTTGACGAATGTGGGTATCTTGAGGGTCTTTGTGGCGCCTTTCGATATTTCTTCGAGTGTGAGCTTGACGTGGATGCGCAGGTTGCTGCCGCGGCGCTGTGTCTTGCGCGGACGGCTACCTGTGGCTGAGCCGAAGCCGCTGTAACGTCCACCGCCACCCATGTCGCCGAATATATCGCCGAACATCGAGAAGATGTCGTCCATCGACATGTTGCTCTGGTAGTAGCCGCCACCGCCGGCACCGCCGCCGAATCCCTGCGGACCCATGCTGTGACCGTAACGGTCGTATTTGGCGCGCTTGTCGGGGTCGCTGAGCACTTCGTAGGCCTCGGCTGCCTGTTTGAATTTCTCCTCGGCCTCCTTGTTGCCCGGGTTGACGTCGGGGTGGTATTTACGTGCCATGGCGCGGTAGGCCTTCTTGATTTCGTCGGCCGTAGCGGTCTTTGACACGCCTAAAAGTTCATAATAGTCTTGTTTGTCTGCCATACTTCGATGGGTTTTATTATTGTCCTACGGCTACTTTTGCGTGGCGCAGTACTTTGTCGTTTATCATATAGCCTTTCTGAGTGGTGTCGACGACCTTGCCTTTGAGGTCGTCGCTCGGAGCGGGAATCGAAGCGATGGCTTCGTGGAGCTCGGGATCGAATTCCTTGCCTGTCGAATCCATTGCCTTGACGCCGTTTGACTCAAGGTATTTGACGAGTTTGTTGTATATCAGCTCCATGCCGCTGCGTACGGCTGCAGCGTCGTCGGCATCGGCTGTAGCGGCGAGACCGCGCTCGAAGTCGTCGACGATGGGGAGCAGGCCGGCGAGCACTTTTTCGGCGCCGTTGCGCAGAATCTCGCTTTTTTCCTTGACAACGCGTTTACGGTAGTTGTCAAATTCGGCCATGAGGAAGAGATATTCTTTTTTTTCTTTTTCGAGGGCTGCTTGTGTGGCTTCGAGGTCGCGGGCAAGATCCTGTTCGGTTTCTTCGCTGTCTTCTGCGGCGCTGTCGTTTTCGGCGTCGAGAACATCCATGACTTCGGGAGCGTCGTCGGCTTTGTGCTCCTTGCGGGCTTCTTTGCCTGATTTATTCTTGTTTGTTTCCATAATCTTTGGTTTGTTTCATTGCATATGATAAAGCAAAAACATTGCCAAACTCGTCGATTGGCATTCTCTCGCTTTAAAAGTAAACAAATCGGAGGCTATATCGTTCAAGAAAACTTGATTATGTCGACGAGTATGTCGCTATCGGGACTGACAGCGGCGGCAGCGGCACGTGCCGCGCCGATGTCGTCGAAAAGGCCGAAGACTGCTGCGCCCGAGCCCGACATGGCCGCATAGACGGCTCCGCTGTCGATGAAATGACGCTTTAGGGCAGCTGTGGCGGGCGCTTTGGCGAAGACCGACGTCTCGAAATCGTTTTTCAGACCTGCGCGCTGCCATTCGCCGACGGGAAGCGTGATGATGCTGTCGAGCGACGGCGAGTTTTCAGACGGTGTGACGCCGGCATAGGCCCCGGCTGTCGAGACGGCGACGCCGCGCGGTTTGGCGATGGCGATGGCTATGGGTGCGGCGGAGAGTTCGACGGGACGGAGGACTGTGCCTGTCGATGTCGCCATCATGGGTCTGTTATAGATGAAAAACGGGCAGTCGGCGCCGATGCCGGCGGCTATGGCGGCAAGCTGCTCTCTGTCAAGACCGAGGGCGAAAAGCCCGTTGAGGCATATGAGTGTGAAGGCCGCGTCGGCCGAGCCTCCGCCGAGGCCGGCTCCGTCGGGGATAATCTTATGGAGATAAATGTCTACCGGAGGGATGTCGACTGTCGCGGCCAATGCGCGGTAAGCCTTCATGACGAGGTTTTTTTCGGGCGGACAACCGACGGCACGGCCACTGACAGTCAAGGTCGTGCCAGAGCCGGACGACGGAACAATCTCGAGGATGTCGCGCCACGGGACGGGCACCATCAGGGTCTCGATGTCGTGATAGCCGTCGGAGCGGCGGCGCAATATGTTGAGGCCGAGGTTGATTTTGGCGTTGGGGTAGACAATCATGCTTTCAGAATTCTTTAAGACGGTGATAAAGAGTGTGGACCGGCAAGCCCATGACGTTATAATAGCAGCCTTCGATGCCTTTGATACCGACGGCTCCGATCCATTCCTGTATGCCGTAGGCTCCGGCTTTGTCGTAGGGTCGGAAGGTGTCGACATAGGCGTCTATCTCGTCGTCGTTCAGGTGGGCGAACTCGACGACGGTTGTCTCGTCGAAGCTGACGCTGCGGTCTCTGGCAGTGACAGTGACGCCGGTGACGACTTTGTGGCGTCGTCCCGAGAGGCTTCTGAGCATGGCGACGGCATCGTCGCGACCGGCGGGTTTGCCGAGGATGCGGCCATCGATGATGACGACCGTGTCGGCGGTGATGATGATTTCGTCGTCGGCGAGGAGGTCTATGTAGGCATCGGCTTTGACTTTAGAGAGATATTCGGCGACTTTTTCGGCTGGTATATCAGATGGATAGCTCTCGTCGACGTCGCGGCCGGGGGCCACGGTGAAGCCGGGCGCTATCATGGCGAGGAGCTCGCGTCGGCGCGGAGAGCCCGAGGCGAGCAATATCTTTGTGCTGCTGTTTTTTAGCGGAGTCTTAATCATTGTCAGATGATGTTTTTACCATCCGAAGGCATCGGCATGGGACATCCATAGTCCCTGAGCACGCATGACTTCCTCGAGGATTTCGCGGGCTACGCCATAACCGCCGTCGGCGACAGTGACATAGCATGCGATCGATTTGACAAATTCGTCGGCGTCGCGCGGGGCAACGCTGAGTCCGACATGCCGCATGACGCAGATGTCGGGGATGTCGTCGCCGGCGAAGGCCACTTCGTCGGGCGAGAGTCCGTTCTTGTCGAGCCAGTCGTTGAGACAGGGCAGCTTGTCGGCGGCTTTCATATATATGTCGGTGATGCCGAGGGCTCTGAAACGTGCTTCGACGGCTTCTGACTTCGCGCCGCTGATGATGGCCAGTTTGAGGCCTTTCCTGGCGGCGAGCTGAAGGGCATAGCCGTCTTTGATGTTGACCATGCGGCGCGGGACACCGTCTTCGCCGAGGGGTATGGTCGATGGCGAGAGAACGCCGTCGACGTCGAAAGCGATGCCTCTGATTTTACTGAGATTGTAGTTTATCTTGCTCATTGCTTTTTGTGTGAGTCGATTATGGCTTCGGTCATTATGCGGTAGATTTCGGCTGTCGAGGAATCGAGGCTCGCGATATGGCTGTCGATGACGGCGCGGTCGCCCCGCATGGCGGGTCCGGTCTGGGCTGCATGCGGCCCGACCTCGACGGCTTTGCGGAGAGTGGTCTCGATAAGCGGACGGACGACATCGAAACTGTAGCCGGCACGGTCAAGCAGGTCTGATGTGCGGTCCCACAGGTAGTTGGCGAAATTACATGACAGGACACCGGCGATGTGCAGAATCTTGCGGTGGGCCGAGTCGGCGTGATATACTTTAGGAGAAAGCAGACCCGCGATTCTGTCGGCAAAAGCGAGAGCCTCGTCGGTCGATGCTTCGGTGAAAAAGGGTATGTCGTCGAGTCTGACGGCCACTTCGCGAGAGAAGGTCTGCAGCGGGTAGATGACGGCTGTCATCGCCGATGCGGGCGCGAGAGCCGCGAGGGGTACGCTGCCCGATGTGTGTGCGACGAGTCCGGCCACACGAGGCATGTCGGCTGCTATCCCGGCGACGGCGCTGTCGACTGTCGATATAAGATATAAATCGGCGTCTGCGGGCATCGAGGCGAGGCTGTCGACGGCACTGCAGCCGGCGAAACGGGCGGCGAGTCGCCGGGCATGGGCGAGGGTAGGGCTGCAGACGCAGACAACCTCACAGCCTGCGGCCGCGAGGCCGGCGGCGAGATGCGTGGCTACGTTGCCCGAACCGATGATGACTGTGCGCAGACTGTTCAGAGCTCTGTTTTCCAAGATCCTATATGTACTTTCTCCCACAAAAGTTTCTCGGGGTCGACGGGCTTGCGCTGTTCGTCGATGTGGCCAAAGGTGACGATGCACTCGACGACCATGTCGTCGGGAATGGCGAGGAGTTCGCGGACGACGTTCTCCGACGGTTCGCCGTCGGCGGCAAAACGACCGCGCACCTGAATCCAGCAGGAGCCGAGCCCGAGGTCGGCGGCCTGAAGGTGCATCATTATGGCGGCAACGGAGGCGTCTTCGATATAGACCTCGCTGAGAGCGGGATTGACGGTCACGACGACTGCGAAGGCTGCCGAGGCAACCGGTTTGGCGCCGAACTGCTTACATTCGGCCAGACGGGTGAGAGTCTCTTTGTCTTCGACGACGACAAACTGCCACGGACGGGCATTCTTCGATGTCGGCGCGAGCAGGGCGGCTTCGAGAATGGTTTTCACGGCATCGCTGTCGACGGGCTGCCCGGTGTAGCGGCGGATGCTGTGACGTTGTAATAAAAGCTGGTGAAGATTGTCCATATAATATCGAGTTTACCGGCGGCACACCCATGCATCGGGATAGCGATCGGCCAATTCGGCTGCTGCCGACTGTACGCCTGCGGCTGTGGTGCCTGTGGCGGCATAGACTCGATAACGGCCATCCTTCGGGAGGACGCCTAATTGCAGTTTACTGTTACGGGCGATGAAGCGGTCGGCCTCTTCCTGTGTAGCCAGTGACGCGACGATGAGGCAATAGCGGTCATTTTCGTCGAAACGGAGGACGCTCTGCGGTGTCTTGACGATTTTTGCGACCTCGGCGACATGCTTCGGCGCTGTCGCTTTTGCGGTCGTGTCGACGGCTGTGGCTGCGTCGTCGTGATGTCGTAGCACAAGCACGAGGGGTGCTGTCGACGTGCCCGGACGCTCGAAGAGGCTTTCGGCCGGCTGTGACGGGGCTTTGACGGTCTCGGGAACGAATGACGCAAGCTGGGCGTCACCGGTGGTTATGGGTGTCGACATCACGAATCCGAGAGCGATGGCGACTGCGACAGCTGCTGCGGTGCGCGCTATTTTGGCGAAAGGACTTACGCGGCGGCGTGTGGCGGCAGCGGCGGCTTTGTCGTCGGCTTTGACGCGCTCGCTGAGCGGAGTGACGCGCACGGCCGGCAGCCAAAGCAGCCCGGGTGTGAGCGACGAGGCGTCGTAAGGCTCGAAGAGTATTTTGTCTCCGTCGAGTTTAAGATGTCCGATGCGACCGAGAGAAAGCTCGCCGTCGGCGACAAGCTGGTGGCGCATGGTCTCAATCTCGTCGTTGACGCATTTGAGGGCCGTTTCATAGCTGATGCCTTCGCAAGAGGCTACCGATGAGGCGAGCATTCCGTCGTTCTGAGTGAGCATGCTGTTGAAAGAAAACCGGCGTGTCGGGGGGACAAGCATACCCGTAGCTTCGTCGATGCGAGCGCTTTCGTCGTGGGCAAGCACGGCGCCGAGACCCGGCATGATGATGCAGTCGTTGCTCTGAAGGAGGTATTCGCTATGTCTGATGACGCGGTTCATGATTCTTTTTCAACAATTAACAGCAAAATTAATCTATTATTTTAAAAAACCAAAACAATTTTTAGATTTGCTTTGACTTTGTCTTTAAAATAAACGTCATAACTTTGTCGGAGTCAACAAAGTCGGCGGATGCCGGCGACTTATCAACAAAATGATGTCAATATGTTAATAACTTTTGTTAAAAAAACGGTTTTTCTTGTAGTGCCGGTTCTTATGGGAGCCTTGTCATGGGCCATGCCGGCCTATGCGGCAGACGATGACACAGACGAAGACCCCTATTTTATATTGATGGGCGAGGCTGACAAGGCAATCGCCGACGGCAGATATGAGGAGGCTGCGGCGAGACTTGTCGACGCGATGGCGGTGGAGCCGGGCAATCCGGGCAATGTCATGCTGCTGTCGAATCTCGGCATGGTATATTCATATATGGATAAGGACTCGCTGGCGCTTGTCGCTCTCGACGAGGCGTCGCGGCGAGCTCCGCGGATGGTGACGGTCATCAACAACCGCGCACGCATCTATCTGAAACTCAATCGCGACGATGATGCTTTTGACGAATTCAGCCACGCTCTCGAAATAGATTCAGTCAATCTCGACGCACGATATTACCGAGGGTTTATGTCTCTCTACAAGGGCAATCTGCCGGGAGCCGAAGCTGACTTCGATGTGCTGAAACGCAAGGTGCCCAACTCATATATAACGGCAGTAGCGTTGAGTTCGCTCTACTCGATGACGGGACGCGACCGTCAGGCGGTGCCCTATTTTGAAAAACTTCTCGAACTCGATCCCAATCCGGAGTATTATGCCGGCTTAGCAGGCTGTTATCTCGCCATGGACAATCTGTCGGAGGCTTCGGCTGTGATAAACGAGGGACTGAAACGTTACAGCCGCGACCCCGAGCTGTATTACTATCGTGCGCGGCTCAATCACGAGCGATTCAGACTGGATGACGCGCGGGCCGACGCAAAAAAAGCGATAGAGTATGGCGCCTCGCCGGCAAAGGTAAACGCCATATTCGAGAAAAAACGCTGACGGTCGGCAACAATCTGACTCTGATGTTTGTTTTATGGGGAGTCGGTGGAGGACCGGATTGACATTTTGGCAGTCGGACTGACACGGAACTGACAGATGAAAGAGTTTGGCACGAATCTTGCATTATGTCATAGCGTAAACATAAAAATTTAATAAACAAACAATATAAAACACTTTATTATTATGAAACTCAAACCATTGGCTGATCGCGTCATCATCAGACCCACAGCCGCCGAAGAAGTGACCGCGTCGGGTATCATCATTCCTGACTCTGCCAAAGAAAAACCACTCAAAGGTACAGTTCTCGCCGTCGGCAACGGCACTAAGGACGAAGAAATGGTGCTCAAGGAGGGTGATGTAGTGCTTTATGGCAAATATGCCGGCACAGAGATCGATCTCGAAGGCGACAAGGTGCTGATCATGCGTCAGAACGAGGTTCTCGCCGTAGTTGAATAATATACATTAATAAAAAGCTTACAATCATGGCAAAAGAAATAAAATTCAATATCAAGGCTCGCGAAGAGCTCAAAAAAGGCGTCGACGCCCTCGCTGACGCAGTCAAGGTAACACTCGGCCCGAAAGGCCGCAATGTCATCATCGAGAAGAAATTCGGCGCACCCCACATCACCAAGGATGGTGTAAGCGTGGCCCGTGAGGTGGAACTCGAGGACGCATTCCAGAACATGGGCGCACAGCTCGTCAAGGAAGTCGCCTCGAAGACCGGTGACGACGCCGGCGACGGTACAACGACAGCAACAGTTCTCGCCCAGTCGATTATCGCCGTAGGCCTGAAGAACGTTGCCGCCGGCGCCAATCCGATGGATCTCAAACGCGGTATCGACAAAGCTGTCGCAGCTGTTGTCGAGGGTATCAAGGGCATGTCGGAAGAGGTAGGCGACGACTTCAAGAAAATCGAAGACGTGGCCCGTGTATCGGCCAACAATGACGAGAAAATCGGCCGTCTCATCGCCGAGGCCATGCAGAAAGTTAAAAAAGAAGGTGTCATCACCGTCGACGAGGCCAAAGGCACAGAGACAACCATCGACATCGTCGAGGGCATGCAGTTTGACCGCGGCTATATCTCGCCTTATTTCGTGACCAACCCCGAGAAGATGGAGTGCGCGATGGATATGCCCTACGTGCTTCTCTATGACAAGAAAATCTCAAACCTCAAAGACCTTCTGCCTATTCTCGAGGCTACGGCCCAGAGCGGACGTCCGCTGCTGATTATCGCCGAAGACGTCGATCAGGAAGCTCTCGCAACTCTCGTCGTCAACCGTCTGCGCGGTTCGCTCAAGATCTGCGCCGTCAAGGCTCCCGGTTTCGGCGACCGCCGCAAGGAGATGCTCGAGGACATCGCCATCCTCACCGGCGGCACAGTCATCTCTGAAGAAAAAGGCATGCAGCTCAGCACTGCCACCCTCCAGACTCTCGGCACCGCAGAGAAGATTACCGTCAACAAAGAAAATACGACCATCGTCAACGGCAACGGTTCGAAAGACGCCATCGCCAGCCGTGTCGCCCAAATCAAGGCTCAGATTGTCCAGACCACAAGCGACTATGACCGCGAGAAACTTCAGGAACGTCTTGCCAAACTCGCCGGCGGCGTAGCCGTTCTCCATATCGGCGCTCCCAGCGAGGTCGAGATGAAAGAGAAGAAAGACCGCGTCGACGATGCCCTCAGCGCAACCCGCGCAGCCATCGCCGAAGGTATAGTTCCCGGCGGCGGTGTGGCTTATATCCGCTGTCTCACCGCCCTCGAAGGCCTCAAGGGCGACAACGATGACGAGCAGACCGGTATCTCTATCGTCGAGCGCGCCATCGAGGAGCCCCTCCGTCAGATTGCAGCCAACGCCGGTGTCGAAGGTGCTGTCGTCGTGCAGAAAGTTCGCGAAGGCAAAGGCGACTTCGGCTACAATGCCCGCACAGACGTCTATGAGAATCTTCTCGCCGCAGGCGTCATCGACCCTGCCAAAGTCACCCGTGTGGCTCTTGAAAACGCTGCTTCTATCGCAGGCATGTTCCTCACGACCGAATGTGTCATCGCCGAGAAGAAAGAAGACAATCCCGCTCCCGCAATGCCCGCAGGCGGCATGGGAGGTATGGGCGGCATGATGTAATCGCAAGTCTCCGACATACGATAAAACGAAACCCCGCTCCGGCTTTGCCGGGGCGGGGTTTTTTGGGGTGATAATGTGCTATAGAGTTATATCAATGTTTTGGATGAGCGGTAGCGGTTGGGGCTGATGCCGGTTAGGCGGCGGAAGACGCGGTTGAAGTAGGGAATGTTGTTGAAGCCGCATGTGTAGGCGATGTCGGCGACCGAGGTGTCGCCGGCGATGAGGCGTTCGCATACTTTGTCGATACGGCGTCGGTTGAGGTAGGTGACGTATGATTCGCCGGAGGCTTTTTTGAAGAATGAGCAGAAGGCCGAGCGGTTCATGCCGACGTGACGGGCTATCTCATCGATTGTTATGTGGCGGCAGAGGTTGCAGGATGTGTAGATGCGTATCATGTCGAGCCGACGCCTGATGCGGTCATTGGTGACGCTGTGACCCACAGCGATGTCGTCGCCGGGCGCCGTGAGTGAGGTTATAAGTCTTATGGCGAGGTGGCACTGGTCGCGCGGCGTTGCCGCGGCAATCTCATGCATCATGGCGGTGATTTCTTTTTTGCGGACGCTGTCGAATGTAAATGCCGTTATTTTTTCTTTCAGGGCGCTGATGCTTTCGTCGAGAGCGGGAAAGACTGTGGCGCAACGGTCGAGAAAACTTGAGGTGAATTTGACGGTGATGTTGGCGATACGTCCCACGCTGTCAGTGGCAGTTCCGTCAAAATGCCAGCAGTGGGGTATCTCGGGAGGTATGATGACGAGGTCTCCGTCGGAAAACGGTGATACGTCGTCGCCGACGTGTCTGATGCCGGCGCCTTTTACAACCAACGACAGCTCCCAGTTGCTGTGGCTGTGGAGACCGATCTGTTCGTCGGGCCTGAGCCTGACATTGTCGACGCAGAAATCTTTATTATCCATAATGCAAATATAGGATAATTATTTGTGATTATAATGCAATTTGGAGACAAGTCAGATGATTAATTTTGCGTCAAAAACCAAGCAATCCTATGATATCAGACAATTCTTTAATGCAAAGCCGGCCGAGACTCGAGATTCTTGATGGTCTGCGTGGTGTGGCGGCGATGATTGTGGTGGCCTTTCATCTGTTTGAAACTTATTCACAGGGCCCTTCGCGTCAGATTATCAATCACGGCTATCTTGCTGTCGATTTTTTCTTTGTCCTGTCAGGCTTTGTCATCGGCTATGCCTATGACGGACGGTGGAGCAAGGGCATGACGACGGGTCGTTTTTTTCTGCGCCGTATCGTGCGTCTGCAGCCGATGGTCGTGCTCGGCACTCTGATCGGGGCATTCTGGTTTTATTTCGGCGACGCGCCGGCTTTCTCGCTTGTGGCCGCGACGCCGTGGTGGAAGGTGCTGATAATATTACTGATGGCATCGTTTATGTTCCCGACGCCGCCGTCGATGGACATACGCGGCTGGCAGGAAATCAATCCGCTCAACGGCGCGCAGTGGTCTCTGCTGTGGGAGTATATCGGCAATATCCTTTATGCCTTTGTTTTCAGAAGGCTGTCTAATCTTTGGCTCGGAGTCGCCGTGGCTTTCTCGTCGCTGCTTGTCATCGATCTCGCGTTTGACGTTGACACGTTCGGTCTGCTCGAAGCCCGCAGGTATGCACAATATACGGTCATCGGCGGTTTCGGTCTGACGGCTGACCAGATTTATATCGGCATCTGCCGTCTGATGTATCCCTTCTTCGGCGGTCTGCTGCTTTACAGGCTTTCGCGCTGCCGTATAAATTTAGGCGCGAATGCTTTTCTGTGGTGTTCGGTGGCTCTGGCGGCTGTTCTGGCAGTTCCGCATGTCGGCGGCGAGGATATGCCGTGGGTCAACGGTCTGTATTGTGCCGGTGTGATACTGCTTGTGTTCCCGATGATAGTAGCTGCCGGTGCTGGCAGTCCGCTCAAGGGTAAAAAGGCGACGGCCTTGTGCCGCTTCCTCGGCGAGATTTCTTATCCGCTCTATATCACGCATTATCCGATGATATACGTCCAGATGAACTGGGCCGCGCAGCATGCCGGGGCACCGCTGTCGACACATGTCTTTGTGGCTGTAAGTATATTCGTAGCGTCAATCGCCGTCGCCTATGCCGCCGTGAAGGTCTATGACACGCCGGTGAGGGCCTGGCTGACAGAAAAATGGCTTAAACGATGACAGCAGTGAGGATTCATCACATCGCGATATATGTCAGCGACCTCGAAGGAGCGCGGCGGTTTTTCGAGGATTATTTCGGCGGTGTGGCCGGCAAACGTTATGATAACGTCGCCACAGGTTTCTCGTCATATTTCATCTCGCTTGACGGTTTTGCATGTATAGAGATTATGACGCGACCCGAAGTCGACGCCACAGTCCCACGCGGTCTTTATGACCCGGGATATGCCCACATGGCAATATCGCTCGGCAGCAGTAAGGCTGTCGATGCCATGACGCGCCGTCTCGCCGATGATGGGTATGAGCTGCTGAGCGGTCCGAGGACAACCGGTGACGGCTATTATGAGAGCTGTATGAGGATATTCGACGGCATAGTCATCGAGCTCTGTGAATAATTTTTGCGACGTAACAAATTATTGTCTAAATTTACGACCGTGATAAATAACGGTTGTAGATGAGAACGATATCTTCTTGCGTAATTTCCTGGATATTAATATTAATTAGTATAGTTCCCGCGGTCGCGCGGACAGTCGTGTCGGCCACGACGGGCGAGCCGGTTGTATATGCCAGCGTCGGAGTGCTGAATAAAACCCTCGGGACGGTCACCGATTCAACGGGAACATTCAGGCTCACAGTTACGCGGGAGATGCTTGACGACACACTGCGTATATCTTGTGTCGGCTATGAGACGAGAGACTTCAGACTGAGAGATCTGATGGCCTACGGAGACACAATCAGGCTGGCGGAAGTGACTGTGGTTCTTAATGAGGTGGTCGTAAAGCCGCACAACATAAAGCATAAGACGGCCGGACGTAAGGGTAAGGGAGGTTTTGTATATATCGAGATTGAAAGCGACCGTGCCGCCGGTCAAGGCGTTGCAATTCCATTGGAGGTCAAAAATGTGGCGTGGCTCAAGGAATTGGGCTTCTGCGTAATCGACAATGACGCCACTGTCGGCCATATGAAATTTCGAGTGAATGTCTACCGGAAGACAGACGGCGAATATCTGATTGAAAACATGCCGCCGGTATATTTTGATTTCTATAAGAGTAATCTCAAGGACGAATGGTTTACGTATGTTTTTCCCGAGGAGATGATGCTCGAAAAAGGGGAATATTATATAGAACTCGAATTTCTTGAGAACTTCAGAGGCAAACGATTCATAATGAAGTCCAAACCATTGACCGGCCGCACACGTTACCGTTACGCGAGCCAGTCGCAATGGGAGACTTTGCCTTTCGGCGCCCCGATCTATATCGACTATGACGCAACAGAATAATCCGCTAATTATCCAATTACTAAAAATATAAAACTATGGCATTGAAATATACTCCTGAGAATATTACTTCGCTGGGTGAGGATGAGGTGTTTGTCTTCGGCAGCAATCTGGCCGGTATGCATGGCGGCGGAGCGGCGCGTGTGGCTCATAAACTTTTCGGCGCCAAGATGGGGCAGGGTGTCGGCATGCAGGGTCAGTCTTATGCTATCCCGACGATGCAGGGCGGCGTGGAGACGATCAAACCATACGTCGACGATTTCATTAAGCTTGCCCGCGAGTGGGACCAGACGACATTCTATGTCACCCGCATCGGCTGCGGCATAGCGGGGTTCAAGGATTCTGAAATCGCTCCGCTTTTTGCCGACGCAATGGATCTTTATAATGTGATTCTGCCTGAGTCGTTTGTCAGGGAGATAAATAAGCTTAAAGGCAAAGACGACACGCAGCCGACATTGCCCGAGTAAGCGCTGTCACAGTTTTATCGGCCGCGAGTAACGCAAGGGTTCTGTCGACCGGCGCATTTCTGTGGCCAGGCGGTAGTGGCCGTCGGGCTGCAGCTCCATGACGACGGGCTCGCAGTTGACAGGTGCGGCCATGCTTTCAAATTCTTCGACGGTGAGATGGAAGAACCGCATGACAAATAGCCTGATTGTCAGGCCGTGGGTCACGAGGACGCAGTTGTCGGGAAACAGAGGATCGGCGAAATCGCGGTTGAGACTGCCGAGCAAGTCGTTGACGCGGTCGTAGACGTCTGTGCCGGCTTCGCCGCCGGGGATGCGGTAATAGAACGTGCCATATTCGCGCCGTTCGCGGCAGATTCTGTCAAATTCGTCGTCTGACCGCAGATAGCCCCATTCCTGTTCTCTCAGCCGGGGTTCTTCGCTATAGACAAACTGTGTCCGCGGGAAGGCTGCGGCGAGGCATTCAAATGTCGAGCGTGCGCGCCAGAAAGGTGAGACATAGAAGTATAGCGATTCGTCGCCGACGAGCTTTTTGAGGCGATGGCCGGCCTCGAGTGCCTGTTGGCGCCCTTTCTGTGTCAGTTCGATGGTATAGTCAGGGACGCTGCCGAAGAGGTAGCGGTTGACGTTGGCCTCCGACTCCCCGTGTCTGATAAGGATTATTCTTTTAGGCTTCATGCCACAAAGATAAGGAATTATTCCAATAAAATAAAAGAGGATACCCCGTGAGTATCCTCTTTTATTATGACATGCTTAGGTATGTCATTGCACGACGTTAGAAACTATTCCGTCGGTGAAAATGACAACAAAATCGTTGTTGTACATCCACTTTTCGCGGCTGCCGCTTTCTGTTATGTTTCTCGGACGGCCGGCGATAAGTTTTACTTAGGTGGCATTCATGCCTTTGACTATTTTGCGAGCATTTATTTCGTCCCAATGGGAGACGCTGATATTGTCGGCATCCTTGACGAAACGGGCCATGCCGTCGAGGTATTTTGAATTTAGAATAGAAAAGTTTTCTATCAGCTCCTTGTGGCGCGTATTTTTTTCGGGTTTTAGCTTTTCAAGCGCGAGTGTGCGTGGAATTATTCCTTTTTCGCGATAGCCGATGCTGATTTCGTATGCCAGAAACGACATGATGCCGTCAAATGCCTGAAACGCGCTGTTGTAAGTGTATGTAGCTGCATCTTTACCTTCTCCTTCAGAGACATTACGTGCGACGACAAAGCGTTTTTTAGAGTAGTCGACATTGTCAATTTTCTCGGTTTCAAGGTCGAGATTGTCGGCAGCGTATACCATCATGGCGACAAAAACACGTTCTTTGTCAATGTCAGGAATGTCAATGAGACCTGAAATAACGGCGTTGCCGTTATCGATAGTTGGCCGATAGACAGTAACCCCGTCGACGGTAGCCGGGAGCACATCTTTCTGTTGCTGTACCCACTCGGCGAGGTTTGCTGGGCTGTCATCTTTGGCTGTATCTTTCTTTGCGTAGATTGACAGACTTGCCGATAGAATACATAGCAGTGGCAATAAGGCTTTTATATACATATGAAGATACTGTATGACATTATGTGTCAAAATGCTACACCGAGACGCATTATAAACATGTTTGACGCACCTCCGTCGTAGTAGTAATTATAATCGATGCATGGATCGGCATTGATAAAACCTCTTTGGTACATAAAGTCGAGATTGACGCGTTTATACCATACGCCGGCACCAATCTGCAAGCCTACATCAAATTTGTTGTCCAGTTCAATTTCGTAATCATCTGAGCTACTTGAAGAAAAATCGTAACTTGCGAATATGCCGAAATGACCGTCGATTTTTATATTGTCTGTGACGGGGAATTTATAACCGAACATGACGGGTACAAATTTGACATTATAGGGCACAATCCGAAAACACGGTGCATTCATTTGGCGAAAAGTGTTAATTTTGTGGCATGAAAACCGGCGAAGCATTTTGGCAGTTCTTACCCGAGGGATTGGGCGAACTAT
>CABUPJ010000058.1 GCA_902493335.1 uncultured Porphyromonadaceae bacterium
AACGCGAATATGACGGTTATCCCGCTCTCAACTGGCAGAGCAACGGCTACGCCGTACTCGAAGGTGCAGGTACGGAAGCCGACCCTTATGTCATCGATTCGCCCGAAGCACTCGCTATCGCATACAAGTATGTCTCGGGACAGGACATAAAGGTCTATTTCGTCCAGACCGCAGACATCGACATGGCGGGTGTGACAGAATACCACGCCATCAGCGGTCACAACGGTCTTTATCTGAGCAAAATCTATTATGACGGTCAGAACCACACCATCTCCAACTTCGCGCCTGCAGACCATCCGGCAAGCAATCCACAGAGTACTTGCTACTGCACGTCTATTTTCGGCGTCCCCTCGGGATGGATCAAAAACCTCGGTGTTGTCGACGCTAAGGTCGAGACCGTACAGGGTGCCGGCGTCCTCGGTGCCTACGCCGGTTTCGGCAACGCCGCGAAGCTCTCTGTCGAGAACGTTTATGTGACCGCATCGGTAACCGGAACAGGCGGTTACACCGGCGGTCTGTTCGGCACAACCGGCAACGAGGTGACTCTCACAAACTGCTATTTCAACGGCTCGGTAAACGGCAAGTCGTATGTCGGCGGACTGATCGGACGCGCACGGAACAAGATAACTCTCAACAACTCGTATGTCGCTGGTACTGTCGCCGGTGCCGATGAATCGGCCAAGAGCGCACTGGTGGCATCATCCGACAAAAACAACATCGCCGTCGAGGCAAACGGCTTCGTCGCCTTCAACTCAGGTGCTGACAACGCCTTCATCGGCTGCACCGCTACAGGTGACGTCGACATCGCCACTGCCGAAAACAAAGCCGCTCTCGTTGCCAAAGTGAAGTCGTGGGAGGCTTTCAACGCAAAACGCGAATATGACGGTTATCCCGCTCTCAACTGGCAGAGCAACGGCTACGCCGTCCTCGAAGGTGCAGGTACGGAAGCCGACCCCTATGTCATCGATTCGCCCGAAGCCCTCGCAATCGCATACAAGTATGTCTCGGGGCAGGACATAAAGGTCTATTTCGTCCAGACTGCCGACATCGACATGGCCGGTGTGACAGAATACCACGCCATCAGCGGTCACAACGGTCTTTATCTGAGCAAGATCTATTATGACGGTCAGAACCACACCATCTCCAACTTCGCTCCCGCAGACCATCCCGCCAACAACCCCCAGAGCACTTGCTACTGCACGTCTATCTTCGGCGTTCCCTCGGGATGGATCAAAAATCTCGGTGTTATCGACGCAAAGGTCGAGACCGTACAGGGTGCCGGCGTCCTCGGTGCCTACGCCGGTTTCGGCAACGCCGCGAAGCTCTCTGTCGAGAACGTTTATGTGACCGCATCGGTAACCGGAACAGGCGGTTACACCGGCGGTCTGTTCGGCACAACCGGCAACGAGGTGACTCTCACAAACTGCTATTTCAACGGCTCGGTAAACGGCAAGTCGTATGTCGGCGGACTGATCGGACGCGCACGGAACAAGATAACTCTCAACAACTCGTATGTCGCTGGTACTGTCGCCGGTGCCGATGAATCGGCCAAGAGCGCACTGGTGGCATCATCCGACAAAAACAACATCGCCGTCGAGGCAAACGGCTTCGTCGCCTTCAACTCAGGTGCTGACAACGCCTTCATCGGCTGCACCGCTACAGGTGACGTCGACGTAGCCACTGAAGAGAACAAAGAAGAAATGATAGCCAAAGTACAGACCTGGGAAGCTTTCAACGAAAGAAAACGTTACGAAAACTACCCGGCTCTCAATTGGCAGGAAAACGCTGTCGACGGCATCGTTGACATCATAGAAGACAACAGCGAAAACAATGCACCCGCTGAATACTACAACCTGCAGGGTGTCAAGGTAACCAACCCGGCTGCCGGCATATATATCGTACGCCGCGGCAACAAAGTTACCAAAGAATATATCCGCTGACAGATATAAACCATTAAGCTAAAAGGAGGTGGACCCGTTGAGGCCCACCTCCTTTATATTTTACAGCCCCTAAACGTGACCGCCTCTCGTTTCGTCCGACGATATACAAAAAATCTCCTGCAAGTAATAAACATGCAGGAGATTAACTCTGTTTGGGGTTAATAACCCGGTGATTTTTGCTATCCATATTAAACGTGCATTATTTGTCGTAGCTGTCCCGTATTTGTCCCGGCTGCAAACAAAAATTGCTTGCAAATTAATAACTTGCAAGCAATTTGTCATAATGAGTCGGGGTGAGAAGACTCGAACTTCCGACCTCCACGTCCCGAACGTGGCGCGCTGCCAACTGTGCTACACCCCGTAGCCTTTGTAAGCGACTGCAAAGGTAGTCGTTTTTTTTTATTTCAGAAATTTTTTTGGCAGGAATTTTTCAAACTACTGTCATAAAACTGACCGTTTTCTAACGTCAGCGACCCGCCGGACATCTGTTACCGCACCAATATTGACGCTAAAACACCGCTTTATCGGCATATTTTTGACACGACTGTGCGTTTTTGTTAAGAAAAAACACTATATTTGCGAGCTGAAAACAACCGAATTATTATTTAACCATTTATAACATATCTATTATCACATGCAAAGCAAAGGATCATTAGGTAGCACCGTTGCAGGCGTGATAGCGGTTTTTCTCGTACTGGTATGTCTGTTCTATCTCTCGTTCTCGTTCATTTCGAACAAACATGAGAAAGCGGCCGCCCAGTATGCGTTAGAGCTGTCAGGCGACAACGATGATACCGCTTACAACCAAGCCTACAAACACTACATGGACTCGCTCGGCGAGGAAAAAGTTTATCTTGGCTACACACTCAACGACGTACGCAAATGGAGCGTAGGCCTCGGCCTCGACCTCAAAGGCGGTATGAACGTCATTCTGCAAGTCGACATGCCCGACATGCTCCGCTCGATGAAAAGCGGCGACACAGATTCTGTCTTCGAATCAGCCATCGCAGCAGCAAACAGCCAGATTGCCGAACACAAGACCGACGATTATGTAGGCGCCTTTGTAAACGAATATCGTCAGCGCAAACCCCAGGCCGACTTCTCGGTGATTTTCCAGGGACTCATCCCCTCGGGCTCTGACGACAACGCCGTGCGCACAAAACTCAAATCAGAAGTCAAAGACCGTGTCGACAACTCGGCCACAAACGTCCTCCGCAACCGTATCGACCAGTTCGGCGTCGTGTCGCCTAACATTCAGGTTCTTCAGGGCAAAGACGGTCAGATACTCCTCGAGCTTCCGGGCGTTAAAGACCACGAACGTGTCCGCGAACTTCTCCAGCGTTCGGCAAACCTCGAATTTTACGAAACATATACAGCCCAGCAGGTCAACGGTGCCCTTCAGGCTACCGTAGGCCGCCTGGCAAACGACTCGACAGTCAACGTCGCTCCTCTCGCCATGCTCCTTCAGGCTCCCGGCTACGGAGCTACTGTCGGCTATGCTCCCGACGCTCGTGCAATGGCTCAGATCGACGCCATCCTCGCTACTCCCGTAGCAAAATCGCTGCTTCCTTCAGACCTCCGTCTGCGCTGGTCTGTCAAGCCCTCTGTCCACATCGACCCGGCTACAAAACAGGAAGTCAACCTCGGCTACGCCCTTTATGCCCTGCGCGCCACCGGCGGCAAGCCCGCTCTTGACGGTAAAGCTGTCAGCGACGCATCATCAAACTACGACAACTTCCGCGGCAACGAGGTGTCAATGCGCATGAACTCTGAAGGCGCACGCGCATGGGCCCGCATCACAGCCGCCAACGTCGGCCAGCAGGTTGCCATCGTCCTCGACGACCAGGTCTACTCTGCACCCAACGTCAATCAGGCTATCGAAGGCGGTCAGTCGTCAATCACAGGCGACTTTACCCTCGACGAAGCAAAAGACCTCGCCAACGTGCTCAAGTCAGGCAAGATGGACGCCAAAGTCCATATCATCAGCGACATGGTGATCGGTCCGTCACTCGGCGCACAGGCTATCCAGTCGGGCTTCATATCGTTCATGGTGGCCCTTGTGCTCCTCATGATCTTCATGATTGTGTTCTACGGCTGGATTCCCGGCTGCATCGCAAACATCTGCCTCGTATTCAACCTCTTCTTCACATTCGGCATCCTCGCGTCGTTCCAGGCCGTCCTCACCCTCTCGGGTATCGCCGGTATCGTGCTCTCGCTCGGTATGGCAGTCGACGCCAACGTGCTTATCTTCGAACGTTCTAAGGAAGAGCTCAAAGCCGGCAAGAACCTCCGCCAGGCTATCGCCGACGGTTACAGCAACGCATTCTCGGCTATCTTCGACTCTAACCTCACATCGATTATCACAGGTGTCATCCTGCTTCTCTTCGGCACAGGCCCCATCAAAGGCTTCGCCACTACCCTTATCATCGGTCTTGTCTGCTCGTTCTTCACCGCAGTGTTCCTGAGCCGTCTGTTCTTCAAATGGTTTGGCAACTCAAAGGCTTTCTCAGGCATCACCTTTACAACCGGCGCTTCACGCCACATGTTTGCCAACGCCCACTATAACTTCCTGGGCGCCCGTAAAATCAGCTTTACCATCGCCGGCGTCTTCGTGCTCATCGTAATCGCCTCGCTGTTTGTCCGCGGCCTTAACCAGGGCATCGACTTCTCGGGCGGCCGCAACTACGTTGTGAAATTCGAACGTCCCGTCAGCACCACCGAACTCCAGGAAGCACTCGCTCCCCAGTTCCCCGGCGCTTCAGTATCGGTCATCACCATCGAAAGCTCCAACCAGGTGCGCGTATCGACCAACTATAAGATCACTGAAGAAAACGCAGGCACCGAAACCGAAATCACCGACAAACTCTTCGAAGCCCTCAAGCCCTATCTCCGCGACGGCATGACCGCCGAAGAATTCTCGACCACCGACGCAAGCCAGGGCATCGTCAGTTCGCAGAAAGTAGGTCCGACCGTGGCCGACGACATGCGTACCGAAGCATATATAGCCGTCATCATCGCCCTCATCGCGATGTTCCTCTACATCCTGCTCCGCTTCCGCAACGTCGCCTTCTCGATCGGCGCTCTCGCTGCCGTGGCCTTCACTGCCTTCTCGATAATCGGCTTCTACTCGCTCTTCTATGGCGTCCTGCCCTTTGCGATGGAAATCGACCAGACATTTATCGCAGCCATCCTGACAGTCATCGGCTATCAGATCAATGATACCGTGGTCGTCTTCGACCGCGTACGCGAGAATGTCGGCCTCTATCCCAAACAGGATTTCTTCACGACAATCAACAAGTCGATCAACTCGACCCTCGGTCGTACGATCATGACTTCTTGCTCGACTCTGCTCGTGCTCCTCTGTATCTTCATCCTCGGTGGTGACTCTATCCGCAGCTTCACCTTCGCGATGCTCTTCGGCGTGATTATCGGCACACTCGCCACAATCTACGTCGCATCGCCCGTGGCATACCTCACAGACGCACGCCGCAACGCTAAAAAATAACAGCGACGCCATCAGGCATCACTACTGATACGACAAACAGGGACGACCGACACCGGCCGTCCCTGTTCTTAATATATAAGCTTCTGGTTCTGAAATCCACGTTTTAATCGTTATCATAATCGAGAGCCATATAATGCTCGCGGGGATGATCACAGGCCGGACATGTCACAGGCGGTTCGGTGCCTTCATAGACATAACCGCAGACAAGACACTGCCATTTTATCGGCTTTTCACGTTTCCAGACCGTACCTTCCTTGACCTGTTTGAGATAGCGGTTGAAACGGCGTTCATGGCGCAGCTCGATTTCGGCAATCGCCCTGAAATGCTCGGCAATCTCGGTAAAGCCTTCTTCATCGGCGATACGGGCAGCCTGGGTATACTGGTCAACACCTTCGATGCGTTCGCTGCGGGCTGCCTGCTCAAGATTAGAGGCAGTATCACCTATCGTGCCGGCCGAGACTTTCAGCTGTATGTCGACATCGCCGCCCTCAAGAAACTTGAAAAAGACTTTACTGTGACGCAATTCGTTAGCCGCAGTTTCGTCAAAAATGCGTGCAATCGGGAAATAACTTTCTTTGGTAGCCTGGGCGCTGTAATAAGTATAACGCGTATAGGCTTCTGATTCACTGACGTAAGCGTCCACCAGGCATTTTTCAGTCTTTGTGCCTTTGATGCTTTTTTTTGTTGTAGCCATAATATAATAAGGTTTAATCGGTTTATATTCCTCTTATCTCTATCTATAACCACCTCATTATCGAAAATGTTCTTGCCGCGATTACGCTAAAATCATTATTTTGGCGTATATTTGTAGCTGATGAAAATATACCGCAGACTCAGATATGGCCGCGCTCTGCTTGCAGTCTCCGTGTGGGCGGCAATCACGATCGCTGTAGCGACCAGCGCTTCATGTTTTTTGAGCCGCATGCAGATTATCGAAGCCATTGCCGCATGCAGCCTGATATGGATGGCGTTGTGGCTGATGGCGACACTGATTTTCGGACGACTCTACTGTTCGACTGTCTGTCCGGCCGGAACCGTCTTCGATATCGTCGCGCGACTGAACCGCCTGACACCCGGGCGCAGAAAAAAATACCACTACAGCTATCACCGGCCGCTTTCAAAGACACGATATAGTTTTCTGGCGTTTATATTACTGTGCGCCCTGCTCGGGGTGACAGCCGTTATCGCCATTTTTGATCCGTTCAGTTCATGGAGCCGTATGGTTGTCGCTGTCTGCCGTCCTGCGGCTGTCTCTGTCGCCGGCTTCACCGTCGCCGCCGCAACCGCAATCATATGGCTCTCATTCTCGCTCAGACGAGGGCGGCTGCTGTGCAACACCGTATGTCCCGTCGGCACATTGCTCGGAGCCTGCTCGAAGGCTTCGCTTTTCCATCCCGACATAAACACCGACCTGTGTACCAACTGCGGCGCCTGCAGCGATGTATGCAAAAGCGAATGCATCGACATATTCAGCCACACGATCGACCCGACGCGCTGCGTGGTGTGCTTCGACTGCATGGACGTCTGTCCCAACGGGGCACTGACTTACCGGCGCGGACGTCATCAGCTATCGATACCCATGTTACAGCCCGTCGGTGAACCGCCGGCGATTTCGACCGCTGACGCCGCAACCACAGACATACGGCCGCTTGACCGCAGGGCGTTTCTGCTGACCGGCGCCGTTATGGCCTCGTCTTTAGCCGCCGAAGCCACACGCAAAGTGAAACGGCACGCGGCTGCCACAGGATTGCTGACTCCGCTAAACCCGGTCACGCCTCCCGGCATCAGATCGCGCCATGACTTCATGACGCGCTGTACCGGCTGCGGCATCTGTGTCACAGCCTGTCCGTCGGACGTCATAGCCGTCTCGGGCATGCAATACGGCATGCGCAATGCGCTTCATCCCGTTATGGACTTCAGCAACTCGTTCTGCCGCTACGACTGTGTCAGATGCACGGAGGTATGCCCCACCGACGCCCTGACACCGCTGACACCGGAAGAGAAACACAGGACACCCATTGGCAAGGCCCGCATCGACATAAATGCCTGTATCCTCTATGCCGACGGCGATGCATGCGGCCGATGTGCGCGGCGATGCCCGGCCAAGGCCATACAGATTGCCACCGACTCGTCAAACGGCCGCAGCGCTCCACACATATCACTCGACGAATGTATCGGCTGCGGAGCCTGCGTTTACATTTGCCCGGCAACCCCGATTAAAGCCATTGTCATCGAAGGCATCGAATAAATCACACCAACAGACTCATAACAAATTATATATGCAACAATATCTCGACCTGTTAAGACACATCAAAGAGCACGGCACAGTCAAAAGCGACCGCACCGGCACCGGCACACGCTCGGTCTTCGGCTATCAGATGCGTTTCGACCTCGCAGACGGATTCCCGCTGCTGACGACAAAAAAACTACATCTCAAGTCTATAATCCACGAACTGCTGTGGTTTCTCAAAGGAGACACCAACGTGAAATATCTACAGGACAACGGCGTCAGAATCTGGAACGAATGGGCCGGACCCGACGGCGATCTCGGACATATCTACGGCTACCAGTGGCGTTCGTGGCCAGATTACAACGGCGGATACATCGACCAGATCACCGAAGCCATCGAGACCATAAAACATAATCCCGACTCGCGACGCATCATCGTCAGCGCCTGGAATGTGGCCGACCTGCCGAACATGAACCTGCCTCCGTGTCACGCGTTCTTCCAGTTTTATGTCGCCGACGGCCGACTGAGCCTGCAACTTTACCAGCGCAGCGCCGACTCTTTTCTTGGCGTGCCTTTCAACATCGCCAGCTATGCCCTGCTGCTCATGATGACAGCTCAGGTCACCGGACTCAAGCCCGGCGAGTTTGTCCACACCCTCGGCGACGCCCATATCTATCTCAACCATCTCGAACAGGTCGACGAACAGCTGTCGCGCACACCGCGCAAACTGCCGGCGATGAAACTCAATCCCGAAGTCAAAAATATATTCGATTTCAAATATGATGATTTCGAACTCGTCGGATACGATCCTCTGCCACACATAAAAGCTACCGTCTCTGTATGATGCCGAATATCTCAATCATAGTAGCTCTCGCCTCGGACAACGCCATAGGCCGTCGCGGCGACCTGCTCTACCATGTCAGCGCCGACCTGCGTCGTTTCAAAGCCCTGACGACCGGCAACACTATAATCATGGGCCGCAAGACATTCGAATCATTGCCAAAGGGCGCGCTCCCCGAGCGGCGCAACATCGTCATAAGCCGCGACAGCGGTTACAGGGCAACAGGCGCCGACACTTATACATCGATTGAAGACGCTCTGGAATCATGCCATCCGGACGACAAGGTCTTCATCATCGGCGGCGCTCAGATCTACAGGCTCGCGATGCCTCTCGCCAACGAGATTCTTGTCACACGCTTTGACCGCACCGAACCCGACGCCGACACATTTTTCCCCGACATCGACATGACGGTCTGGGCTCTCGCCGACAGCGGAAAAACAGAAACCGACCCTAAAACAGGTGTCGGCTTCAGATTTGACAGATTTGTACTCCGGAGCAGAATCGAACTGCTATCAAAAGTTTAGGAAACTTCTATTCTATCCGTTGAACTACCGGAGCGTCTCTTGTCGCTTTTCGACACTGCAAAGTTAAGAGTTTAATTCGAGACTGACAAATTTTGCTTATTGTCAGACATTGACTAATTTTGTAATCAGACAATCAACCTATACCAAATGGAAAAATACAACTTTGACACGGTGATCGACCGCCGGGGCACTTCATCGATGAAATATGAAGGTCTCGACGCTGTCTTCGGACGTCATGACGTCTCGCCTCTCTGGATCGCCGACCTCGACTTCGCCGTATGTCCCGACATAGTCAAGACACTGCGCCAGCGCCTCGACCATCCCATTCTGGGCTACTTCGCATGCCCTGACAGTTACTGGAACGCCGTGATGTCATGGCTCGAGCGCCGCCACGGCCTCAAGACCGAGCGCGAACAGCTCGCCTTTATCCCCGGTGTGGTCAAAGGCATAGGCTATGCGGTCAATTTCTTCTCTCGTCCCGGCGACAGAATCGTCATCCAGCCCCCCGTATACCATCCTTTCAGAATGGTGATCGAGGGCAACGGCCGACAGGTGGTAGAGAATCCGCTTGTCTTTGACGGCGACAACTATACGATGGATCTCGACGGTCTCGAGGAGGTCATCACCCGCGAGAAACCGACGATGATGATTCTCTGCAATCCCCACAATCCCATCGGCATACAGTGGAGCGCGGAAACCCTCGCCCGTGTGGCCGCTATCTGCCGCAGCCACGGCGTCATAGTCGTCAGCGATGAAATCCACGGCGATCTCGTCCTCTATGGCAAACCCCATATACCGTTTGTCGACGTCAGCGACGACGCCCGCGCCGTCGGCGTCACCCTCGGCGCACCGTCAAAGACATTCAATATTCCCGGTCTCGTCAGCTCATGGGTGCTTGTCAAAGATCCGGAGCTGCGCCGCGACTTCTTCCACTGGCTCGAAGTCAACGAATTCAGCGCGCCGATGATGATTTCGGCTCTTGGCGCCGAAGTCGCATATACCCACGGCGAACAGTGGCTTGACGAAATGGTCGGATATGTCGAAGACAACATCGACTTCGCAGTCAACTTCGTCGACCGCCATATCCCGGGCGTCAGAATCATACGTCCGCAGGCGTCGTTCCTCCTCTGGGTCGACTTCAGAGGCCTCGGTCTCTCTCAGAACGAACTCATGGATCTGCTGCTCGACAAAGCCCACATAGCCCTCAACGACGGCACGATGTTCGGCGCCCAGGGACTCGGGTTCGCCCGTCTAAACGTCGGCACACCGCGTTCGGTGCTCGCAACAGCTCTCGAACAGATTCGCGAAGCTGTCGTCAACATGCCCGCCCGCGTCAGCACTCCCGACGCAATAAACAGTTAGCACAATGGATTTAAGAATCTTACCACCCGACGAAATACTCTCGGCCACGGTCGAGCTGCCGCTGAGCAAAAGCGTCAGCGCCCGCACCCTCATCATCGACGCCATCGCAGGACTGCCGCTCACATCCCGTGTGGCTGACTGCGACGACACAAAAGCGCTTGCCGCAGCCCTGTCTGACGACAGTCATGAAATCAATATAGGCGCGGCCGGCACAGCCATGCGCTTTCTCACGGCCTACTATGCCGCGCGTCCGGGGTGCGACGTCATCCTCGACGGCGACGACCGCATGCGTCAGCGTCCCATAGGGCGCCTCGTCGACGCGCTGCGGCGTCTCGGCGCAGACATAAGCTATGCCGGCGCAGAAGGCTTCCCGCCGCTAAGAATCACAGGCACAACCCTCTCGGGCGGAGAAATCGACGTCGACGCTTCGGTAAGCTCCCAATACGTCTCGGCCATTATGATGGTCGCCCCGCTCATGAGCGCCCCGCTGCGCGTCAATCTCCCCGGCGACGTCGTCTCGAGGCCATATATCACCATGACAGCCAAGATGATGGCTGCCCGCGGCATTGACGTAGATATCAACCCGACCTTTATCACCATCGGGTCGGGCAGTTACACTGCCGCCACGACCGAGGTCGAACGCGACTGGAGCGCCGCATCCTACTGGTACGAAATCGCCGCCCTGACCGCCGGATGGGTGACATTGCCGGGGCTCTCGCTGCCGTCGCTTCAGGGCGACAGCGCACTCGCCGGCCTGTTCCCCCGCTTAGGCGTCCTCACCGAGTTTGAGGACGGCGCCGCCGAGCTGTCGGCAACACCCGACCTGTTCTCGCGCTTAGAGCTCGACATGAGCGATACGCCCGACCTCGTTCAGACCTTCGTCGTCACGGCCTGCGCCATCGGCATACCATTCAGACTGACAGGCGTGTCGACCCTCAGAATCAAGGAGACCGACCGCATCGACGCTCTCTGCCGCGAACTGCTGAAAATCGGCTGTGTCGTCAGCACCGAAGGCGACGACGTGATTTCGTGGGAATGTGTGCGGCGTCCGATTACCGAGCTGCCGCGCATAGACACATACGGCGACCACCGCATGGCCATGGCCTTCGCGCCCCTCGCCGTCTTCATCCCCGGCATCATCATCAACGACATCGAAGTCGTCAGCAAGTCATATCCCGACTACTGGAATCATCTGACCGAAGCCGGATTCAGGCTCATTGACGCAGAAACACCTT
This sequence comes from uncultured Porphyromonadaceae bacterium, assembly GCA_902493335.1. GTDB lineage: Bacteria > Bacteroidota > Bacteroidia > Bacteroidales > Muribaculaceae > CAG-873. The sequence goes on from CABUPJ010000058.1 coordinate 11,638, forward strand.
TGACTGACATAAACGAAGAAGCATGACAGGCGCTCTAATAATACTCCTGGCTCTGGTCGTCGTCGGTCTGATACTCTATATCAACGAGTATCTCGAACACAAACGCGACGTGGCAGCCGACCCGACCGCCGTAGACCCGAAAGTTCAGAAAGCGGCAGACACGGACAATACGGCCGCTGATGACAGTCAGGATTCTCAGAATGAAGAATGCTGCGGCATGCATGTCACCTGCGAGCGCGACTCGCTGCTGACAGCCGTCGCCGACAAAATCGAATATTATGAGGACGAAGAGCTCGACCGCTTTGCCGGACGCGCCGCCGACGCCTATTCACCCGAAGAGACCGACGAATTCCGCGAAGTGCTGCTGACACTCCGCCCGGACGAAATTGCCGGCTGGGCGCGCAGCATACAGCTGCGAGGCATCACTCTCCCAGCCGATGTACGCGACGAGCTTCTCATGATTGTCGCCGAAGCCCGTGCCGCAAAAAACAAGAATCAACAGCCATAAATGTTAGAATATCTCGATTACCCTTTCTTCCGTCTCGCCCTCATCGGCGTGGTGCTCATCAGCATCAGCGCAGCGATGATAGGCACATATATCATCACCCGGCGCCTCGTCGCGATATCGGGCGGCATAACTCACGCCTGTTTCGGCGGTCTCGGCCTCGGCTATTACCTCGGCCTCAACCCGGCTGTAATGGCCGGCGTTTTCGCCATCGGTTCGTCGGCCTGCGTCGAGTGGCTGTCATCTAAATTAAACATGCGCGAGGATTCGGCCATCGCGGTCATCTGGGCCGTCGGCATGGCTATAGGCGTGCTCTTCGTCTTTATGACGCCGGGCTACGTACCCGAGCTAAACTCGTTTCTCTTCGGCAATATACTGACAATATCGACGGGCGACACAGCGGCTTTCGCCGTATTCACCCTGCTGCTGGTAGCGTTTTTTGCATTCAGATACCGACAGATTGTCGCCTGTGCCTTCGACCGCGACTTCGCCACGGTCATCAACCTGCCGGTCAAGTTCATCTCTTACACTATGACCGCCATGATTGCGATATGCATCGTCCTGACGATTAGACTCGTTGGCGTAATGCTGCTCATGTCGATGTTCTCGCTGCCTATGATGACGGCCGAGGTCTTCCACAAGGATTTCGGCAAGATGATGATTCTGTCTGTGATTATATCTGTTTTCTGTGGTGTCGCCGGGCTTTTTGTCGGCACGCTGATCGACGTGCCTTGCTCGGCCATCATCGTCATTATCATGGCTGCGGTCTACCTCATCGCACGCGTCTGCAAGACCGTCATGCGCCGGCATGCCGGATCCCGGGCTCTAAATCTCGCGGTAGCTCTCTCGGCCTCGTTTCTTCTCGCATCGTGTATCACCGACGACACAGACACAGATGTCATCAGTGTTGGTGACCCCCTGCCTGATTTCAGCGTCACTCTTGACAACGGAGCGACAGTCACTACCAGCGATCTGAAGGGTCACGTGTCACTGATACTGTTCTTCTCGACCAAATGCAGCGACTGCCGCGAGGTTGTCCCCATTGTCGACCATATTTACAAGAGCTACGCCGACCGCGTCAGCTTCGTCGCCATAAGCCGTGCCGAAGGGCCTGACGAGGTCGCCCGCTTCTGGAACGAATTCGGTCTGACGATGCCGTATGCCGCGCGTCCCGACCGCGAGATTTATAACCTCTTCGCCACGTCGGTCGTTCCACGCATCTATATCAGCGACGCCGCGGGCATCGTACGGTACATCATGACCGACAACCCCAATCCCGACGAAGCTACAATCACCTCAGCCCTCGACAAACTCCTCTAAGCCCTCGCCCCAGAATATTTTTTTTCAAAAAATTCTCTTAAAAAATTTGGTTTATATTATAAACCGATTTATATTTGCACTCGAAATCTATCAAGGACGGGCAACGCGCGAGCACTTCCTTATTTTTTTCAAAATATCGTTTATAACATAAACCACTTTAAAACTACAGTCATGGAAGAAAAAAATCTCACAGAAAAGGAGAGCCTCGAGCTGATCGCCCGCATGATCTCCAAATCGAAAAAGCGCCTTGAAATCGGCGACGGCAACGTCTTTCTATATTGGGGCACACTCTCAGTGGTCATCGGCATTGCCGTATGGGTGGCAGTAGCCACAACACTCAATCCGGCATGGAACGGTCTCTGGGGTCTCATGGGCATCGGTGCGCTCTTTAACTATAAAAAAGCCAAGGAAGCAAAGGAACGGGGGTACACTTCATACACAGACAAAGTATGCTCTACAATCTGGATCAGCTTCGGTTTCATCTGTCTCGCAGCCTTGATAATCTGCACGGTACTAACCTTGTGCTATGACAAACATCCGTGGTTTATCATGTTTATCACCGCCGTACTCGGCTGCGGCAGCGGCTGCATAGCAACCGGCGCCGTAATAGAGATACGCTCGCTGATCTTCGGCGGAATATTCAGCTCAATCTTCGGCTGCGCCCTCGTTGCATGCCTGATCTGCGGCATCTCTGTCACATGGAACATCACCATGGCGTTATTCATTCTCTCGTTCATACTAATGATGGTCATTCCCGGCCTTGAAATGCGTTACATAGCCAAGAAAGAACAATGAAAGAACTCGATCCGCTGCTCCACTCGCAGCTGCGCCTTGCCGTAATGTCGCTGCTGATGAATGTCGACGAGGCCGACTTTGTCTACCTTCGTGAAAAAACCGAATCGACGGCGGGCAATCTCAGCGTCCAGCTCGACAAACTGTCATCCGCCGGCTACATCTCAGTCGAAAAAGGCTTCGCGGGCAAAAAGACACGTACCGTCTGCCGTATCACCGACACCGGACGCACGGCCTTCATCACCTACGTCAACACATTGAAAGAATACCTCAATCTATAAATTCTCTCTTAACAATCTGTAAAAACATGTCCTGACCGGCACCGAAAAAAGTGCCGGTCTTGGCGTATATAATATAATTAATAAATTAGTTGCATAATTAACTTTTTAGTTCTAAATTTGCAACCATCACAGCAATCATATAAAATGGCAAGAACCAAACAACAGACTCTGACAGAAAAAGAAGCCCCACTTATGAAAATGCTTTGGGAGCACGGCCCACTGTTCGTGCGCGAGATGGTCGAATTATACCCCGACCCCAAGCCTCATTTCAATACAGTCGCCACAACCGTCAGAATCATGGAAGAAAAGGGCTATGTCGGTCATGAAGTGCTCGGCTCGTCACACAGGTTCTACGCAATAGCCAGCAAAGACGACTTCTGCCGCCGCACGCTCGCCGGGGTCATCCGCGACTATTTCGACAACAGCTACCGCAGCGTCGTCTCATCGCTCGTCAAAGACGAAAAGCTCTCTGTCGACGACCTCCGCGAAATAATCGCCATGATTGAAAAAGGGGAAAAGAAATAATAGCAAAAAATCAGACGATTATGCGGCCGCGAGCTCGAGGCGCACGCTAATAGCATAGCCAGCAGAGGTTTAGGCGGCTGCGCCATGGCACAGCCCTACAATTTTGTGATTTTTTGTAACAACGATGTCAATGTTCTTTTGACATCGATTTGGTGAGAGTCGGTTCTGCAATAATCATTTTACGACAGGGAGGTAAACCATAAATCAGAGTTATCCATTTATCGGTCATTTGCCGGCGCTTTTATCATCGCTCTTCGGTCACTATGGAACCCCATAGCTCCCTCATCGCAATGGTAAAATCACTCGACAACTGACCGCCCTGACGCAAACAATCATCACAGAACCGACTCTTTTTACGCGGGGATGTCTGCCGCTAAAGTGGTCGTGGATGGGGTGGTAAGAGTCCGGAGCTTGTCGTTTCATCACAAGGGCTGAAGCCCTTGTTCCATAGGCTTCGCTCGATTTTGAGTGGGATAATGATTGGAACCGTCGGGTCAGGCTTCTTTATCGGTACGTCGGGAGGGGCGAGCGAGGGGTCGGTGTATTCCTTCAGGCCGGGCCAGCGGTAGAGATAAGGGATGTCGGCGCGGGCATGGAGTATCAGAAGACTGTTGGGGTTGCTGCTGATGA
>CABUPJ010000059.1 GCA_902493335.1 uncultured Porphyromonadaceae bacterium
CAGCGACATCCTCATCATGACCCAGAACAAGGACGTCTCCGCCTACACCGCCAAGCGGCTGAGTACGCCCGACACGGCCACCTACGCCGCCACGGGCCACCGTCCCGAGAACATCCGCGGACTCACCTATGACACCGCGTTGCTCTTCGACATCCAGGACTACGGCGTGTGCAGCCCCGCGCGTGAAGACAACGACTTTCACCGCGTCGCCACCGCCGTCTTCCCCGTCATCAGCAGCAATCCCAACAGCCTGCTGATACTCCACGCCCGCGCCGACATCCCCCATCTCTACCGCTGGCCCGGGCTCAAAGAATACACCGACCCCTCGCTCGCCCCTCCCGACGTCCCGATCAAAAAGCCGGACCCGAGCATACCAATTATCATTCCCCTCAGACTCAAGGCGACTGACAAGGTATGGAACAAGGGCTTCAGCCCTTGTGGCGAAACGATAGCCAGCAAGTTACCTCCGCATCCACGACCACTTTAGCGGCAGACATCCCCGCGCGTCTAAACCGACCAAACCGATGTCAAACGTACATTGACATCGTTGTTACAAAAAACAAAGCGGTAGGACTGCGCAATCGCGCGGCCCTACCGCTTTACAAAAATCTTCTGTTCTTTTTGGCCTTTTGCCTTATGTTCTTTTCTTGACAAGGGTTATTTGCCTACAGAGACTATGACCTGCTGCTCGTCTTCGGCGTCTTTCTTGTTGCCGCTGACGGTTTTGACGGCTCCGATGCCGGGCGCATACCAGGCTGTTATATACTGTATCTGCGGGGCGCCGACAACGGCTGTCTTCATCTGGTATGACAGCTTGACACAATCAAATTTGCCGGCTTCGGTCTCGATGGTCTCGCTGCCGAGATATGTGCCTTTGCTGAGCGAGATGTTCATCTGCTGCTCGCCCATGAAGCAACGCATGCGCGATTTCTCAAAGACCTGACCTTCGGCAGCCTTGGGGTTGACTGGAACGGTGATCTCGCCGGTGATTTTCATCGAATTGAGATGTTCGCGTATCTGATCGTCAGAGAGTTGTCCCTGAGCCGAAGCCTGCATGACGGGGAAAAGCATGTCAATCATGCTCTGACGGTCCATAAGGACATGTGTTGTGACCTGGTCAACAGGGTTATATTTATATTTCGAAGACATTTTCATCTCGTCGAAGACACCTCCGCCAGGTACTTTGTGTGTTTCTTCATACACAGCAGTGATGACGCCGTCGGCAGCCGTATCGACTGATTTGACGACAACGCTGTAGTTCTGATTGACTTGTTCTGATTTCTCACTGAATGTGAATTTCTGATCGGGTGTGGTAGAGAAATACTGGGCCGAGGCGGCTCCGAAGCCCATGATGATGGCACAGGCAAAAGTAAAGATTGCTTTCATATGATTAATTATAGATTTTGCAATTGTTAATTATAGATTCTGCGGGCAAATTTAATAAAAATTTCCAAACCGTGCTGATTTCGTGATAAAAGATTATCGCACACAATAAAGTAATGTAAGGGTCGTTGTTATTATGATGAAATTTCATAAACTCATTATCACAATCATCGCTCTGACGGCATGTCTCGTGCCGGCATACGGCCGTGAGCTCAATGACAAGCTGCTCAACCGCCCCTATGCCGACAACCGCCGGTGGCACCTCGGTTTCTCGATCGGGGCGCACACCCAGGACCTGCGCTTTGTCCACAACGGCCTCATCACACCCGAGGGCGAAGAGTGGCGCATCGAGCAGAACGACTATCAACCGGGCTTCTGCGTCAACGGTCTTCTGGCTCTGAGGCTTAACGATTATTTCTCGGTGCGTTTCTCGCCGGGCATGTATTTCGGTAGCCGCGGTCTGAAGATGCTCGACCACACGACGGGCGCCGAAGAGCGCCAGACGCTCAAATCGACCTTTGTGGTTCTGCCTCTCGACCTGAAATTCGCCGGTCAACGCTACCGCAACACACGCCCCTACGCCGTGACGGGCATCATGCCGGCCTTTGACGTGGCCAAGAAGCGCAACGATATCATCAAGACCAATGCCGCCGATTTCTATATCTCGGTCGGTTTCGGCTGTGACTTCTATCTGCCTTATTTCAAGCTGATACCTGAGCTGAAGTTCTGTTTCGGACTGAGCGATGTGCTCACCCATGACCGCCCCGACCTCGCCGACGACCCCGGACGTCTCAAATTCACCCAGTCGCTGAAGAAGGCCACGTCGAAGATGATTGTCCTGACCTTTTATTTTGAATGACACCGATGACACGCAGACTATCAGACATCATAACGGGCCTTGCGGTGGCCGTCGCAGTGATTTTACTTCCTGCCGGCGTGTCAGCGCAGACCGACCCCCAGTTCTCGCAGTATTACGAAGTGCCGACGTTCTATAATCCGGCAGCTGTAGGACTTAGCGACTTCGTCACCGTACGCGGCGGCACGCGCCTGCAGTGGGTCGGCATCGACAATGCCCCCCAGAGTTTCGTGGCCACAGCCGACATGCCCCTGAAGCTGTTCAACAAGCGCTTCGGCATCGGCGTCGTCTTCAACCAGAAGAGCGAAGGCCTCTACAAATCGCTCGACATGGGCGCCCAGATAGGCTATAAGTTCAAGAAATTCGGCGGAGAATTTACCGCCGCGCTGCAGATAGGCTTCTACGATCAGTCGTTCAAAGGCTCGAAGGTGTTCATCCCCGACGACGATGACTATCACGAAGGCAACGACGACGGCATACCGACGCAGGACATCCACGGCACGGCCCTCGACCTTGGCATCGGCGTGTGGTATAAGCACAAATACTTCGACGCAGGCCTGTCGTCGACCCATCTGACATCGCCGACAATCACCATGAACGCCGAAAACTCGTCGTCGGAGACCGAGCGCAACTATGAGTTCGAGGCCCGGCGCACGCTCTATTTTATCGCGCGGGGCAATATTCCGTTAAAAAACACGTTATTTGAGATACTACCGTCTGTGATGGTCAAGAGTGACTTCACATTCACCACGGGCGAGATCACGGCCCGTGCGCGGTATAACAAATTCCTGTCGTTCGGCATAGGCTACCGCTGGAACGACGCCGTCGTGGCGACCGTGGCGGCCGAGTTCAAGAACTTCTATCTCGGCTACAGCTACGACTACGCGACCTCGGCCATCGCGAAGGCATCGAGCGGCAGCCACGAGATATTCGCCGGCTACCGCCTGAAACTCGACCTGTCGGACAAGAACCGCAACAAACAAAAAAATATACGCATAATGTAACAGGCCACGCCTGCATCAAATCTCTCTCAATAAAGACCAATATATCAAACACCGACATATGAAGACAACCACAAATATCCTTACCGCCTGTGTCACCGCGGCGACTATCCTGAGTTCATGCGCCACAGGCTCGCGCAGTTCCGCCGGGGGTGAAGTCACCGGCGTCAGCGCCACCTCGTGGGTCGAACCGACCCCCTACGGCATGGTGCTGATCAACCGCGGCTCGATGGAAGTGGGCGTGCAGAAACCCGACAGCCTGTGGAATCTTCAGGCCGACGCACGCGGCATCTCTGTCGACGGCTTCTGGATGGACGAGACCGAGATCACAAACAGCAAATACAAGCAGTTTGTCTTCTGGGTGCGCGACTCCATCATCCGCGAGCGTCTCGCCGACCCCGCCTACGGCGGTAACGAGGAGTTCAAGATCGAGGAAGACCGCGAAGGAAACCCCGTGACCCCTCATCTCAACTGGAACAAGCCTATACCCTGGCGCAACCCCAACGAAGACGAATTGCGCGCCATCGAGAGTGTCTACCGCACCAACCCCATCACCGGCGTGCGCGAGCTCGACGGCGACCAGCTCAACTACCGCTATGAAGTCTACAACCACACCGAGGCCGCAAAGCGCAAGAACCGTCTCAACCCGCGCCGTCGCGAATATAACACCGACAAACCCGCGCCGACGGTCAACCCCATAATATCAAAAGACACCGCCTATATCAATGACGAGGGCGAAATCATCCGCGAGACCGTGACACGCGGCCTCACGGGCGACTACGACTTCCTCAACACCTATATCGTCAACGTCTATCCCGACACGACGGCATGGATCAACGATTTCGAGAACGCCTACAACGAGCCTTACGTCAGACTCTATTTCTCACACGGCGGCTATAACGAATATCCGGTTGTCGGCGTGAGCTGGGAGCAGGCCAACGCCTTTGCCAACTGGCGCACCGACTTCCTGCGCCGCTCGCTCGGCCGCGAGGGCGTCTATGTCGAGCCCTACCGTCTGCCGACCGAGGCCGAGTGGGAATATGCCGCCCGCGCCGGTGTCAACGAGAACATGTACCCCTGGGAAGGCGACCTCGCCCTCAGCGACGACCGCGGCTGCTTCTATGCCAACTTCAAGCCCAACGAAGGCAACTATGTCAAGGACGGCCACGTGATAACGTCGCGTGTCGGCACCTACGCGCCCAACGACTTCGGACTGTATGACATGGCCGGCAATGTCAGCGAATGGACCTCGACGGCCTATACCGAGAGCGTCGGCAAGCTGACGAGCGACCTCAACCCCGAATACCGCTACGACGCCGCCCAGGAAGACCCCTACAAGATGAAGCGCAAGATCGTGCGCGGCGGCTCGTGGAAAGACGTGGCCCACAACGTACGTTCAGACCTGCGCATGTGGGAGTATCAGAACGAACAGCGCTCATATATCGGCTTCCGCTGCGTCAGATCGCAGATAGGCTTTGCCAAGGGCCAGAAGTCAGACAAGAAATAACAAGACAACAAATACCAGCCAGTCCATCGCAACATGGAAAAAGTAAAGAAATACCGAAATATAATCAGCGCCTTCATCAGCAGTGAGAACGGCCAGCGCTTCTTCAACTTCGCATACAGTATCGGCGCGGCCATCGTCATCTGGGGCGCCCTGTTCAAGATACTCCACCTCCCCGGCGGCAACACGCTGCTGTCTGTCGGCATGGGCACCGAGGTGCTTATGTTTATCCTCACCGCCTTCGACCGTCCGCCGAAAGAATATAAGTGGGAAGACGTCTTCCCCGTCCTCGACAGCCACAACGACGAAGACCGTCCCGACTTCAACGGCGGCAGCGGCATCGTCATCAGCGGCGGCGCTTCAGCCGGCCGCAAGGTGTCTGTCTCCGACGCCAAGGCCGCCGTGGGGCTGCCGCAGGGCATCGAGCTCAGCGACGACGACTCGCGCTCGCTCACCGAGAGCATCGCCAAAATGGCCGCCGCCTCGGACCAGCTCGCCCGCATGGCCGAACTCACCGAGGCCACCCAGCGCTATCTCGACCAGATGGCCGGCATCGCCGCCGAGATGGAACACCTCAAGACGACGACAGCCGCCCTCAACAACGTCTCGGACGTGCTGCTCGACAGCTACCGCGCCATCACCGAAAACTCTGAGAACATCACCCGCAGCTCGCAGGGCTATGTCGAGCAGATGCTCGACCTCAACCGCAACATCAGCGGCCTCAACACCATCTACGAGATTCAGCTCAAAAGCGTCTCGTCGCAGCTCGACTCGATCGACCGCGTCAACCGCGGCATCAAGGACATCCGCGACATGTATGAGAAGAGCTCGGCACAGAGCGCCCGCTACTGCGAGGAGACCGAGAAGATGGCCCGCTATATGCAGCAGCTCAACTCAGTCTATGAGAAAATGATCACGGCGATGACTGTCAACATGTACCGCCCGATGATGCCCGGCGACATCAACGCCACGGCAGCCCCGGCCGACAACAGCGCCACAACACAGAATTCCTAAACCGACAAGAACCAGACAAGATAAATGGGAGCAAACAACACAAGACTGTCGCCCCGTCAGAAGATGATCAACCTGATGTATATCGTCCTGACGGCCATGCTCGCGCTCAACGTCTCGAGCGACGTGCTCGACGGCTTCACGCAGGTCCACGACGGTCTGAACCGCTCTAACAACAACGTGGCCCAGCGTAACGAAGCGCTCTACAGCCAGCTCGCCGCCTTCGCCGAACAAAACCCCGACAAGGGTCTGCAGTGGTTCGAGAAAGCCAGGGAGGTGCGCGATGTCACCGGCCAGATATACAGCCGTGTCGACTCGCTCAAATATGCCATAGTGCGCAAAGCCGACGGCAGCGAGGGCGATCCCGACAACATCATCAACCGCGACGACCTCGAGGCCGCGGCCGTCGTGATGCTCGCGCCGGGCAACAGCCTCGGCAGCAAGCTGCGCCACAATATCGACTTCTACCGCGAATATATCAACCAGATAATGGTCGACTCGGTCAAACGCGCGAGCATAGCGGGCGCCCTCTCGACCGACGACACCCTCAAGCCCGGCACACTGACGGCCCAGACATGGGAAGAATCTAAGTTTGAGCAACAGCCCGTCGTGGCCGCCATAACCCTGCTGTCGAAACTCCAGAACGACATACTGTATGCCGAAGGCGAAGCCCTGTCGACCCTGCTGTCGCAGGTCGACGCCGGCGACGTGCGCGTCAACGAACTCAACGCCTATGTCATGCCCCAGTCGAGGCTGGTGATGCGCGGCGGCAAATATTCGGCCAACATCGTGCTCGCAGCCGTCGACACCACGGCCCGCCCGCAAATCTTCATCAACGGCAAGGCTCTCGAAAACGACCGCGGCCTCTATGAGCTCAACGCCTCGTCGACGGGCAAGTTCGACTACAACGGCTATCTCGAAGTCACCCACGGCGACGGCTCGAAGACACGCCACGACTTCACATCGTCATACACCGTCATCGAACCGATGGCCACAGTGTCGGCCACGATGATGAACGTGCTCTACGCCGGCATCGACAACCCCATCGGCATCTCTGTGCCCGGCGTCGCCATGGGCGACATCTCGGCCACGATGACCAACGGCACGCTCACCCGCAGCGGTGACCACTGGGTCGCCCGCCCGTCTGCCGTCGGCAAAGACGCAGTCGTCACCGTGACCGCCAACATGGACGGACGCAACACGACTGTAGCGACGACCACCTTCCGTGTGCGCAAACTGCCCGACCCGACGCCCTACATCGCCTTCAACGACGGCAAAGGCAACATCGACCACTACAAAGGCGGCCGCCCCTTCGCCAAGACCCTGCTGCTGCAGGCTCCGGGCATCGAGGCCGCCATCGACGACGGACTGATAGACACCCGTTTCAAGGTACTCAGCTTCGAGACCGTCTTCTTCGACTCGATGGGCAACGCCATCCCCGAGGTAAGCGACGGCTCGTCGTTCTCGGCCCGGCAGAAACAGTCGTTCCAGCGCCTGTCGCGCGGCAAACGATTCTATATCTCGCGCATCAAGGCTGTAGGCCCCGACGGCATCACCCGCGACCTGTCGCCGATGGAAGTAATCGTCAACTAACCACTGAAAAAAACAGACAATAACGATATATATGAAACCGATCAGACTATATGCAGCCGTCGCGGCCCTTATGTTAGGGACGCTGCTGCCCGTCTTCGCCCAGGATAACAACGGCGTCGTGCGCCGGCGCGACAAAGCATCTGAACGCCGACGCGACAAGAACGCCGACGACGGTCCGGTTATCACCGACCGCATGCAGCAATTCTATGACACCGACGGCTCGCCCGTATCAGAGGCCGACCTGCAGTGGATGCGCGTCATCTACCGTCACCTCGACCTCGACAAGGACAAGAACGCGCCGCTCTACTATCCCGAAGAGACTGTCGACGGACAGGAAAACCTCTTCCGCATCATCATGCGGCTGCTGGCCAACAACCGGCTGACGGCATACGAATATCTCGACGGACGCGAGATATTCACCGACCAGTATGCCGTGAAGGTTCGCGACATGCTCGACCGTTTCCACATACTATATACCCCGGCCAAGGGTTCGACAGAGAAGAATCCGCGTTTTGTCATCGAAGAGAGCGACGTGCCTGCCAACGAGGTGCTCTCATATTATATCATCGAACGCTGGGAGTATGACACGCGTCACAACCGTCTGCGTCCGCGCGTCGAAGCCATCTGCCCCGTGCTCCACCGCGCCGGCGATTTCGGCGGCGAAGCCGTGCGTTATCCTATGTTCTGGGTGAAATTCTCAGACATACGCCCATGGCTCGCCCAGCAGTCGATTTTCATCAACGACGACAATAACATGCCGACATGCAGCTACGACGACTTCTTCAATCTCTCGATGTACGACGGCGAAATCTACAAAACACGCAATCTGAAGAACAAGTCGATGATGCAACTCTACCCCGACCCTGATGACCGCAAGCGCGCCCAAGACAGCATCCAGGCGCGTCTCGACAACTTCGAGCAGAAACTGTGGGTGCCGTCGCGCGAGGAAGTCATCGCCGCACGTGAAGCCCGCGAAGCCCGCGAACGCGGCGACAGCGTCACCGTGAAAGAGGACAACGAAAAGAAGGCTCCGGCCCGCTCGACAAAACGCTCGACCAAGCGCTCGTCTAAAAAAGTCAAAGAGCCCAAGCAGCAGAAAGCGTCGAACAACTCAGGCGCCGCCCGCTCGGTGCGCCGCCGCAAGTAAAAAGGTTCTGCAGCCATATATATAACACCGAGGCCGGGAGTCGTGTGACTTCCCGGCCTCGATTGTTATGCGGTAATCTTATTTCGGAGTCCCGGCTGTTTTGGCGCGTGATGATTTACCCTTATTAACGTTGCGGTTAAAGGCTGTCATATCAATCACATACCAGCGATAGGTATTGCGGTTGTCTACGGTAAGCAGAAGATAACTGCCCTCAAGTTTGCCGACCTCAAGTATCTTTATCCACGTTATATCTTCTTCAGGACTTGACGTATGAAGCGTCAGGCCGTCGACACGGGCGTCAAACAAACGATTCATGGCATTATTGCCCTGAACCACCTTATACCATTTGAGACCGCCGAACTCTGTCGTGAGAATTTCACCTTCGTTGAATCCCTGTTCCGACGGATAAAAACTGTTGACCAGTCGTCCGTTATCATAAAGTCCATAGACCTCGAGTCTGAGCGGAACACCCTTGAGCTGATTCCATGATTTTATCTTAAGAGGCGACTCCGCGGGCGAATAAATCTTCGGCTCCACTGCCGCAGTCTCTATTACGGCCACAAGGCACAGAATAAAAATTGAGATAAGTTTTTTCATTATTTTGATGATAATTTACCGATGCTTTTCGCTATAAATTTTTCTAATCAGGCATTTGACAGCCTCGGGGTCATTGAAAAATGTCAGTAATTGCCCACAAATATACAGCTATTTTTCATTTATTTAATCGCATGCCTCCTTTTTTGTTGTTCCATAGCCTGTAGCGGATTGAAACGTGTGAATTTTGGGGTGGTTTTAGGATTGAAAAGTGTGTTTTTTGTCCTCATTTTTGGATTGAAAAATGTGAATCTCGCCCAGTTCAGCCCATAACAACCTAAATATCAAACATTTCATCAACGAGCAAGCGACCTATTTGTTTCGGCCAAATTTGGTAATGAAAATGCGCCATTTTTGGCAATGAAAACCAGCCAAATTTGGTAATGAAAATGCGCCATTTTTGGTAATGAAAACCAGCCAAATTTGGTAATGAAAATGTGCCATTTTTGGTAATGAAAACCGGCCAAATTTGGTAATTTGAATTTTTAGACGTAACTTTACGCCATAAATCAGATAGTTATGGACGAATTATATCATAAACGTATTGTCGATTCTGAGCTTGCAAACCGTTTGCGCAGCATCGGTGCCATTGTAATCGAAGGACCCAAATGGTGCGGTAAATCCACTACAGCAGAACACCATTCAAAAAGTGCCATATTTATGGATAACCCGCAGAAACGCGCTCAATATGAAATATTCGCCGAGGATAATCCGGACATCTTACTTGACGGTGAAACGCCACGACTGATAGACGAATGGCAACTTACGCCGACACTCTGGGATGCGATACGTTTCAGAATTGACCATAAAAAAGGTATGGGACAGTTTATTCTTACAGGTTCAGCCAAACCAGCTGACCGAAGTAAAATAAAACACTCGGGCACAGGTCGATTCGCATGGCTCAGAATGAGGCCTATGTCGCTGTATGAATCGGGAGACTCGACAGGTGCCGTAAGTCTCACACAGCTATTTACCGACTCAGAAACCAAAATTGCAGCCGAATCAAAAGCAGACCTGTATAAAATAGCATTTTTGGCTTGCCGCGGAGGTTGGCCCGCCGTAACCTCAATGTCAGACGACATCGCTATGAATCCTTCGAAAGATTATTATGACGCGATTGTCAACGTCGATATCAGAGAGGTAGACGGTGTCGACCGGAGTGTCGAGAGAGCAAAGAGGCTAATGCGCTCTTATGCCAGATTTCAAGGTACACAGGCCTCGGTAAAACAGATCATCGACGATATGAACGGAGCTGGAAACAATGTGATGGAAGACAAGACTGTGCGCAACTATCTCGATGCACTGCGTTCTATGTTTGTCATCGAAGACACGCCTGCATGGAATCCTAATCTGAAATCGAAGACCGCAATAAGATCAGCCGACACACATTACTTTGTCGATCCGTCAGTCGCCACAGCAGCACTGGGCATAGGGCCCGGCGACCTCATCAATGACCTAAAAACTTTTGGCTTTATTTTCGAAACCATGTGTATCAGAGACCTAAGGGTATATTCTCAGCCGTTGGGTGGAAACGTTTACCATTACAGAGACAAAAACGGGCTCGAATGTGACGCCGTGATACACCTGCCTAACGGCGATTACGGTCTTGTCGAAATCAAATTGGGAGGAGAGAGACTCATTGAAGATGGAGCACAGAGCCTTCTGAAACTATCAGAAAAAATCGACGATACACGCATGAAAATGCCCAAGTTTATGATGGTTATAACAGCCGCCGGAGCATTTGCCTATCGAAGGAAAGACAATGTGCTGGTCGTGCCACTGACAACCCTCGGCGCATAATATGATTTCTATCAGCAATATATTATCTGCTTTATGCAATTTTCCTTAATAACAGACTTCCTTTTTATTGGGATGGACGTGGCACTATTTTTTGCTGATTCGGGATTATTTGCCTAAGTTTGCATAGTAACTATAACCAATTATCTTTGCCATGAAACTGAAATATACTCTTGCCCTGGCCGCGGCCGCCACATTCGCACTGCCGGCTTTCTCACAGTCTGTCGAACAGATCACCATCAAAGACAAGACATACGACGCGCGTCTTATGCTCAAACGCGATATAGGTCCGGGCACGACATACATGCGATACCGCATGCCTGATTTTCCGCTCAACTTCAATCTCATGATTGTCGATCTCAACAACGAATACAATACGGTCGAGAACATGCAGGGCGGCGAACAGCTGTGCAAGACCGAACTCCTCGAAAGCGCCGCCGCCCGCTATACGACCGACGAGAAACGTGTCGTCGGCGGAGCCAACGCCAATTTCTGGATTGTCACCGGACAGCGTCCCTGGGAAGACCTTATCCTCGGGGCTCAGCTTGGCGGCAGCGTGCGCAACGGCGAAATAATCACCGAGACAACAAATACATGGGACGTCTGGTGGTGGGAGACACCGGCCATCGCAGCCATCGACTCGAAAAAAACTGCCGTTATCGACCGTATGCGCTGGGAGGGCCACGTCATCAACGAAAAGATAGGCTCTCCCGAATTCTTTCAGTGCAACAAGGTGGTGCATCCCGACGAGATAACGCTCTACAACCACTTCTTCGGCCGCGACAAGCAGTTTCAGCCCGTCGATGTCTATGACGACAGCGGCGTGGCCCACTGGCGCGTAGTCGATGGGCAGTGCACCGAGGTCTACCTCAACCTCGACGAGGGCGAGCAGTGGATGGCCGGACGCCCGATGAAATGCACGGTAATGGAAGTCAGGACCGACGCCGGAACCGGCACTCTGGGCGATTATGACCTCGCGCTGGTAGGAAGGGGATTCAATAAAGACAACCTCGCCAAGCTTGTTCCCGGCGATAAAGTGACTGTCGACCACGGCTGGACATCGTATGCCGACGGATCACGCCCCGAACTCGTCGAGCTGGTCGCCGGCAACACGATACTGATGCGCGACGGAGTCCTCGAAGACTACAATTATACCGACGACTACAACAAGATGGTATATTCGCGCACGGCCTATGGCTCATCTGCCGACGGCAAGACTCTTTACATCATCACGATTGACAAGGTGCCCGACCCCAGATGGGGCACAAGCATCGGCGTCACCACCGAAGAAGAGTGCTATATCATGAAACACTTCGGCTGCGTCAACCTCACAGGTTTCGACGGCGGCGGCTCGGCCCAGATGCTCATCGAAGGCAAAGTCATCAACAAGACGACAGAGTCATTCCCGCGCGCTGTCGCCAACGGCATGATGGTCTATGACACGGCTCCGGCAGACGATGTCATCACACGCATCGAGTTTGACGACGTGGACATCACAGTGCCCAATCTCTCGACATCATCACCCAGAATCTTAGGATACAACAAATACGGCTCGCTCATCGACCACGATGTCAAAGACGTCGTCTTCACCTGCGAGGAGGCCATAGGCACCTGCGACGGCAACCGCTACACGGCAGGCGATCATGCCGCCACCGGCAAACTGACAGCCACTCTCGGCAACGCGTCAGTCTCAAAAGACATCACCGTCGTCGAAGCGCAGCTCGGACTAAGACTCAAGCCGGTGCTTATCGACTCGCGCCGCAGTTATCCTGTCGAAATGACCGCCACGTCAGAAAACGGCATCTTCAATATCGACCCTGCGACAGTAGACTGGTCCATTGAAGACCCGGCCATAGCGACAATCGGCGCCGACGGTGTGCTAAAAGGGCTTAAGAACGGCAGCACGACTCTGACCGGCACAATCGGCAGATTTACCGACCGCACTACCGTCACCGTCGAAATACCCGACGACATCACCATGACCGCACCGTCGTGGGAACAATGGACCGCCAAAGGCGCCAGCGGCATCTCGGGCACGACACTCAGCGCCGACGGCACCATCTCGTTTAACTTCGGCAGCCCGCGCGACCCGGCAATCACACTGACAAAAGACTTCAACTTCTACAGCCTTCCTGACCGCATCACACTCTCGTTCACATCGAGCGCCGCCATCTCAAGCATCACACTCGATATGCGTACACGCAACCATACCAAAGCCAACCAGGTGATAGTCAAAGGACCGGAAGAAGGCGATTTTGCCGCGGGCACAGAAAACACAATCGAGTTCCCGGTCAGTGCGGCCGGCGACCCGCTTGACATGGCCACATATCCGCTGACTGTAAAGACCCTCAAAATCTCGCTCAACAAAAATGTCACGGTCAAAGGCGAACACAGCATAAAACTCGGCGACCTCACGGCACATTATAACGGAGCCGGAGCCGTCGCCGACATAGCCGTCACCGACAATCAGAGACTCGCGCTCTCGCCCAATCCCGTTGACCCAGGAGCGACCGTCACCGTCGGCACGTCAGACGACGAGGCCGAAATAACAGTTTTCAACCTCTCGGGCGCCGTGGTATCGGCATCGGCAGGCAACAGCTTCACAGCTCCGTCGGCAGCCGGCATATACATAGTGACCGTCAAAGACGACTCTGACATCAGAGCAGCCAAACTTATCGTAAGATAACCAATCATAGACAATGAGATATAGATTATTCGCACTATCAGTGGCTCTTGGAGCCGTAACGGCAGACATAGCCGCAGAAAGCATCAGCCTTGAAGGCACTGATTATGACTACAATATACTGATCGAACAGGAAATCGGCCCGGGTGTCAGATACAGACGCCTGCGTTTCCCGTCATATCCGCTTAACGTCAACCTGCTGACTGTCGATCTTACCAATCCCTACAACCGCATCGAGACCACCATCGCCAACGAGTCGGCCTCGGGCACCGAATCACTTGCCAAAGCCGCCGAGCGCCAGTCGGGCGCCGGCCATCGGGCGATTGCCGGCGCCAACGCCAACTTCTGGATTGTGGCGTCACAGCCCGAGTATCCCAACCTCGCAGGTACAACGCGCAATGTCAGCCTGCGCAACGGCAAGATTGTCACCGAATCAAACCAGCACCGTGACCAGTTTGACTGGGGCACACTCAGCACAGGCATCGTCGCCCTCGACTATGACAAAAAGATGTATGTCGACTACTGCACTTCGTCAATAAAGGCCACCAACGAAAAAATCGGCTCTATTGAAGTACACCAGTGCAACAAAGGTGTCCATTTCGACGAGTGCGGCATGTATAACAGCTACTACGGCGCCACTAAAGCCTTCATGCCCATCACCACCGACTATAAGGACGACATCGCCAACGACGCCACCGAGGTGATTCTCGACATCGACGAAGGCCAGAAATGGACAGGTGGCGAAGACATCGTCTTTACCGTGCGCGAAGTACGCACAGATGCCGGCACCGGCACACTCGGCGACCACGATCTCGCTCTCGTCGGACGCGGCGACAGCCGCACACAGCTGGCATCGCTCGCGCCGGGTGACAAAGTGACGCTGAAATGTACCTGGACGTTCAACCCCGACACCGACAGGGCCGTCACTCCGCTTGTCGAACAGGCCATCGGCGGCAATGCCATAGTCATGCGCGACGGCGAGCTTACCCGGCAGAACGAGATACTGCCATACAACAGTCAGGTCTATTCGCGCACCGGCTACGGTACATCGACCGACGGCAAGACGCTGTATATCATCGTCATCGACCGGTCGACCGACCCGGTCTACGGCCTGTCGGCAGGCTGCAACACCACGAAGATGTGTGAGATAGCGCGACACTTCGGATGCGCCAACCTGTCGAACTTCGACGCCGGCGGCTCAGCCGAGATGTTTGTCAACGGCTCGGTCATCAACAAGACAACCGAAAGCCAGCCCCGCGCCGTCGCCAACGGCTGGCTTATCTACTCGATCGCGCCCGAAGACGATGACGCCGTCGCCCGCATCGAGTTCAACGATCCCAAGCTGAAAGCCCCGATCTACTCGTCGTTCGAGCCTACTATCATCGCCTACAACAAATACGGCGCCGTCGTCGACTATGACCTCAACGGTTTCACCCTCTCGTGTGACCCGAGCCTCGGCAGCTGCGACGGCTCGATGTTCACCGCCGCCGGCAAACCGGCGTCAGGCATGCTGACCGCCGAATATAACGGCGTCACCGTCAGCAAGAAAATCGACGTCATGGAGGCCGCCATGGGCCTGCGCATCAAATCGCTTCTCATCGACGCCACCCGCGAATACCCCATCGAAGTGACCGCCAGCCTCGGCGATGTGACTTATACCTATAACCCCGCCTCTCTCGAATGGAGCGTCGCCGACCCGAGCATCGTCAGCATCGACGCCAACGGCGTGCTCAAAGCCCTCAAGGAAGGCACGACGACAATAACCGGCCGCATCGGTGAATTCTCAGATCAGGCCGAGGTGACCGTCGAGATAGCCGACAAAGCCACACTGTCACTGGCCGCATGGGATGGCTGGAGCGTCAAAGGCGCATCGGGCATGACAAAAGTCACCATGAGCGACAACGGCGTTGTGTCATACAGCTACGGCACACCCCGCGACGCCTCTGTCACACTGACCAAGGCCCACCGCTTCTACAGCCTGCCCGACCGTCTCTTCATCGAGTTCACGACCTCGATACCCGTCGAACGCGTGCTCATCGACCTCAAGAC
>CABUPJ010000060.1 GCA_902493335.1 uncultured Porphyromonadaceae bacterium
TGCACAGACAGTATTTTTAACACTTTCCGCTTGCGCGAGTCCTAGATTTCCGCGGGCACTCGTGCCGTGGCAAGCGATACAGAAACAACCACCAACCCCGGCGGGGTTGAACATACATATATACTATACCATGAGTAAGACTAAATCACTCCACCACATCGTCTTCGCAACAAAACATCGAAAGCCCACTATCGCAGAAGAGCATAAAAGAGAGCTCTATGCATATATATTCGGCATCCTCAAAAATAAAAAATGCTTTTTGCTACGCATGAACGGTGTTGCCGACCATATCCACATGCTCGTCGATGTACATCCCACTGAGGCCATTGCCGATTTGGTTAAAGACATCAAGCAGAACAGCACACGCTGGATGAGAGAAAATCCTAATTTCCCGAGGTTTGAATATTGGGGAGAAGGATATTACGCGGTTTCTATTGGCGTCGATGGCATAGAGTCGTGCAAGCAATATATCATGGGGCAGGAAGAGCATCATCGGGCACATAATCTGTTGGATGAAATGGAGGAGATGGCCGGACGAAACGGACTCGAATGGTATGCCGATGACTGGGACTGATGTGCAACCCCGCCGGGGTTGAGGCTTATGTATGAACCACTACCCCGAGCGGCAAGCGCTCGGGGCTAACAAAATTTCAGGCCTCCGGCCTGAGTCTCGGCTAAAAAGCCGCTATATTAACACATTATCCATACTTTTGCATCATTCTATGAAATTCGTAGATTAATGCAAAACGACATAGAATTTGTCAATTTACCAAATACCCGACAGATATCAGCCGAGATAACTCGAATTTTCACCCCTCGAACTCCTTTATTCATCAATCTTAACTCTTTTATAAGTTGTTAAGATATTAAATGAATGAAATTGTGTATTTTTGTGCCAAAATAATTCGTTGAAATGACTCAGACAACTCAAAATAAACTTTCGTTCAAGGATGATTTCATGCGTCGCCTGTCGGAAGTAAAAACCACCCGATGGGTGCGCTTCGGCATTGTGACAATGCTCTTCATCGCATGGACAATTTGGCTCGGCTCTTGGTGGCCGGCTATTTTCGTCTTTCTACTGTTTGACATATATATCACCGGATATATACCCTTCACATGGTGGAAAAAGAGCAAAAACAAGGCTGTGCGCAGTATCATGAGCTGGGTCGACGCCATCGTCTATGCGCTCGTAATCGTCTACTTCGTCTTCGCCTTCGTCGGTCAGAACTATCAGATTCCGTCGTCATCGCTCGAGAAAACACTGCTCACCGGCGACTATCTTTGGGTCAACAAGATGACCTACGGTCCCCGTGTGCCGATGACGCCGGTTCATTTCCCGCTCGTCCACAACCGCCTGCCTATAATCAACACCGACAGCTATCTCGACAAACCCTCGGTAGAATACAAACGTCTCAAAGGCCTGCGCAAAATCGAGTCAGGCGACATCGTCGTCTTCAACTTCCCCGCCGGCGACACTGTCGCCTCGAAATTCGAGGACACCCCCGAATACTATGACCTTCTCGTCAAAAACTATGGCCGTGAGCGCGTTAAAAATGACAAGAACACCTTCGGCGAGATTATCTACCGCCCTGTCGACCGTCGTCAGAATTTTGTCAAACGCGCCGTCGGTCTCCCGGGCGAAACCCTGAAGATTGTCAACGACACCATCTATATCGACGGCAAGCCGGTCGCCTTTCCCGAAAACGTCCAGTTCAACTATATAGCCGCTATGAACGGTCCGCTGACCGACGACATCATCAAACGCCTCGAGATAACGGCCTCAGACGTCGAGACAATGTCGCTCAACGAGTTCGACCGCGCCAACCTC
The DNA here is from genome assembly GCA_902493335.1 of uncultured Porphyromonadaceae bacterium. Lineage (GTDB taxonomy): Bacteria > Bacteroidota > Bacteroidia > Bacteroidales > Muribaculaceae > CAG-873. Next base: position 1,829 of record CABUPJ010000060.1, read on the forward strand.
GCTACATGGATTCCCGGCGCCAAAGACGCCACACACTTCTATGCCTTGCCGCTCACTGCCAAGATGATAACCGAGCTGACCGACGCCGGCATGCTCAAAGGCTATATCAAGACCAACACACTCCTCCCTCCCGGCGCTCAGGGCAGCTATCTCTTCCCCGACGGACTCGCCGACTCTTGGTCGCTCAGCAACTACGGCGGCGACAACGGCATCCTCATTCCCGCCAAAGGCATGACGATAAAGCTCGACCGCGACAGCTGGCTCACATATCAGCGCGCGATACGCAACTACGAGGGACACACCGACTCTTACTTTAAAGACGGACGTGTCTATATCGACGGCAAACCGGCCGACACATACACATTCGCCATGGACTATTACTTCATGATGGGCGACAACCGCGACTTCTCGCAGGACTCGCGCTTCTGGGGCTTTGTTCCCGAAGACCATGTCGTCGGCACACCGATGTTTGTCATCATCTCGTTTGACCGCGACCGCAGCCTCCTTGACGGCGGCATCAGATGGAACCGCATCTTCCGCGACGCCAACCCTGACAAATGACACCACTCCGCAGATTCGACGACCGCCATATCGCACTGCTGCCCCCGCAGTATATGGCCGCAACGGGCTATTATGCCATTATGGCCGCCTACGGGCGCGCTGTGATCGACACAGCCATGACAGCCAACAAACGCTTCAAAAGCGCCCACCGATGCGATATAATCAACACACAGGGGCCTCTGTCGCTTACTGTCCCCGTCGACCATCAGCCCGGCCGCCGTTCATGGAACGAAACAGCCGTGTCTACCCACGGACGCTGGTGGCACGTCCATCGCGTATCGCTCGAATCGGCCTACGGACGCACACCCTTCTTTGAATTCTACTACGACCGGTTCAAACCGCTGCTGTCAGAACCGGGCACAGTCTTCAGGACTATTGCGGAGCTCGATATGGCCGCCGACAGCGTCATAAGACAAATACTCGGCATCGACACCCGAATCGCCTCTGAGACCCCTCAGAATGCGTCAGACACCATTATAAAAGATTACAGGAGCTGCGACTTCAAATCGGCAGCTCCCGTAGAGTATTATCAGGTGAGATCATCTAAATTCGGCTTCGTCGCCGGTCTGAGTGTCCTCGACCTTATCTTCAATGTCGGACCCGAGTCGCCCCTCGTCCTGAAGGAAATAATCGACCGCATGTTCCCGTCAGAATGACGAGATGGCTCTGAGCTGATCGATGATTTCCGACACCGTCATCTTGCGCTGGCGGCGCAGCACCTCGGCAAATTCGTTGGCACTCTGGTGTATCTGGCTGTATGAAAACAGCCGGTCGAAATAATTGTAGTTTTTGTCGAATATGACATCGGCCTCGTCGGCATCGAGCTGATAACCGTCGACACCGTCACGCCGGTTGCATTCCTTCAGCAGCCGGGCTATGTCAGACGAGAGTTTGCGGCGGTGGCGGACATAATTGCGGCACATCATATTGGCGATGCGCATCGCCGTCAGCACCTGAAAATGTTTTACCATCTCGTTCCAGACGATTCTCGGAGATACGCGCGGATTTGATACATACTCAAAATAACGCGAAAACTCTATCGACTCGGCATCGTCGAGCGACAGCGACTCTATGATTGAATCGGCATCGAGTGCCACGACAGAAATAGCCACGCCTGTGAGGCCGTAGACCTTGTCGTCTTCATCTACATATTTCAGTTTATCTTCCATACTATTCTTAACGCAAGAAGAGAGTCTTAGTTTACAACAAGTATCTTGGTGACGACACTTTCAGAGCCGCCGTCCTCGCTCTGCGACGCAAAGACAAAGTAAACGCCCGAACGCACGCGCTCGCCCGACGCGTTACAGCCGTCCCAGGTAAACATACCGCCCTCCGAACGTCCCTGATGGAAGACGTTGCCGGCGGCATCGGCTATCTTGACAAGAGAGTTTTCCATAAGACCCGTGACGGTAATCCAGCCGTGATAGTCGGGTCTGACGGGGTTGGGATAGGCATATACCTCGCTGTAGTCGTCCTTGCCCGGCGACGAAGTGCCGCGGTACGAGATCAGACCCTGCGCCGTGCCGAAATAGACCATATTGCCCTCGGGGTCGCAGTAGACCGAGTAGACCGCATTTGAAGGCAGCGGCGAATTGTTGACATCGAAGTGCTCGATAATCTTGTCACCGTTCTCGCTGACGAGATAGACGCCCGAAGCCTCTGTCGCTATCCATTTGCGGTTGCTCGGGTCGACGGCCATGGCGTTGATCTGGTCTGACTCGAGAAGATAGTCGGCATAGTTTGTACCGTCGTTGCGGGGCACTTTGATGCGGCTGATGCGCGCGGTCGGATTGACAGAAGCCGCCGGATTGGTTATCTCGTAGACACCCGATGTCGTGCCTACCCAGATGCGTCCGCGGGCATCCTCAATGATGCTTACCTGACGGTCATAACTTACCGTCGCGCCGTCCTGATCTGTAAAAGACGTGAAATGCACTGTCTCGTCATCGGCCGGGTTGGCATAGGTGCCTTTGGTATCGATAAGGATAAGTCCGCCTCCCCATGCACCGGTGAAAATGGCGACGATATTTGATTTCTCGCAGAAAAGCGACTGGAAGTCTTTCTGATTGACAAAAGTCGAAGGTATGCGCGCTTCAACCCAGTCTTCGGCAGTGACATTGGGAATATTACGGCGTTTGGCAGCGGGAAGTATGAAATACGGCCCTTTTGTGTTGTCACGGCGATAAGCGACGCCGGCCCACAGGTTTCCGGCTTTGTCTATCTTGACATCAAAGACTCGGCTGGCGTTATTGGCACCCCAGGCCGATATAAGGGGCGAGTTTGTGGCGTTGAAACGATGTATCTGCTCGTTGCCTCTGACAACAAAGAGACCTTCGAGACCGTTGGCGCAATAATATATCTCGGGGTCGTCGGGATCCTCGACCACACCGGCGACACCGCCATACATGGCCGTGTTCTTGTCACGGTTCTGATACGACTTGGTGAAATCGAGTGTGGCATTGACGACCGCCACATCGCGGAAACTGCCGTTTTCGAGAATATCTGTCTGTTGACGCACGTCGGTGTTGTCAGACACCTTATAGACTGTCTTGAACGCCGTCGGACCGGCATTATAGATATAAAGACGCTTATGGTCACGCGAAGGCATCATACCGGCTACAGCGCCGACACTCATGGCCTCCGGACGGTATTTGTCGTTCAGCACGGTCGGAGTAGCGCCCGAAATATCAAAACGGCCTATACCCTCGGCATCGCCGGCCCATATCGTCTTACCGCTTCTGTAGGCGATCGAGGCATTTGCAAAAGCCTCGGGTATGGCGATTGTCTCGACAGCGTTACCCTCGTCATCCATGACGTTTATATTGCTGCCGTCAAGAAAATAAAAACCTTTTTCGCAGTCATTGAATCCGCCTTTGATGTTGACGAGCGCGCCGGTTGTGGTCTGGCGGCTGTTTTCAAAGTCGAAAGTCGCGAGGCGTGTCTTGCTGTCCGTGCTCGACAGCATCGCGCGGTTGCCGCCTATAGGTCTGATGTCGTTGAGCACCGACGAACCTATCTCCTTGAATCTGTCGAATGTGTTGTGACGCGTGTCGACATCGGCCCAATAGAATTTTCGGTTATACGAAAGAAGCAGTTTGTCATCGACGATTGTCACGCGGTCTATATTGATGTTATATATTCCCGATTCTCTTACTTCATGACGCTGGTCGTCATAGACAACCAGACCGAAGTCGAGTGCGAGATAAATCCTGTTGTCTTTGAAGAAGACATCGTTTATCTGCTTGTTGGCCGACATGACGGCGTCTTTGATGTCAGGCATGTTGATGACTGTGCCGTCGTCATAGACGAGATCGATATTGGCGTTTTCATAGCAACATAACAGATAATGATTCTCATCATTATAGTAGATGGCTGTTATTTTATTGTCACTTAGTTTATTCGAACTGTTGAAGATATAAGTCTCGTTGTCTTCGGGCGTATAGGAATACAGATTGTTGAGCGACAGGAAATATAATTTCGAAGGTGTTTCGATTACCTTGGCATATTCTCCTGAAAACTGCGGATAGATATTCCATTCGCCGACCGAACTGATGGCTTTCGCCGACAGCAGGGTGACAACAGCGGTCATAAATGTGACAATACGTCGTATATTCATATTATTATAGCTTTTATTCGTTTAGATAAGCGATCAGTTTCGCCACTGCGCGGCCGCGATGACTCACGGCGTTCTTCTCATAGGGCGTAGCCTCGGCAAAGGTCATTTTCCAGCCTTCGGGTCTGAAGACAGGGTCGTAGCCGAAACCGTCTGTACCCGACGGCGACTCTGTTATTTCACCGTCGACTATGCCTTCAAACAGATGTGTCTCGCCGTCTTTTATCAGGGCTATGACCGTTCTGAATCTGGCATGGCGGTTTTCCTCGCCGTCGAGCATCGAGAGAAGTTTATTCATGTTGGCTTTGGAATCATGACCGAGACCGGCGAAACGGGCCGAGTAGACGCCGGGCTGACCGCCGAGGGCATCGACCTCGAGGCCTGTGTCGTCGGCAAAACAGTCGTAGCCGTAACGGTCTTTGACCCAACGGGCCTTCAGCATGGCATTGCCTTCGAGCGTGTCGGCGGTCTCGGGTATATCGTCATGACAGCCGATGTCGCCGAGACTGAGCAGCTCGAAACGGTCTCCGATTATCTGACGCAACTCCGAAAGCTTGTGTGCGTTATTTGTGGCAAAAACTAATTTTTCCATAAGAGAGATGATATAATCAACGGCAAATCAGCCTTATTATTATCTCCGGTCGGTCGTTTAACTTATCCTTTAACTTATCCTATGACGATATTCACGATTTTGCCCGGCACGACGATAATCTTCTTGATGTTCTTGCCGTCGATCCACTTGGCTGCGAGTTCATGGCCGAGAGCCATTTTCTCGACATCTTCTTTGGCCGCATCGGCGGGTGCGCTGATATTGTAGCGTGCCTTGCCGTTGAACGACACCGCATAGTTGACTGTGTCTTCTTTGAGATAGTCTTCGTTGAAGGCAGGCCACTGTGCGTCGCAGATCGTTGTGTCGCGGCCTATCGCCGAGTGCCAGAGCTCTTCGGCGACATGCGGAGCGAAAGGAGCGAGCACGACAAGCAATTCGGCAAGCACTTCGCGCGAACGGCATTTCTGTGACGAAAGCTCGTTGACGCAGATCATGAACGCCGCGATTGACGTATTATATGAGAACGTCTCGATATCGCCTGTCACTTTCTTTATCAGTTTGTGAAGGCTCTTGAGATTATCTTTTGTAGGCTCGCTGTCATCGACAAGCAGGGTGTCGCCTTTATAGAAGAGCCCCCAGAGTTTCTTTATAAAGCGGTTGACGCCGTCTATGCCGTTCGTGTCCCAGGGTTTGCTCTGTTCGAGCGGACCGAGGAACATCTCGTAGAGGCGCAGGGTGTCTGCACCGTAGCGCTCGACTATATCATCGGGATTGACGACGTTGAACATCGACTTCGACATCTTCTCGACAGCATAGCCGCAGACATATTTGCCGTCTTCGAGTATGAATTCGGCTGTCTTGTATTCGGGACGCCAATTTTTGAACGCCTCGGTGTCGAGTATGTCGTTGCTGACGATATTGACGTCGACGTGGATGGGTGTTACGTCGTATTGGTCGATGAGACCGCGGCTTACAAACGTATTGGTGTCTTTTATTCTGTAGACGAAGTTGCTTCGGCCCTGGATCATGCCCTGGTTGACAAGCTTCTTGAAAGGTTCGTCCTCGCAGATTTCGCCGAGGTCATAGAGAAACTTGTTCCAGAAACGGCTGTAGATAAGGTGGCCGGTGGCATGCTCCGTGCCGCCTATATATAAGTCTACCGAGCGCCAGTAGTTATTGGCCTCGTGAGAGACAAGCGCCTTGTCGTTGCGCGGGTCCATATAGCGCAGATAGTAGGCCGACGAACCGGCAAAGCCGGGCATAGTGCACAGTTCGAGAGGATAGCCCTCAGGCGACACCCAGTTTTCGGCGCGTCCCAGCGGCGGCTCGCCGCTTTCTGTCGGCAGATAGCGGTCTATCTGAGGAAGCTTGAGAGGCAGCAGCGACTCGTCAAGCATCTCGGGTATTCCTTCCTTATAATATACGGGGAACGGTTCGCCCCAGTAGCGCTGGCGGCTGAAGATGGCGTCACGCAAACGGTAGTTTGTCTTTACCTTGCCTATGCCTTCGGCTTCGATAAAACGTTTGGTCTCGGCGATTGCTTCCTTGACTTCTTTACCATTGAGGTCAAGACGGCCGTTCGACGAGTTTATCATCTTGCCCGATTTGGCGTCGAAGCTCTCTTCGCTGACATCGGCGCCCTCAATAAGCGGTATTATGGGGAGGTCGAAATGACGTGCGAAAGCATAGTCGCGGCTGTCATGGGCAGGCACGGCCATAATGGCGCCTGTGCCGTAGCCGGCGAGCACATAATCGCTGACCCATACAGGAATTTTCTTGCCCGTGACGGGATTGATGGCGTATGCGCCGGTGAAGACACCTGACACTTTTTTATCTATCATGCGCTCGCGCTCGGTCTTGTGTTTGATACTTTCTATATAAGCGTTGACTTCATCGCGTCGGTCGGGAGTCGTTATCTTCTCGACGTATGCGCTCTCGGGAGCGAGCACCATAAACGTCACGCCGAAGATTGTGTCGGCGCGGGTCGTGAATATCTCGAGCTCAAGGTCGCTGTTGTCGACTTTGAATATCATCTCGGCGCCCTCTGAACGGCCGATCCAGTTGCGCTGTGTCTCTTTGAGCGAGTCGGTCCAGTCGAGTTTCTCGAGGCTGTCGAGCAGACGGCCGGCATAGGCCGACACGCGCAGACACCACTGATACATCAGCTTCTGCTCGACGGGATAGCCGCCGCGAATCGACACGCCCTCGCTGACCTCGTCGTTGGCGAGAACGGTGCCGAGCTTCGGACACCAGTTGACCATCGTGTTGCCGAGGTAGGCGATGCGGTAGTTCATCAGCGTGTCGCTCTTTTCTTTGGCGCTCATGCCCTTCCAGCGTTCGGCTGTAAACTCGAGCTCTTTCGTCGAGGCGGCGTTGATGCCTTCTGTGCCTTTTTCTTCGAAGTGTTTTATGAGTTTCGAGATGGGCATTGCCTTGTCGGCGTCTTTATCATAGTATGAGTTGAACATCTTGATAAAGGCCCACTGTGTCCATTTGTAATACTCGGGGTCGCAGGTCTTGATCTCGCGGTCCCAGTCATAGCAGAAACCGATTTTGTCGAGCTGGCTGCGGTAGCGGGCGATGTTCTGCATCGTCGTCACCTCGGGGTGCTGACCCGTCTGGATGGCATACTGCTCGGCGGGAAGGCCGTAGGCGTCGTAGCCCATCGGGTGAAGCACGTTGAAGCCCTGCAGACGTTTGTAACGCGAGTAGATATCGCTGGCGATATAGCCGAGCGGGTGACCTACATGCAGACCGGCTCCCGACGGATAGGGGAACATATCGAGCACATAGAATTTCTTGCGGTTCTTGTCTATCTCGGCGTGGTAGACTTTGTTCTCACGCCAATAGTTCTGCCAGCGGCTCTCTATTTCTCTATGATTGTATTCCATATATATTATAGTTCTTTTTTATTTCGTGGGGTTATTATGAAAGTTCAAGCATGCGCTCTATCGGTCTGCGGGCCTTTTCGGCTACAGCCGGGTCAATGTTTATCTCGGGAGTCTCGTCGCGCAGACAGTCGCGCAGTTTCTCGAGAGTGTTGAGCTTCATGTAGCCGCACTCGTTGCAGGCGCATCCGGCCTCGTCGGGGGGCGCCGGTATGAAGGTCTTGTCGGGACAGCGTTTGCGAAGCTCGTGTATGATGCCGCTCTCGGTGGCCACTATAAACACCTTCTCGTCGCTGTCGACGGCATATTTTATGAGTGCTGCCGTCGAACCTACCTTGTCGGCGACCGTCACCAGTGCTTTCTTACATTCGGGATGAGCGAGCACCTTGGCATCGGGATACTCTTCTTTAAGCTTCAGAAGACGCTCGACCGAGAATTTTTCGTGAACGTGACATGCACCGTCCCAAAGCACCATCTCACGGCCAGTGACCGAATTTATATAATTGCCCAGATTGCGGTCGGGACCGAAGATGATCTTCTCGTCCTTGGGAAAGGTCTCGACAATCTTTTGGGCGTTGCTCGATGTCACCAGCACATCGGTCAGAGCCTTCACCCCGACAGAAGTGTTGACATAAGAGACAACCTTGTGGCCGGGATAACGGGCGATGAATTTTTCAAACTCGGCGGCATCGCAGCTGTCGGCCAGCGAACATCCGGCCGCGGCGTCGGGAACGAGCACTTTCTTGTCGGGACAGAGTATCTTCGCGGTCTCGCCCATGAAGTGAACGCCGCAGAGCACGATGATGTCGACGTCCTTGAGCGTGGCCGCATACTGGGCCAGGGCGAGAGAGTCGCCGATATGATCGGCTATATCCTGTATCTCGTCGCGCTGATAATAGTGAGCCAGTATCACGGCCCGTTTCTCTTGTTTGAGTCGGTTGATTTCTTCTTTCAGAGAATCTGCTTTCTCAGCCTTGCTGACATGCCGGCAGTGGTTTTCGACATTCATTATATCTTATGATAAATTTATCTTTTAAAAAAATTTTTCCTTCCAAGAATAATATTAGGTGTCAATAGCTACAATAACTTTTTGTCGTAAAATTTGCATTTTAGACTTATAAAATGCAGTTTACCCGTTGTCTATATATTATTGACATATATAGACATTGTCATTCAGTATTATAGCAGGTTTATCAACACTGTGTTTATAATATGCAAAGTTAATAACTTTATTCAACATACAGCCGTCAAAAGTTAATAAAACTATGTCGAAAAGACCCTATTAACTTATCATGCGTGTTATTTTGATTATTAGGATCTTTATCTATACAAATCGCTGCGGGTCATTTGCAAATTTATTTTCAATTTACTTATGAAAACCTTTTCAACACTTTTCAACACCTTGTTGACATAGTTTGAAAAGTATTTTGACTTGTCTGTTTTTGAACTATTATAGGCTCTTTAAGGTTATTTGTTCTAAATAGCGTTGTGAATTGTTAATTAAATTGCTTATTTTTGCATCCTGCATTATTTTAATTGATTATCCATGAAAATATCATTCAGATCACTATGGGCCGCTCTGATGATGCTGTCACTGTCGGCGACGGCTGAGATTCCGGCCGGATACTATTCTTCTCTGACAGGAAAGTCTGAGGCTCAGTTAAAGACTGCTGTCTACACCCTTGTTAAAAACTTTACGAGCGTATCGTCATATCAGGCTCTTCCGCAATATTTCCAGCAGACTGACGTCTATCCTAATTCACGACGCTGGTGGGAGATGTATTCAAATATGACTTTCTATATACCGTCGTTTTCGGGCATGAACCGTGAACATTCTTTTCCTAAAAGCTGGTGGGGCGGTGATACCGATGTAAAGGCATACACTGACCTCAATCACCTTTATCCTTCGGAAGCCCGCGCAAACCAGGCCAAAAGCAACTATCCCCTCGGTGAAGTCGACCGTAGCCGTTCTGTCAAATTTGATAACGGTGTTACCACGGTAGGCTATCCCATAAACGGTCAGGGCGGCGGCGCGCAGTATGTATTCGAACCGGCCGACGCATATAAGGGTGACTTTGCCCGAACCTACTTCTATATGGTGTGCTGCTATCAGGATTATCGCTGGAACACCACATACATGCTCTCGCAGAACACCTACCCCACCCTCAACCAGTGGTCGGTAAACCTTCTGCTCAAATGGCACCGACAGGATCCTGTCAGCGACAAAGAGACCGCTCGCAACGAAGTCGTCTACAGCTACCAGAATAACCGGAATCCATTTATCGACTATCCCGAACTTGCCGAATATATATGGGGCAACCGCAAAGGTGAAGCCTTCGTTCCCGGTCAGGGCGGCGGGCCTGTAGGTACCCCTACCCTAATCAACCCCAACGCCAACACGACTGCCGATTTCAATCAGGTCGCCCTTGGCGAATCGATACAGAAGGCTATATTCTTTAAAGGAGAAAACATGACAAGCGACGTCAAGCTCCAGATTTATCGCGGCGATACTGACATGTTCTCTTTGTCGACAAATTCCATCGCCGCCAACCTCATGAACACCGAGGAAGGCTATTGGCTTTATATAACGTATAAACCTACCTCACTCGGCAAACACGAAGCCCGCCTTCTTATATCAGGGGGCGGTATGACAGCCACCCGCGGCGTAGGTCTGATGGGCGAATGTCTGCCTGTGCCCGAGCTGACAGCCTGCACGGCCACCGAAGCTACCGACATCACTTCTGACAGCTATGTCGCCAACTGGATTTCGCCTGCCGACGAAGTCGTCGATTACTGGGTGGTCAACCGCACGAAATATATCAACGGCAGTCCCGTCACCGAGCAGCTTGTTTCTGAAGAAACATCGCTTCAGATTGACGGCTTTGACGAGAGCGACAGCGAGTCATATACCGTCCAGTCAGTGCGTCTGGGCCACTACTCGCCCGAGTCTAACGTCATCTATGTCGCCCATGACGGCGTCACCGGTGTCACGATGGAACAACCGCTCGCAGTCATGACCTTCAGCGGTGCCCTGCGTTTCCTATGCAGCGAGCCTCAGGAAGACTGCCGCATCTATGATATCTCGGGTCGACTCTACCGCTACGTAGGCCATATCGACCACTGCATGGACATCGACATCGAGCCCGGCGTCTACCTCATCACCACCGCCACTCACCATACCCCCGTCAAGGTCATAGTGAAGTAACAACATAAGAACATAAGAAGCATAAAATTTTATAATCGGCAGCGAGGGTTTTGGCTCTCGCTGCCTTGCGTTTTATACGCCACCGAGACGCGACAGGCGTTATGGAGCAACGGTTTTAACCGTTGCAGACCAGATTATTAGCTGCAACGGCTTCAGCCGTTGCTCCATATGGCGGCAAGCCGCCGACACAAGGACAAATATTGCGCAACCACGGCGACGAGCCCGTCGCCGGCACATTAATAGCTTTTTTGTAACAACGATGTCAATGTACGTTTGACATCGGTTTGGTCGGTTTAGACGCGCGGGGATGTCTGCCGCTAAAGTGGTCGTGGGTGGGGAGGCAACTTGCTGGCTATCGTTTCGCCACAAGGGCTGAAGCCCTTGTTCCATACCTTGTCTGTCACTTTGAGTATGAGGGGGATGATGATTGGAACAGTTGGGTCGGGCTTTTTGATTGGGACGTCGGGAGGAGCGAGCGACGGATCGGTGTATTCCTTGAGTCCGGGCCAGCGGTAGAGATGGGGAACGGCAGCTCTTGCGTGGAGTATCAGCAGACTGTTGGGGTTGCTGCTGATGACGGGGAAAACGGCAGTGGCTACTCGGTGG
>CABUPJ010000061.1 GCA_902493335.1 uncultured Porphyromonadaceae bacterium
CAATAACGTGCCTCCGGCACGCTTTGCAGCCGGGTTATGTCACAATCTCGCCTCTTAGAGGCTTCGAGGATGGACGGTTTAATAAGGTCAATAAAGTCATTAAGGTCGATAAGGCCCGACTCGTAAGGCGGGGAAGTTCAACTCCGCCGGAGTTGAGGGCTTTTGTGAGCACAACTACCCCGAGCGATGAACGCTCGGGGTTAACAAAATTGCAGGCCTCCGGCCTGAGTTGGAGGCTAATTGATTGTTTACGAGGGCTGAATCCCTCGCTCCATACGGCGGCGAGCAGCCGACACGAGGACAAATTTGACATTACGGCGACGAGCTCGTCGCCGGCACTTTAATAGCTTTGGCTGATGAAGGCGATAGTCATTAAACTTCGCTGAAGCTCGGTTTTATTCGAATTTGAGGAAGGCGTAATATTCAGAGCCGTTGTGTCTGAATGGCTTGACGGTGTAATTCCGACCGTCGGCATCGGTATAATACCATCCGCGCGCACCGGTCCAATATCTCACGGGACGTGCCGACGAAGGCACAGCGACGGCGAGTATGATTTCATCGCTGACCCTGACGAAGCCGTCTGGCGTCTGTGCGAGCAGGCGGGCGAAATCGGCATCGCCATATGCCCCGGGCAGCACAAGAATGTTTTCACGACCGTAAAAAGCAGCGACGACCGTCGAGGTATAGACATCGCCGTTATTGACATCATGAACCCTGTCGAGCAATATCTTATCGTCAGTGAACGGCCCGGGCACGTCATAAAAGACAACTTCGTCATCAGCGGCGGCATAGATGGCTCTGATTTCGCCCGTTGCTTCAAAATATCGTTTCTGCGCCACTGCGACATAGAACGAATGAGCAACGACAAGCGCTGCGACAGCAACCGCCGCCACAACGGCCCAGCGGTTGTTACCGGCCCGAGGACAGGCAACCGCCAATCGACCGAGGGCACAGAGAGAAAACAATTCGGCAAACCAACCGGAGTTGCCTTCAAGTCGGCTTGCAAAAACAAACACCGAAGCGACCAAAGCCGCCCCACAGCAAAAGACAAACGTCCTGTCGTCAAAAAGCCGGCGCAACCGCGCCCTACCCCGACGGGACACAGCCATGAGAAGCACGACGGCAAGCAGCACAAACAATAGCGGCAGCGTCGAGAGCACAAGCGACAGCATCGAGCCGTCGTAGAATTGCCTCAGACCTGCCTGCACTTTAAAAAAACGCATCCATATGCCGGGGGAAAAGACCGCTATGGCCGCGCCGACAGCAAAAGCCTTCGCAAGAAATCTGTCGGTCGGAGACAGCAACTTATAAATATCCCTGAGGCTGAGAGTTTTACAACTCAAACAAAGACAGCCGACGGTGCCGGCGATGGCTGCAATCGAGGCAGATTCGTGCATCATGCCGGTCACAAAAGCAAACAACGCACACAGACACCGGTGACGGCAGACAAAAGCGGGCAGGCGTCTCAATGCAGCAAGTCCGAGAATAAAAGCCGATGTAGCAACATAGTTCATTGCGACACAAAACTGGAACCCTTCGTTCCACCAGGGAAACGCAAGTGCGAAAACAGCCATGACCGCAACGCAGGCGGTCAGCTTACCGCGAGCCAGCGCACCCGTAAACCGACAGGCAAGCATCAGCATCGCGAAGAAAAGAAAACCGCAGACCGCCGCGTTCAACCATTTCGGCAGCAGGCTCACCATCGGTATTGTAAAAATGATATTGGCGGCACGTCCGTTATTCATCACCCAGTGCTTCGCCGCCAGCAGCGGGAGCTCCCATAAAGTGTTTCTGCCGTGACCGACGCCGTTACAGTCGGTCAATTCAAGCATATAGGCCATGTCGTCCCCGTCATATTGATGCCAATAATAGCAGAGAGTCCATGCAATGGCTAACGCGACAGCAAAGGATATGGCAACAACATCAGACGACAACAACACATGACGCCGCACTTTCATCCGTCTTTCTTTATTAACTGGGCGGGGACATTGTGATTGCCGGCATTTGTGAGCACTTTGACTATCGTCTTAGCCACAATGCGGCAGTCGAGGCTGAAGCTGAGATTGTCGACATAATAGATGTTCATCTCTATGCGCCGCGGCCATGGCACTTGCTTGCGACCGTTAATCTGCGCCCAGCCGGTAATGCCGGGACGCACCTCGAACATACGCATCTGCCATCTGTCATAAGACTCGGGATAATATGTCAGCGGCGGACGCGGACCGACAAACGACATATCACCTTTGATGATATTGAAAAGCTGGGGAAGTTCGTCAAGACTCGACGCTCTCAGAAAACGCCCGACCATAGTAATACGGTCATCGCCGGGAAGACAGACATTGCCGGTGCCCAGCCGCTCGGCGCCAACAATCATAGACCGAAATTTATACATCGTAAAACATTTCTGTCCTTTGCCGAGGCGCTTCTGTCTGAAAAGCACGGGACCACGGCTGTCAAGCGTGACAGCTACAGCTATCACAAACAACAACGGACACAGCAGAATCAGCAATGCGATAGCTATAATAACATCCAGGACACGTTTGGTCAGAGTGTAATTTTTGCTCATAGAGGCTAATAGCCGTTTTCATCTTCAGTAACACCGCAAAATTACAAAACTTTTCAATCACTGCAAACACGACAGACATAAAAACAACGACGCGCCGTCGTTAATGACAGCGCGTCGGCATATAGAAATAATGATATTCTTTATTTCGGAAGAACTGTTATCGCGAAACCACCGCCCGCGGCCTCGGGAATCTTCAGCCGGGTCTTGCCCGTGACCGTCTTGGTCTCGATGACATAGCTCTGGGGATTGTCGCGATAATGAGCGTCTTTGCCGTCACGGTAAATCGTGGCGGTAAACTTGCCGTCTTTGGGCAGGAAACCGAAGTCGACGACAGCCTCACGCGGTTCGGCGCCGTTAGTGCCGCCGACAAACCAACGGTCGGCACCGCGGGTCTTGCGGGCGACAGTCAGATATTCCATCGGTTCGGCCTCGAGATAGTAGCTCTGATCCCAGTCGAGGTCGACATCCTTGATAAACTGGAAGGCATCGGGGAAGCGCTCGTAATTTTCGGGAAGATCGGCCGCCATCTGCAGCGGGCTCGACATAGTCACATATAGCGACAGCTGATTGGCCAGCGTCGTGTTGCACCACGATTTGTTTTTGGGATTGATCTTTGAAATATCCATCTCGAAGATACCCGGCGTATAGTCCATCGGGCCGCCGATGAGACGCGTAAACGGCAGAATGGTCGTATGCGACGGCTTGCTGCCTCCGAAGGCCTGATACTCCGTGCCGCGGGCCGACTCGTTGCCTATGAGGTTGGGCCATGTGCGGCAGAGACCTGTCGGACGCACAGCCTCATGGGCGTTGACCATAATCTTATAGTCGGCTGCTTTTTTGACAGCATAGAGATAGTGGTTGTTGGTCCACTGGCTGTAGTGGTTGCTGCCGGCGGGAATGATATTGCCAACATAGCCGCTCTTCACGGCATCGTAGCCATTGTCTTTCATAAACCTGTATGCCTCGTCGAGACGGCGCTCATAGTTTCTGACCGAGCTTGAGGTCTCGTGGTGCATGATGAGCTTGACGCCTTTTGATGCGGCGTAGTCGCGCAGCCCCGCGAGATCGAAGTCGGGATAAGGAGTAACGAAATCGAAGACCTCGTCTTTCATATTGTTCGACCAGTCTTCCCAACCGATGTTCCACCCCTCGACAAGCACAGCGTCAAAACCGTGCTTCGCGGCGAAATCGATATAGCGTCGGACATTCTCGGTCGTGGCTCCGTGGCGTCCGTGAGGTCTGAGCTTCGTGTAGTCGACGCGGTCGAG
This sequence comes from uncultured Porphyromonadaceae bacterium, assembly GCA_902493335.1. Classification (GTDB taxonomy): domain Bacteria; phylum Bacteroidota; class Bacteroidia; order Bacteroidales; family Muribaculaceae; genus CAG-873. The sequence goes on from CABUPJ010000061.1 coordinate 3,835, forward strand.
GTGTATGTTGGGCTGGTCTTTGGTGTAGCTCCATTTGCTCTTGCCGGTGATCATTTCCCACCATACGCCGACATACTTGCAGGGTTTGATCCACGAAGTATCCTCGATGGCACAGGGCTCGTTGAGATTGAGGGTTATGCGCGAGGCGAGTATGTCGCGGGCGTCATCGCTGACTATGACTGTGCGCCAGGGCGTGACACAGTCGGTCTGCATGTGGGCCTTGTTGCCGACAGCGTCGGGCGTGAGGAGGGCCTTGAAAGTCATCGTGCTGTCGTCGAGTTCGAGATGCATGCAGGGAAAATCGACAAGCGCAGCCTCGTGAATGTTGATATAGAGGCCGTCGTCTGTCTTCAGCTGCAGCGAGGTCTGCACACCGGTGGGCGAGGCGAGATCCTGCCACTTGTTGTGATGGGTCCACGCTTCCTGCATCAGGCCGCGTATCTCGGAGAGACGGCTGCGGGTATAGTCATACTCCTGAGTATCGTAATCGGCGGGAATCCAGTAGGCGGTGTGGTCGCCGGTCATTGCAAACTCGGTGAGCTCGTCGGTGATGTCGAAGTAGCTGAGTTTCTTCTGCATCGGGAACTCATAACGGAAGCCGAGACCGTCGTCGAAGAGACGGAAATCAATCGACATCAACCGCTTGGTCGATTTCTGTTTAAGATTGACCTTCATCTCGTTATAGTGCGAGCGTATCTGAGACTCCTCGCCCCAGACGGTCTGCCAGGTTTCGTCGACCGACGCTGTGTCGACCGACACAATCTCAAAATCTTTGTCGAGATCGCCACCTTTGAGCAGTTTGAAACCGAGTTTACTCGGCTTTATCACTTCACGGCCTTCATAGTCGAGACTGTATTCGGGCTGACCCTCTGAGGTCAGTCCGAATTCCAGTGTGACAGAGCCGTCGGGAGACTTAAGAGTCTCGGCCGACACAGGTAGCGACAGCAGTGAAATGACTGCGATTGTTGTCGTTAATTTATTCATAATCTATTATATTGGTTTATCTGACGATAAGCTTGGCAGTCTTGACGGCATAGCCTGCGACAGCTCTGACGACGTAGACGCCGGGAGTAGCCGGAGCGGCGACAGTATTGCCTGCGCCTTCGGCGATGAGACGGCCGTTGAGGTCATAGACCGCCAGAGCCGAAGTCTCTTCACCGGCGACAATCATGCCGTTGACAACCTTGACCGTGAGGCGGCTCTCATAGCCGTCACCTATGGTTATATCAGCGATGCCGTCGATGGGCGCGCTGTTGTAGACGCCATTGACAGACACTATGTCGAAAGCATAGATACCGCTCTTGACAGCATTTGCCGGCGTCACGAGCAGACTCTTGAATGTCAGAGGATAGATACCTATATCGTTCACGTCAAACTGTGCGGCCGGATCAAGCACGAGTTTGTTGACCTCTCCGTCGACAAGATTTTCAAATCTGAAAGCCCTCGACGATGTGGCGTTGGCAGCCTGGACATTGAACTCTATGTAGAGGCCCTCCATGTCGCCTTCGGGAAGGATGTTGAACTCGATTGCGTCGGGAAGGCTCCAGATCTGTTCGCTTCTTGTAGCCTTGACATTGGAGTTTGCAGCCGTGACTTCGAAATAGAGACGGTAGCCGCCGTTGTCGAGGCGTGTCATCTTGCGGCCCTTCGAGCCTTTGCCTGAAACGCTCCAGTTCTTTTCGGCTGCAAAGACAGGCATATAGCGCTGCGTCGGCTCCTCGACAGTAACTGTCACGGGCAGCTCGTATTCGTTGAGTCGGCCGGTAACAGTCGCAGTGCCGTCAGCGACAGCCTTGAGCGCTCCGGTTTCGTCGACTTCGACGACGGCATTGTCTGAGCTGCTCCAGTCGAATATGTTAGAAGCAAGAGGCTTGTACTCGTTGTTGACAAGCGACTGAACACCGACAGTGCAGCTCTTCTGATTGCCGATAAGCACTTTCTTGTATTTAAGCTCGGGCTGCGAGCCGGCTTCGACTGTTACAGGAATAGAGACTTTTTTGTCGCCCAAGACAGCCGATAGCGCGAACGAACCGGCCTTGACGACTGTTATCGTACCGTTGTCTATACGGCAGTATTCCTCGTCGGCGTCAAGAACTGCATCCCTGAAGTTGATGTCGACAAGGCGCCCATATTTGTTATAACCGTAGATTACAGGAGTATATGAGGCGTAGAGAGGCAGATTGGCGTGGGTGTCAAGGAATCTGACACTCTCGACCTCGGGAGATGCCGGAGCATTGACAGCCACGAAAAGTCCGTTTGACACACGGCGGGCATAGAGGTCGGCGGGTTTGTTGACAACGCCGTGAGCCTGCTCGTAAAGGGTCACAGAGCCGCCGCCGTCCATATTGAGGGCCTCATAGCATCCGCGGTTGATCATAAAGTCGCCGATTTCGTTCATCGACAGGCCCGAAGAATACTGATACGAGCTGACGCGCTCACCGTCAACGGTCGCCATGATGATCTTGGTATTGTCTTCAGAGTAACCGATCAGGGCGCGCATATATGTGCTGTTGTCGTTGCCGAAGTCGACACGTTTGCCGCGGTCGACGATGCGGGCGTTGCCGCCGATGGCCTCGCGGATGTCAGGCTGTATGTTGCCGTGGTGGGGAAGCGTGACGTTGAACGTATAGTATACGACATCGCCTTTTTTAAGGCTGTAGATGAAGTCGTTGTTGTAATACTGGCCGCAAGAGATGACGATGCCTTCCTCGGGCACGGCCATGTTGCCGCCGGTATACCAGTCGCTGTCGACGACAAACTTCATGGGCTTGTTTGTGCGCCATTCTTCGCCTTCGGCAAGCATGAGTCTGATTTCACGGCCGCCGGGGAGGGTGTTGGTGTAGTCGCCGATGTTGCGGTTATAGATTATCATGCGGTCTGAAGGCTGCAGGGGCTGCATGTCGGCCGCCCAGTCGCGGGGATAGTTACACTCGGTGGCGTTGGTCGACTGAGAGCCGTCTTCGCTGGCAATCACATGGCTGCGCGAGGGCCAGTCGACCCAGCTGCCGTCGGGTCCGGTCATAAAGACACCGTGGTTCCAGAGATTGGGTGTGGCGCAACGGCCGCCGATGATATTGCCCGAACCGGGATAGCCGTCAAGGAAGTCATCGTTCTTGCCGGCATTCTCACCGTAACGCCACACAAAGAAGTCACCGTTACAGCCGGCGATATACTGGGTGTTTTCATTTGTGTGGAAAGCGGCCATATTGGGCACTGACTCGGTGATACAGCACGAGTCATTGCCGAGCGCCACTTTCATCTCGGCGGGTCTTGTGCCGTCTAAAGCAGTGTGCCGCTCGTCTGTCTTGTCAAGAATCACGGTGTAGGCCTGGAAAAAACGCTTTCCGTCGAGAGTCGTAAATTTGTAGTGGGTGTACTCGACCGCCGGGCCGATATAATACGACTCAAGGGTATCCACGTTATACGTGGTACCGTAAATTACCTCCTGATGACCTGCCGAGGCTCCGAAAACCGAGCCTCCGACAAGCATCGCCATTAAAAGTTGTTTCATAAAATAAATTGTTTTGTTTATTGAATTTGGTTTTTATAGGATAATCTTCTGTGTATTCAGTCTGCCGGTCGCGGTAACGGCGCCGACAAGGTATATGCCTCGGTGTGCGGGCGCGGCAACAGTATTGCCGTATGCCTGAGAGACGACACGGCCGCTGAGGTCGTATACGGTCATGGCGGCAACTGCCTCATCGGCAATGATCATGCCGTCTTCAATTCTGATATTCAAGACACCGGCGTCGGCATCGACAGCTATATCCTCGACACCGTCGACCGGAGCATTGTTATAGACAGCCTCGAGACGGTTGATGTCGATATGATAGTCTCCCCGGCCGTCGCCCGGCTCTATGGTCATGGTCTTGAACGTGATGGGATAGATTGCGATATCGTTGGTATCGAAATATTCGCTTAAGTCAAAGACAACCGTCTGTTTGTCGGCTGAAGCGGCCACAGCGCCGTAGTTCATGACGACCTCGCGTCCGTTGGCAGGCTCGACAGTCATCTTGAAAGCCTTGATTGTGTGCGCGCCGGTGGTGAGATCGACCTCAAGCGCATCGGGAAGGCTCCATACCTGCTGTTTTCTCGAAAGCACTACTCTCGGCGCGCGGGCGTTTGACACAGTGAAGTCTACACCCAGACCGCCGGTCGCAAGCGCCGATATCGTTGCAGCAGACACACCGCTTTTGAGCGCTGACCATTCAGACGCGTCGGTGCTTTCGGTCAGAGGCATACGGCGTGAAACCGGTTTTTCGACTGTCAGTCTGAGCGTCAGCTCGCTTTCGTCACGGCGTCCGGTGACTGTCACGCTGCCGTTTTCGAGACCGCTGACTACGCCGCGGTCGTCGACAGTGGCTATCGCCGCGTCAGACACCGACCACGAGAAAGCAGCCGGAGCGACCTTCAGATATTCCGTGCCGACAAGGCTCTGCAGCTCGATAGGCCATGAACGGTAACCGTCGATAAGCACATCGGTCAGACGCAGTTCGGTGGGCATGTCATTGACAACCTTGACCGCGATGTCGGCGCTCATATCGCCCAGCACGGCTTTGAGCGCATGCATTCCTGTGCCCGCGGCCTCGAGCGTGACACCGTCGACGATGGTGCCGAGAGCGGGATCTGCTTCAAGAGTAAAGCCCTTGACGTTTGTATCGACAAGACGTCCATATTTGTTATATCCGTAGATTACAGGAGTGTATGAGCCGTAAAGCGGCAGCAGCACATGGGGGTCGGCGAATCTTATCGATGCCACTGTGCGGTCGTCAGGGGCGTTGATGGCGACGTAGACGGCGTTGGCAATCGTGCGTTCCGAGCCGTCGCGCGGCACGTTGGTCGTGCCGAAAGCCTCGGTGTAGAATGTCGTCGAGCCGCCGCCGTCGAGATCGAGCGCGTCATAACAGCCGAGACTGCGCATAACGTCGGCAGCCTCATAGTAGCTGACACCCGAAGAGTATCCCGGATGGTCGACAACGGCAAACACAGCCTTCGACCGGTCCTGGCTGTAACCGGCGAGAGAGCGCGAGTAAAGTGCGCCGGGAGAATTGATCCAGCGTATGGCCTCGGTTGTGACGACACCTTCTTTGAGAATGCGCACATCGCCGCCCACCATTTCACGGACATCGGGCTTGAGACCGCCGAAAGCCGGGAGCGACAGCTCGGTGGTGTGCATTATGACATCTCCGGCTTTGAGGCCGTCGATAAAATCGTTTTTGAAATCTTTGCCGCACGAAATGACGATGCCGTTGGCAGGCACTGCGAGGTTACCGCCTGTGTGCCATTCGCCCTTGACGACAAATTTCATGGGTTTGTTCATCGCCCACTCCTCGCCTTCGGCAAGCTCGGCGGCTATCTCACGACCGCCGGCCATGGTCTTGGTGAATTTGCCTACATGAGAGTTGTAGACGACAAGACGGTCGGTGTCGACCTGGTCTATGGTCCATCCGATGAAACCGCGAGGCATGTTGACAGCCCATGCGTTGACGGTCTTCGAGCCGTCTTCGCTGCTGACGATATAGCGGAAGTCGGTGGCGTCGATCCACATGCCGTCGGGGCCGACCATAAAGGCGTTCTCGCGCGAGTTATAGTCGAGCAGGTCGGTGTTGGCGAGCTTGCCGCCGATTACACAGGCGGCGTTGGGATAGCCGTTGATGCCGTCGCCGTTCGAACCGTCGCCGCGCATGCAGAAGAAGTCGCCGTTGACGCCGGCGAGTATCTGGGTGTGGTCATTGGTGTTGCGTTTTGCCATCGCCGAGACTGTCTCGCGGGTGTTGAGCGAGTCGTTGCCGAGCACGACCTTGATTTCGACAGGCGACTCGGCGGCGTCGCCGAGAAGCGTGCGGTCGTTTTTATCGTATGTAACGGCATAGACATGGAAGACACGGCCGCCCGACGTATAGCTCAGATGACTGTGGGTGACGCCGGGGCCCATATAATAGTGCTGGAGAGTGTCGACTCTGAACTCCGTGCCATAGATATTATGGACGGCAGAGGCCGACGCGGTCAGTGCCGCGCCGGCTGCCAGTGACAAGATGATATTTTTTTTCATCGGTTTAAGATATTTAAGGTTAAATGATTGCTTTATCGATAAATTGTAGAATCGAATGATTTTATCAGCGACGGCCTTTGCCCTGACGCTGCTGTTGCTGACGCAGAGCGGCCTGCTGCTGACGCTGGGCCTCTTCGAGACGGGCCATGAAACCGCTTTTCTTGCGGGGTTTCTTGGCGTTTGCGAGCATGTCGGCGCGCACTTTCTTCTCATCGATCAGACGGCGGAAGATCCATGTCTGTATAATCGTGATGAAGAGCGAGAGCAGATAGTAGTAGCTCAGGCCCGAGGCATAGTCGTTGAAGAAGAAGAGGAACATCAGCGGCATCAGATACATCATCCACTTCATGCCGGGCATGTTGTTGCCGCCGGGCTGATTCTGCATGTTGATGCGGGTATAGATGATATTGACAACTGTCATCAGCAGACAGAAGAGGCTGACTTTATCGCCGTAGAAGGGTATCGAGAACGGCAGGGTGAAGATGACGTCGGGAGCCGAGAGGTCTTTGGCCCACAGGAAAGGCTCGCCGCGAAGCTCGATGGCCGAGGGGAAGAACGAGAACATGGCGATGAGCACAGGCATCTGCAGCAGCAGCGGCAGACAGCCCGAGAAGGGACTCGCGCCGGCGCGGCTGTAGAGCGCCATCGTCTCCTGCTGGCGTTTCATGGCGTTCTCCTGACCGGGATATTTGTCGTTGATCTCCTTGATTTCGGGAGCGAGAACCCTCATCTTGGCCTGCGACTTGAAGCTCTTGAAGGTGAAGGGGAAGAGTATCAGCTTTATGAATATCGTCAGCAGCAGAATGATTATGCCGTAATTCGAGATAAACGAGCCGAGGAATGTAAAGACAGGAATGACAATCAGCTGGTTGATCCAACGGAAGAGACCCCAGCCGAGAGGCACGAGACGCGTGAGCGACAGGCCTTCGTCTGTGTCGAGGGTGTCGTCGATGCTTGACAGCAGCGGATAATCATTGGGGCCGAAATAGAAATCGAAGGCGAGCTGAGTGCCGTCGGCGTTGCTGTAGGGAAGCACCGACGCCATTGTCATGTCTTTGAGATAGAGATTGTCTTTGATATCGACCGACGTGAGATGTGCCGACGTGAAGTTGTCGCGGGCGATGATGACGCTCGAGAAGAACTGGTTTTTGAATGCGACCCACTTGATGCGGCCTTTGGGCTCCTCGCTGTCGTCGCCGTTGGCGCTGAGTTCGTCGGGGCCTTCGCCTACACATTTATATAATATAGCGCTGTTGCGCTCCTCGAAGGTGCGGCCTTTTTCATTGCGGGCCATCTTCTGATGCCAGTTGAAGGCGATGTCGGCCGTGCTCGGGGGCAGTATGGCGTTCATGCCCTGCTGGACAAGCTCCATCGAGACGAGATATTTCTCCGAATGGACGCGGTAACGTATTCCCCACATGGCACCGTTGCCGAGATCGAGCGACATGAGTATAGTCGAATCGTTTTCGACCGTCGGCGTGAAGACAAACTCACGTGTGTCGATGCGCTGGTCCTCGGTATTGAATGCGAAGCCGTAGCCGTCGGTCGCCGGCGTGAACAGCCTGACAGGTGTGGGCGGCTCGGTCAGCTCGGTGTTATAGTTTTTCAGCTCGACCTGCGAAATCATGCCGCCACGGCTCGAGAATGTGATTTTGACGAGATCGTTCTCGATTGTCTTCTCGACGTTCTCGCCCGAGAGATGGCGGGCAAAGCTTTTATATTTCTGTGCGTCGGCGACGACTTTTCTCACAGCCTTGACCGCTGCCGAACGTGTCTCGGGCGTCAGAGCGCTGCCGAGAGTGGCGAGGTCGGCGATTGTGACATCGGCCGAGCCGGTCCTCACGATGCCGTCGACACCCGTGCTGTCGGCGCTGACGGCTACAGAGCCGTTGTCGAGCGTATATCTGCCGTTGCCGTCGGCGACACCGATTGTTCTGACAACAGCGGCGAGCTGCGACATGTCGGCGGCGCCGAGGGTGTCGGTGACGGTTATGGCTGCGTTACTGTCATCGGCTGCGGCTGCGGCGCGCTCCTGTTCGGCGCGACGGGCGGCAAGATCTTCTTCAGAGGGTTTGTTGATATACATAAACCCGAAGATACAGCCGGCCATCAGCAACAGTCCGAGTAGCGTGTTCTTATCCATTGGAGTTGTGGTGTAATTGAAATTATGATGCGGTGATGATTATGATTTCTTCTCTTTCTTGTAAGCGATTGCAGCGTTGATGAAACTGCGGAAAATCGGATTGGGCGACAGCACAGTGCTCGAGTATTCGGGATGATACTGTGTGCCGATATACCAGCGTTTGCCGGGAATCTCGACGACTTCGACCAGACCTGTGCCGGGATTTTCGCCGACACATGCCATGCCGGCCTCCTCGAAGCGCTGACGGTAGTCGTTGTTGAACTCGTAGCGGTGGCGGTGACGCTCGCGGATATCGGTGGCGCCGTAAGCCTCGGCAGCTT
>CABUPJ010000062.1 GCA_902493335.1 uncultured Porphyromonadaceae bacterium
TGCACAGACAGTATTTTTAACACTTTCCGCTTGCGCGAGTCCTAGATTTCCGCGGGCACTTGTGCCCGCGGGAAGAGTCCGCAACTACAGTCCCGACTCCGGCGGAGTCGCACTTTGCCCGACGTATTACGTCTATTCGGCCGTGGCATGCCACGGCCCTACTGTAATTATTTGTGTTGCAACGGCTTCGAGTAGGTCGGCCGCCCATGAAGCATGTGGCGGCCGCTTCAGCTCTTGCACCTGACGCGTTGGTTTCTTGGCTATAAAACGACGTCCGGCAGGACGTCTGTGGCTTCATAACCGGGTACATCGAGGCCGAAGGCTGAGATGTGCCCGGCAAGCAGAAAGGCAGTAAAGATGTCTGTAAGACATCGATTTAACCGGCGAAAAACAAAGATTTACAGTAGAGCCGGATTGCCCGGTTTCACTGACAACAAACAGCGCCCGGCCTGTGGGGTCGGGCGCTGCTGCTGTTGGCTGTATGTCAGATTAGTATTGCTCTGAGGCGTTGGGGAAGTCAGAGGTCTTGACGTCGTCGATATAGCGCGACACGGCCTGGTTGATGACCGACGAGAGGTCGGCGTAGCGGCGCAGGAATTTTGGCGAGAAGCCCTGGTTGATGCCGAGCATGTCGTGCATCACGAGCACCTGTCCGTCGACACCGCCGCCGGCGCCGATGCCGATGACGGGTATCGACACCTCTTTGGCGACACGTTCGGCGAGTTTGGCCGGTATCTTCTCGAGCACGAGGGCGAAGCAGCCTATCTCTTCGAGCATGCGGGCGTCAGAAACGAGCTTTTCGGCTTCGGCCTCTTCTTTGGCGCGCACGGCATAGGTGCCGAACTTGTTGATCGACTGCGGCGTTAGGCCGAGGTGGCCCATCACGGGAATACCGGCGCAGAGGATGCGCTCGATCGATTCGCGTATTTCGGCGCCGCCTTCCATCTTGACGGCTTCGGCGTGGCTCTCCTTCATGATTCTGATTGCCGAGGCAAGCGCCTCTTTCGAGTTGCCCTGATATGAGCCGAAAGGCATGTCGCAGACGACAAGCGCGCGGTTGACGCCCTTGATGACGCTTTTGGCGTGATAGATCATCTGGTCAAGGGTGATCGGCAGAGTCGTCATGTTGCCGGCCATCACGTTAGAGGCCGAGTCGCCAACGAGGATGACATCGATGCCGGCCTCGTCGATGAGTTTGGCCATAGAGTAGTCGTAAGCCGTCAGCATAGCGATCTTCTCGCCGCGGCTTTTCATCTCGATCAGACGTTTGGTCGTGACCTTGCGGTCTTTATCTACTGTGTTTGTTGACATTTCGTTTTTATTGGTTAAACAAAATTTGACGCGGCAAAGGTAAGCATAAAAACGATACGGCAGACATTTAAATGACAATTTTTGCCACTGTCGCGCCGACTCTCACGATATAGACGCCATGGCCCGGACAGTCGACGATGCCGTCGGCGCTCACGCCTATCAGCGTGCCGCTGAGGTCATAGACGGTCGCGACGGCTCCGGCGGGGAGGCCGGTGACGACGATGCGGCCGTTGTCGGCGCTGATCGTGACAGAGTCGCCGGCGATGTCGGCGACGCCCGAGTCTGAGTCATCGACGATGTTTAGCTCGCCCCACTGCGGGTCGGCGGCATAGAGGGCCGCACATCCGGCGGGCACATGCAGCGTGATCTTCGATTTCTCGCATCCGTCGAAGATGCCGTTGCCGGTTGTCGGCATTGAGGCGGCGTCGCGCCACTGCACGTGGACGTCTTTGAGCTGGGTGCAGTAGTTGAAGGCCGCGTTGCTGATATATGTGACGCTTGACGGCAGCACGAGCTTTTTCATCGATGTTGACTGGAAGGCGCATGTGCCGATGACCGTGAGCCCTTCGGGCAGCCTGACGACATCGACCTCGCAGGCATTGAAGCCCCAGCCGCCGATTTCGCGCAGACCCGACGGCTGCTCGAATTCGAGGCTGCCGATGGTCGTGAAATCGAGCGAGCCGAAAGCTATCGTCCTGACATTGCGTCCGATGACGAGGCTGTTGACTTTGCTCTGCGAGAATGCACCCTCGCCGATTTCCTCGACGGCAACGGTGTGGCCCTGATGGCTGACTGTTGCCGGTATCACGACGTCGCCCGAGTAGCTGGCGCCGCGGGCGTTGCGGCGTGTGACGACGGCGCGCTCGCCGTCGATGAGATAGTAGACGCCATCGATGCGCACGACGCCGGGGTCCATATCGTCGTCAAGCACTTCGTTGGCATAGGTCTTGACACCGCCGCTGACATTGACATCGACATAGCTCATGCGCATGTCGCCGAAAGTGGCGCGCACCCATTCGCCGCCGTTGGCACGGCAGACGGCCCGCAGACGGTAGTCGCCGTCGGCGATGGCGTCGTCGAACATAATCTCGCCGATATAGGCCTGGGTGTCGTTACTGATGGTCCGTTTGACGATATAGCGTACCTCGTCGGTCACTTTATTGCGCACCTCGACGCCGGTATCGATGGTCGACGGTGTGCCGCTGTGGATGAAGCAGGAAATCGAGCAGGCGATGCGGTTGCCCTGTTCCCAGGCGAAGTCTGACGCCGACCCGGCGGTGATGGCGGCGGGATTGCCGGCGTCGGGCATGATTGAATAGAAATATCCCGGCGAGGCGTCAAAGCCTGTCGCCGAGGTGAGGTAATAGCCCGACGAGCCCGGGCCCCAGCCGAAATTGAAGTGGAAATAGCCCTCGCTGTCATAGCCGTCACAGACAAATGAATGGCCGCCGCCTGAGCTGCCGCCTTCATAGTTTACCGGCCGGCCGGCGTCGAGCTCGGTGCGCAGCGTCTCTTCGTAATAGTCGCGGGTGCAGTTGTTGCGCTCAAGATGTCTGAGGCTTCTGTCGTAGCCGAAATAATCGATGAGACCCGGGGTGTTGAGCGCCGCGCCGCTCTCGCCCGTGCCGTAGTTCGTCGAGTTGGCGATGCCGCAGTCTCTCAGGAGAAGGGCCACGGCGTTTTTAGACTCTTCGCTGTCGCCGTCGCTGCCGTAGTAGTTGTAGACGGGCTTCATCAGATCCCAGCGGTAGACCGATTTCGAGAAATCGGCCGAGAGCGTGAGCCCGTCGGTCGTGTATGTGTGAGATCCGCGGCCGACGGCGGGATACTGATGGAAATACATGATCTGGCTGATTGCGGTATTGACGCAGCCGGTGACGCATCGCTGTCCGTCAATGACCGGGCACATGAGGTTGAAAGGATGGCCCTGGGCCCACGACGTCTCGCCAAGCAGCGGCGCGACACTGCGGCCGGGCGTGTGGCGCGGAGCGATGACGGCGTTGTGTCTGCCGAGAGCTTCGACCTCGGCGGCATAGCCGTCAAGAAGACCCTTGACGGCGTCGGGTATGTTGCCGGCGTCGAAAGTTCCCGTCGGCGAGTATGCTAACACGGCCTGAGGCACACGGTCGTCGGCAGCGACGACAGCCCAGCCGCCGCCCTCTGAGTTAAAGACAAAATAATTGCCGGCGTCGAGGCTCAGCTCGAGAGCGAGTGACGACGGAGCGCGGCGTGTGTCGCCCTGATGGCGCGAGATGGCGGCCCGGGCCTTCGACATGGCTTCGGCGTGGCCTATGGGAGCGCCCCAGGCGCCATGACATAGCATTAGCGCGCTTGCGATGGAGAGGTAAGTGCGTAGTTTCATAAAAAGCTTTGTATATTAATGTGATAAATTAGTGTCGCAAAGATAACGCTAATAGTGATGCGAAACAAGCATTCAGGCTCAACTTATCAATTATGGCGCCTTCACGGCCAATAAACCCGGATGATGAATATCGTTTTTACCGACCGATACTCCAGAAAATACGCCATTTGGTAGTCGATTTTTCGCAGAGTTTTCTCTATTGGTCGTTTTTGAAAATCGAGCCAACTATTTACAGGGTATAAGCGTTACTTTTGTATGACAGTTATGTTAATACTGTTTGAAAGATGTTAAACCGTTTCAACTACCAATCATGAAACTCAAGTCTTTACTGGCGTTTGCCGCCATTTCGATATGTGCCGGGGCACAGACTCCGTCGGGCGTGGTGTCGCTCGACTCCTGTCGCGCCATGGCTCTGTCGAGCAACAAACAGCTGATGATCAGCCGGCAGAAAATCAAAACAGCCGGATATCAGAAGAAAGAGGCTTTCGCGGCCTATCTGCCGGCGCTCGACTTTGCGGGCGGCTATGCCTATAACCAGAAGGAACTGTCGATTTTTTCGTCAGACCAGCATCTGCCCACGATGACTTTCAATCCGGCCAAACAGACCTACGAGTACAATCTGGTGACAAATCCCGAGACCGGTATGCCGATAAAAGGTCCCGATGGCCAGTATATACCCGAGACCGTCGCCCTTATCCCCAAAGACGCGATGACATTCGACATCCACAACGTCTTCTTCGGCGCCGTCACCCTCACGCAGCCTGTCTTCATGGGTGGCAAGATTGTCGCCATGAACAAGATCACCGGCTATGCCGAGGAGCTGGCCCGGCAGCTCAACGACAGCGAGGCCGAGAATGTCATCTATGCCGTCGACGCGGCCTACTGGATGGTCGTCTCGCTCAAGGCCAAGGAGAAGCTTGCCCGCAGCTACGTCAATCTGCTCGACACGCTGTCGCATAACGTCGGCCTGATGCTCGAGCAGGGCGTCGCGACCCGCAGCGACATGCTCAGTGTCGACGTCAAGCTCAATTCGGCCCGGGTCGACCTCGTCAAGGTCGAGAACGGTCTGTCGCTCGCCCGCATGGCTCTCGCCCAGGTGTGCGGCCTGCCGGTCAACAGCGTCTTCGCCCTCGCCGACGAAGATGACGTCAGCGCAACTCCCGATGCCGACATCGCCACACAATATAATATGGAGGATGTCTACGCCCGCCGTCCCGACCTCCGTGCCCTCGAGCTCGGCGTCAATATCGCCGGTCAGCAGAAACGCGTCGCCATGTCGTCGATGTTGCCCAACGTAGCTGTCGTCGGAGCATATTCGTTCTCAAACCCCAACATGTATGACGGCTTCAGCAAACGTTTTGCCGGAGCGTTCTCTGTCGGCGCCACCGTCACCATTCCAATCTGGCACTGGGGCGGCAACTACAACAAATACAAAGCCGCCGCCAGCGAGGAGACAATCATGAAACTCAGGCTCGAAGACGCCCGCGACATGATTGACCTTCAGGTGAGCCAGGCCTCGTTCAAGGCCCAGGAGGCATACCGCACCCTCACCATGACCGACGTAAACCTCCGCAAGGCCGACGATAACCTGCGCACCGCCACTATCTCATTCCGCGAGGGCATCGCCACGACCGACAACGTCATGGAGGCACAGACAGCGTGGCTCAAGGCCCACTCCGAACAAATCGACGCCATGATCGACGTGCGTCTCTGCAACACCTATCTGAGCAAGGCCCTCGGCACCCTCAGATATTGACCTTCAGCCATCAACATTATTCTTGTAAACAAATAATCAATATATAACCAACATCATGGCAACAAACGATAACAATATGAGCGCCGAACAGAAGACGGGACGCTCGCTGATCATCACCATGGCCGTCGTCATTCTGGTCATCGCCGTGATAGCCGTCATAGGCTTCATATTCATGAACAAACCCTCTGACATCATCGAGGGACAGGTCGAAGGTACCAACGTGCGCATCTCGGGCAAGCTGCCCGGCCGCGTCGTCGAGTTCTTCGTCGAAGAGGGCGACACTGTCTGCGCGGGCGATACCCTCGTGCGAATCCACTCGGCTGTCGTCGAGGCTCAGCTCACCGAGGCAAAAGCCATGCAGACCATCGCCAGGGCCCAGAACAAAAAGATTGACGCCGGCACACGCTCGCAGATTGTGGCCGCCGCCCGCGACATGGTCGAACAGGCCAAAGCCGCCGTGACGATAACCCAGAAGACATACACCCGCATGGAGAACCTCTTCAACCAGGGTGTCATCTCAGAGCAGAAACGCGACGAGGCCAAGGCCGCTTATGACGCCGCCGTAGCCGCCCACAACGCCGCAAAGAGCCAGTATGATCTCGCCGTGGCCGGTGCCCAGAACGAAGACAAGGAGTCGGCCGCCGCTCTCGTCGAGGCCGCCGGCGGCGGTGTCGACCAGGTCGAGGCCGTTCTCGCCGACAGCTACCTGACAGCGCCATGCGACGGCACAGTCGACGTCATCTATCCCGAAGCCGGCGAGCTCGTGGCCCTCGGAGCGCCGATCATGAGCCTGCTGCGCAATGACAAGCGCTGGGTCACCTTCAACGTCCGCGAGGAGCTGCTCAACGACCTCACGATGGGCAAGAAGATTAAAGTGATGATTCCCGCCCTCGGCAAAAAGGAAATCGAGGCCGAGATCTATTACATCCGCGACATGGGCAGCTATGCCACATGGCATTCCACAAAGTCTACCGGCAGCTGGGACAGCCGCACGTTCGAGATCAAGGCACGTCCGACCGAACACGTCAAAGACCTCCGTCCGGGCATGTCGATAATATACGAAAAATAAGTTTAAAACCAATACTATCATGACTGATACCGGCTTCTTGGCGACAGCCCGACGGGAACTCAGGCGTCTGACGTCACGGCGGATATATTTCTGCACGATGATTTTCGTGCCCCTTGCCGTCACGCTCTTCTTCGTCTCGTTGCTCGGCGAAGGACTGCCGCTCAAAATACCCTCGGCCGTCGTCGACCTCGACCATTCGACGATGTCGCGGGCCGTCACCCGCTCGCTTAACTCGACCGAGCTGATCGATGTCACACAGAAACTCGAAAGCTACACCGACGCCATGGAGTCTGTGCGCCGGGGCGAGATATTCGGCTTCTTCATCATCCCCTCCAACTTCGAGGCCGACGCTCTCGGCGGCCGCACGCCGACGCTCGAATATTTCTCCAACATGACCTTCTTCGTGCCCGGCACCCTGGCCTACAAGGGCTTCAAGACCGTCGCCGTCGGCACAGCCGGCACTATGGTCAGGACAACGCTCGTTTCGGCCGGAGCCGACCCCGAGAATGTCGGAGCCCTGATACAGCCGCTCAATCTTGATGTCCACCCTGTCGGCAATCCGTGGACCAACTACTCGATCTATCTGTCGCCTTCGTTCTGCGCCGGCCTGCTGGCTCTGATGATAATGCTCGTCACCTGCTTTGCCATCACAACCGAGATAAAATACGGCACTTCGGCCGAATGGCTCGCCACAGCGCGCGGACGCATGTCTGTCGCCCTCGCCGGCAAGCTTCTGCCTCACTTTGTCATCTGGTGGGTCGTCACGATGTGTGTCCTCTCGATACTCTTCGGCTTCTGCCACTTCCCGCTCAACGGCAGTCTCGTGGCGCTGCTCGTCGCCGCCACCATGTTTGTCGTGGCCTCGCTGGCGATGGCTGTCATTTTCTGCTGCATCGTGCCGAACCCGCGTCTGAGCCTGATTATGTCGGCCCTTATCGGCATCCTGTCATTCTCGCTCGCCGCTTTCTCCTTCCCGGTGCAGAGCATGTACGGCTTCATTGCCATCCTGAGCTACCTGCTGCCTGTCAGATATTTCTTCCTGATATACTGCAATGTAGCTCTCAACGGCGCCGAAGTATGGTATTCCCGCTTCTATTATCTGGCCCTCGCCATATTCCCCTTTGTCGCTTGCCTCGGTCTCTCGCGCCTCAAGAAAGCATGCCTCAATCCCGTCTATGTTCCCTGATAATACCGTTTTGACATGAAAAAGATTTTAAACAGCATCAACTTCTGGATTTCGTCGGTCGGACGCTCGTTTGCCCGCGAATGGTCGCTGGTGCTCAAAGACATAGGCGTTCTCCTCTTTTTCGTCGCCCTGCCGCTTCTCTATCCGATAGCCTACACTCTCATCTACAACACCGAAGTGGTCGAACAGCTTCCTGTCGCCGTCGTCGACAACTGCCGCACGGCCAAGTCACGCGAGTTTGTCCGTCAGGCTTCGGCCGCGCCGGCGATAAAAATCTACGGCTATGCCGACGACCTCGCCCAGGCCCGTCGCCTGGTTCATAGCGGCGATGTCTATGGAGTGCTTGTCATCCCGCGCGACTATGCTAAAAATCTCGGTTCGGGCCAGCAGGCCGATGTCGAATTCTATGCCGACATGTCGCTGTTGCTGCGCTATCGCGCTCTGCTCTCGGCTCTGACCGAGCTGCAGATCAAGATCACGGGCGACGTCACCATGTCGCGTGTCGAACAGGCCGGTGCGGCCGGCACGATATCCATGCCGATAAACAGCAGCAGCAACTTCCTCGGCGACACCGAGCAGGGCTTCGCCTCGTTTATCATGCCCGGTATCGTCATACTCATTCTCCAGCAGAGCATGTTGCTCGGCATCACCTTCATCGGCGGCACCTCACGCGAACGCCGTCTGCGCAACGGCGGCGTCGACCCGCTCAGACCCGACAGTATGCCGGTGTCGGCGGACATATGGGGGCGCGCGCTGTGCTACACCGTCTTCTATCTGCCGATGACACTCTATGTCGTCAAGGTCATACCCGAGATGTTCAGTCTGCCGCACTACGGCAGCGCCGTCGACTATCTGCCCTTCCTTCTGCCTATGCTCATCGCCACCGCATTCCTCGGACAGGCCCTCACATGGTTTATCAAAGAGCGTGAGACACCGTTTCTTGTCATCGTCTTCACCTCTGTGGTCTTCCTCTTCCTCTCGGGTCTGACGTGGCCGCGCTACGCCATGAGTCAGGTATGGTACTGGGCCGGCAACCTCGTTCCCGCCACCTGGGGCATCGAAGGCTTCATCCGCATCAACAGCAACGCCGCCACCCTCGCCGAGTCATCGCGCCCGTTCATCGCCATGTGGATTCTCAGCGCCATCTACTTTATCGCGGCGTGGGTTGTCGTGGCCGCCATACGCCGGCGCGCGCGGCGTCAGTCAGCCGTCGCCGTCCCTGTCACAGACCGTCCCGACTAAAACCTTATATATTCACCTCATAACCAAAATTCAAGCTCTCTCCGATGAAACAACTCATACTACTGCGCCACGGCCAAAGCCTGTGGAATCTTGAAGACCGCTTTACCGGCTGGACCGACATCGATCTCAGCAACAAAGGGCGCGCCGAGGCCGCCGAGGCCGGCCGCCGCCTCGTCACGTCCGGTATTATGCCCGATTTCTGTTTTACATCATACCTGCGTCGGGCGATACACACGCTCGACATCGTCCTTGACAATATCGGCCGCAGCTGGCTGCCTGTCATCAAGGACTGGCATCTCAACGAACGACATTACGGTGCCCTTCAGGGACTCAACAAGGCCGATACGGCGCGCAAGGTAGGGCAGGAACAAGTGCATATATGGCGCCGCAGCTATGATGTGGCGCCCCCGGCGCTGACGCCTGACGACCCGCGTTTTCCCGGCAACGAACCGGCCTATAAAGACCTTGCCGCCGACGAACTGCCGCTCACAGAATCGCTCGCCGACACTGTCCGCCGCGTCGAAATCTGCCGCGAAGAGCTCATCGTGCCGGCATTGCGTCATAACGACACTGTCCTCATCGCCGCACACGGCAACAGCCTGCGGGCTCTTGCGATGAAGCTTCTCGGCCTCACCCCCGAAGAAATCGTCTCCGTCGAAATCCCCACCGGCGCCCCCTGGCTCTTCACACTCGACGACTCACTCCGCGTCACCTCCAACCGCTACATCTGACCGCCACTGACGCGGCCCGATGTTTAGGCGGCATTAAAGTGTGGCGACGAGCTCGGGGCGAGCAATCTAATTTGTCCTTGTGTCGGCGGCTTGCCGCCGTTTGGAACTACGTCTTCAGCCCTCGCAGCCAACTCTTTGATTCAAAGGGCTGAAGCCCTTGGTCCATACCGCCTGTCGAGATTGTGCATTGTGCAACCCTACAACCTTCGTGGTAATAACCTATTGACTAATTAGCCTAATTTGACCAACTTCCTTCTCGAAGCCTCGCAGAGGCGAGATTGTGACATAACCCCGTTGCAGAGTGTGCCGGAGGCATCTTATAGTGCGAGAACCCCGTGCTTCAGAAATCTATGGAGCGAGGGTTTCAGCCCTCGCAGTCAACCTGCTGGATTCCAAGGGATGAAGTCCTTTGCCCATACCGCCTGTCGCGGCTGCGCCATATTACAAAGTCGCGGAGCGACGAGGTCGTGACATAACCCCGGGCGCGGGAGTAAGCCTGGGGAAAAGGTAACCAATAAAGGCGGCTAAGCTTCGCAGAAGCGCTGTTGTGGTAATAAGTCAGCGTCTTGCTGACGCTCGCCCACTTATTATCGCTTTCCCGCGTAGGCCGGCGCATAAGCGCCTCGGCCTACGCGGCTACCAGTAAAATCATCGCCTTGCAGGCGATTTTTGCTTTTATGTCTTTCTGTCTCAAAAATCTTCTGTTCTTATGCCCTTATGTTCTTTTGTTCTGTCGTGATTTAACCATTCTAAAATTGCAGTCATATACAATTTTAGCCACAAAACCCGCCAAACGGTGACTTACCTTTGCAACACCGATGAAAAGCGCAATCTACACATATCACTTCCG
>CABUPJ010000063.1 GCA_902493335.1 uncultured Porphyromonadaceae bacterium
TGCAATTTTAGTTGTTTTAACGGTCGGAGGAACAGAAGGACAAAAGGGCATAAGAGCAGAAGATTAGGTCAATGCATAATGCACATTTTAAAGCTCTATTGTAGAAGAAAATCTGCGTTTTTCAAACGCAATCAATCTTCCATCGCCCTTACCGCGCAGGCCGGAGCTTACAGCTCCTCGGCCTACGCGGCTATCAGTAAAATCATCGCCTTGCAGGCGATATGGACCAAGGGCTTCAGCCCTTGGGACCAATGAGTTGGCTGCGAGGGCTGAAGCCCTCGCTCCACACAGCGGCAAGCCGCCGACACAAAAACAAATTTAGCGTAACCAAGGCCTCGCTAAAGCTCGGAACTTAAACAAAAATTTTAGCGATTAATGGAAGGATAAGGTCAAAAAAGTCATTAAGGTCGAAGATGATGACTTTTGTTCCTTCTACCCTTATTTTTGGGCCGGGGAATCCAAGGGCTGAAGCCCCTAATCCATGCCGTCAGACGGCAACTTTTTCACTCCCCGGACAGGAGGTCGAGGAGGGTCTGGCGATAGGTGTCCGAGACGGGGATTTCGGCGTCAGCAAGGGTGACACGTCCGCGGCTGACTGACGTGATGCGGTCAACATTGATGATGTAAGAGCGGTGGACGCGCATAAACGTTCGGCCAGGCAACATCGATTCGAGCGTCTTCATGCTCATAAGTGTCAGGACAGGGCGAGGCTGTCCGTCGCTATATATTTTAATGTAATCTTTCAGACCTTCGACATAGATGATGTCACTGATTCTGAGACGCACAAGCCGATATTCGCTCTTGACCGTGAGATAATCGCCCTGCGAATCACGCCGGCTGAGTGCGTCGAGTCCTTTTTTCCACTGGCGCACACGGTCGACCGCTCCGACAAACTCATCGTAGCTGACTGGTTTGAGGAGATAGTCTATAGCATTGACTCTGAATCCTTCGACTGCATAATCGCTATAGGCGGTGACAAATATGATTCTTGTTGACGGCGGCACTGTCTTCGCGAACTCCATGCCGCTGACCCCTGGCATCTGTATGTCGAGAAACACGGCGTCGAAGTCTCCGCCTCCGATGGCTTCGGATGCTTCCTCGGCCGAGAGGTAGGCGCCGGCGAGCTCAAGGCCGGCCGTACGGCTGACATATGAGCTTATCAGTTTGAGGGCCAAAGGTTCGTCATCTATGACACAACATCTTATAATATCCATCGTTTATGCGTAATTAATGGTCAAAGCGGCAGTATAGGTGTCACCGCAGACGACGGTCGACAATGAGGCGCGGTCGCCGTAGATAAGGTGGAGTCTGCGACGCAGATTGGCAATGCCTATGCCTCCGCCTTTGTCTACGACAGTGTCTGCCCTGAACCGGTTGACTGTGCGGCACTCTACGCTGCCGTCTGCAATTTTTACAGTAATGGATATCTTGTCGTTGCGGTCTGCCGTATTACCGTGTTTGAAAGCGTTCTCGACCGGCACGATGAACAGTAGCGGAGCAATCATGATGTCTTCGTGGCCGGCGATGTCGATGTCGGTCTCGACGCGGTCAGACCCGAGACGCAATTCCATAAGAGAGATATAGTTTCTGACAAATTCGACTTCGCGGCTGAGAGCTACTTTGTCGCGGTCCTCATACAGAACATATCGCAACAGCTGGGAGAGACGATGGACTGCGTCGCGGGCTTCGTCGGGCGACACCTCGATCAGCGCGTAGATCGAATTGAGCGTGTTGAAGAGGAAATGAGGGTTCAGCTGGCTTTTAAGATTCTTCAGCTCCGACTCACGGCGCTCGGCGACGAGGTCTTTGCGCCGGCGCTCGAGAGCGAGCCATCGGTCGGTAAACCACAGTGCCACGGCCAAAGCCACAGTAAGCACTATCATCACTGCGTCGCGGAGGATATATGTCAGCAGTCTGAGACGATATTTCGAGGGATTGGCGACGCGCTTCGCCAGTTGTTCGGGACTCGGCGCATGGGCGAAACAATCCCATATAAACTGACTGATCACGATTGCCGCCGCAAGGACAAGCAGATTGTAGGCGATAAAACGCCAGAGACCTGAACGCCGTCCGAGCGTGTGTCCTATTATAAAATAATAATTTATATAGAACACGAAGATAAACACCGCCGATTTGAGATAGAAAAACCACGGTATTCCATCACTGCGGTGGGGGACCGTATAGCTCATTATGAACTCAGGCAGTAGGAAAAGCATCGATATCACGATCAGATGCGATATGAATTTAGTGAGACCTGCGCCTCTTTTGGTTTCTTCGTCTATGAGGTTCATGCCTGCAAATATAATACATCGCGCGCCCACATCAAAATCATCTCGACAAACGGGCTGTTTTTATCGATAAGTCAACGGAATGTCACCAGTCGGTTATAGACATAATTGGCAAGAGTGTAGACGATATTGCCGAGCAATGTGGCGATGCCGTAACCCGACAGGACGAAACCGAATATGCCGACTTCAAACTTGCCGAAAGGCGACGTGTTGAGGACAAAGACGACAGCAAGCTGCATGAGATAGCACAGGGCGAAACCGACGAGAAAACGCATAGCCTCGCGGCTGTAGCCGCCATGGGTTCTGAAAACCCACTGTTTGTTCCAAAGGAATGAATTGATCAGACCGGCGGAATAGCCGAGGATGTTTGACAGGTAGGGATTGACTCCGACGAGCGATTTGCAGACAAAAATGACGCCGAGGCACACCATCGTGTTGAGTGCGCCGACGATACAGTATTTGACAAACTGCATCACCTTATAATCGACAGACAGATTGCAGATACGGCTCATTTGTCGGGCAGCGATTTCTCATCGACCTTCAATATCGGCAGCGACCAGTTGTAGTGGACGGCAAGGACACGCAGGCCGACGATGACGACGGCACATCCGCCCTGTGGCACCCAGACCGGTATACCGGACCACGAGAGGAGCCAATATGCCACACCGCCGGCAAGGCAGGCGGTGGCGTAGATATCTTTTCTGAAAAATAACGGCACCTCATTGATAAGGATGTCGCGGGTGATGCCGCCGAACGAGCCGGTGATGATGCCCATGACAACCGCGACCCACATAGGATAGCCGGCAAAGAGGGTTTTCTGTATGCCGACGACGACAAACAGCGCCAGGCCTATGGCGTCGAACAGGAACAATGTGCGCATTCCCTTGACAAGAAACTGTCTGAAAATGATGACAGCGACAAGCGAAATGCCGGTGACGGCGAGATAGCGGTATGACAGCATCCAGAAAACGGGAATGTCGAGAAGGACATCGCGCAACGTACCGCCGCCGATTGCAGTCACAAGACCGACGACATAGGCGCCGAACCAGTCAAAGTTTTTAGCCGCCGCAAGCCTGATGCCCGAAATCGCGAACGCTATTGTGCCGAGCACTTCGATGATGTCTATAAACTGTTTGTCGAACGACAGGTTTTCAATCATTTCTCTTTCCCTTCGGTAGTTTTCTTGCTTTGCTCTGCAAAATAACGGCAATAGGCCGAGACACCGCACTGACCGCAAAGCGGCTTACGCGCCTTGCAGACATAGCGGCCATGGAGTATCAGCCAGTGATGGGCTCTCGCTATTTTATCTTCGGGTATATTTCTGACAAGCTTCTTCTCGGTCTCGAGCGGCGTCTTGCTGCCCCTGGTGAGACCGATGCGATCGGCCACCCTGAAGACATGGGTGTCGACAGCCATCGCCGGACGGTCATAGACAACCGACAGGATGACATTGGCGGTCTTGCGCCCTACTCCGGGCAACTCCATGAGGCTGTCGATGTCCGAAGGTACCTCTCCGCCGAAGCGTTCGGTCAGCATGCGTGCCATGGCGACCAGAGCCTTCGATTTGTTATTGGGATATGAGCACGACCGTATAAGGTCGAAGACATCATCCTGCGAGGCCCGGGCGAGATCGGCGGCCGTAGGATAGCGCTCGAACAGCGGGGGCGTGATAATATTGACCCGCTTGTCGGTACACTGGGCCGACAGAATCACCGCCACGAGCAACTGGTAGGCGTTGTCGTAGTGTAACTCTGTTTCAGGCGACGGCATTTCCTTTTCAAAAAAGCCGATGACCTTGTTGTAGCGCTCAGCCTGGGTCACGTCAGTGGGCCGAGGTAAATTCGTCGAGGAAACGGACGTCGTTCTCTGAGAACATGCGCAGATCCTTGACCTGATATTTGAGGTTGGTTATGCGCTCGACGCCCATGCCGAGAGCGAAACCGGTATATTCCTTAGAGTCTATGCCGCAGGCTTCAAGCACGTTGGGGTCGACCATGCCGCAGCCGAGAATCTCGACCCAGCCCGTACCCTTGCAGAACGAGCATCCTTTGCCTCCACAGAGGTTACAGCTGATATCCATCTCGGCAGACGGCTCTGTGAACGGGAAATAGCTCGGACGCAGACGTATCTTTGTCTCGGGGCCGAACATCTCGCGGGCAAAATAAAGAAGCGTCTGGCGCAGGTCGGCGAACGAGACGTTGCGGTCGACATAGAGCGCTTCGACCTGATGGAAGAAGCAGTGTGCGCGGGCCGATATGGCCTCGTTGCGGTAGACGCGTCCGGGACAGATGATGCGGATGGGCGGACGGCTGTTTTCCATCACTCGCGACTGCACCGACGATGTGTGTGTGCGCAGCAGCACGTCGGGATTGCGCTGGATGAAGAATGTATCCTGCATGTCGCGCGCGGGATGGTCTTCGGCGAAATTCAACGACGAGAACACATGCCAGTCGTCTTCTATCTCGGGTCCTTCGGCGATTGTAAAGCCGAGGCGGCGGAAAATCGCGATTATCTCTTCCTTGACAAGCGACAGCGGATGACGTGTGCCGAGCTTGATATCAGAGGGAGTGCGTGTAAGATCGATGCCGCTGAGATCCTCTCCCTTCGACCCGAGACTGTCACGCAGTGAATTTATTTTGTCGGTAGCTTTGTTTTTGAGTTCGTTGATTGCCTGACCTACCTCACGCTTGTTTTCGGCGGGGACGAGGCGAAAATCGGCCATCAGCTGGCTGACGAGACCTTTTTTACTCAGATATTTGATGCGGAGCGCCTCGACTTCTTCCGCTGTGGCGGCGGCCAATGCTTCGATTTCGGCCTTGAGATTATTGATTCTGTCTAACATGCTATGTCGATGAATGTCATTTTATTATTTTTCTGCGGCAAAATTACAAAAAAATAATAATGGGCGAGTCATTTTTTGAGGATTTTCTGCCGTATATATTCAATGACACTCCAACGGCGCCTGCGACCGTAAAAATCTATCACCGTCCGGGTCCTCACGACGCCGAACGAGAGCGCCACCGCGAGCGCCATAGGCACGACAAGCGTCAGGTCGAAAGTTATCTCCACGACAATAAACGCCGCCATAAACGGCGCCCTTATCACTCCGGCCATAACCGAGGCCATGCCGATAAACGCATAGTCGGATACCGGCAGCTCAACACCGAAGCAATGACTTGCGACTAATGTGAAGAATACGCCCGCCGCACATCCGGCAAACAGTGTCGGCGCAAAATCGCCTGCGACACCGCCGCCACTGTTGCTCGACGAGGTCGCGAAAGCCTTGACAAGAAGCACTATGCCCGAAATCAATATCAGCGAGACCTCTGACGACGCGCCCGCTATGCTGAAAGCACTCCGGGCCACTGCCGTGCCATCGTCTGAAAGAACCCGGCTGATTACTCCGTAGCCATCGCCGTATAGAGCGGGAAATGCAAAAATCAGCACAGACAATATCGCGCCCGACAACAGTCCCCGCCCCCAGAACGCGGAAATGCGGCCGTAGAATTGCCGCATCATGTTCATTATACCACTATAATATAATGAATATATGCCACAGAATATACCGAACACCGCCACATACATAAGATTGACATGGCCGGCCTGTTCGACAGACGTAAACACTACATCAGGCGTATATCCTGACAGAATAAACGCCGTCCCCGCCGCAATAATGGCGGCGAGCAACAACGCCAACACCAGCGAGCCGGCCAGATTCATCCTCATTACCTCGAGCGTGAAAAGCACGCCGCCAATCGGCGCCTTGAAAATGCCGGCAATGCCCGCGCCGGCACCGATACCTATCATCGCGCGCACAAGATCGGGCCGCAGCTTAAAAAAACGGGCCAGATTGCTGCCGATGGCGCCCCCGGCATAACCGATAGGCCCTTCACAACCCGCCGACCCGCCGAAGCCAAGAGTCAGCGTGCTCGCGAACAAAGGCGCGTAAGTGATATCGCGGTCTATACGATAGTCGCGGCTCTCGATTTTTGAAAGCATGCGTCTGACTCCGTGATCAATCTCTTTGCCCAATATATAATGCTGATAGATGACCGTCAGCATTATGCCGGTAACGGGCACAAACAGATAAAGCCAGCTGAATCCCGGCAGCGTGATTGTAGCAAGCAGATGGTCGGAGACATATCTGACCATAAGCTTAAGGAGATAGGCCGCCAGGCCGGCGAGCAGACCGATGACAACAGCCATAATCATTACAAGTGTACGCTCGCTCATATATCTTCGGCTGACGGCAAGCAGCCTGATTATCCGGCTCTTTTTTTTCAGCCTGCCCTTGGGTTTAATATCCCGGTTTACAGTCATCATCTCTCATGTGGTTCAATAATAGAAAAACAACCTACGCAAGGCATTGGTTTACCAGGCGACAAGTAGAAATCATGACAATATCATTCAAGACGGGAGATACGGCGTCCGGGGACTGTATTAATGATCAGCGGCACAGTCTCGCTTGTGACGACACTTGTGTCAAGGCCCATAGCTTGCCGGTCGGAAATACCCAAGCGACGCAGCATCTGATGGAGCCACATCATCATGGCCGCACCACGGCTGCAGTTGCTCGTCGGCGAAAAAAGCCGGTGTATGATGATAAAACGGAAGTCACCGGGAATACCCTCGCGCCGTAGCGACGGATAGCTGCTGGTAAGGTCAAGGTCGCCTGAAGCCACAAGATCTTCGACAATCTGTCTGAGATATACACTGACTTTTGGCTCGACCCTGAAACCGAGCCGCATCGTGACATGATAGATTGTCTCAGGCACGGCGATGTCGACCGAATATTCGAGCGTATCGGGACAATCGACGTGCTCGAGATGGATAAACCAGTAATGGTCGGCCCGTTTGGGACGTTTGTTGACTATCGAATAGATAAGCTTGCTCTCTATCATATCATTACTGGGCGAACGGCTGAAATAAATCAGGTTGGACGCATATTTCGGAATGTCGGCATCAGCCTTGATAGCACATATAAGAGCATGACTGTCGGCCGTCTTCCGGTAATCGATATATGAGCTCCTCAGCCTCGTGGCTCTGAACCAGACAATCATCACTGCGGCGACAATGCCGGCCAGAAGCAACGTAAACCAGCCGCCGTGGGCAAACTTAAACATATTGGCGACAAAAAACAGTCCCTCAAGAACAAAAAAGCAAAAAGCAAACACCGCACACAACACGACATTGACGCCACGATAACGCAGCCAGACCGCCAGCAACACGGTTGTCATGAGCATGGTTATAGTTATCGCCAGCCCGTAGGCCGCCTCGATATGACTTGAATCGCGAAACATGACCACCGTGAGCAGACATCCCGCAAGCAGACAGAAATTGACCGACGGGATATATATCTGCCCCTTCTCATCCGACGGATATTTTATTTTCATCCTCGGCCAGAAATCGAGATTTATAGCCTCGGAGAATATCGTGAACGACCCGCTCAACAACGCCTGGCTCGCTATCACAGCCGCGCCGGCCGACATCGCAACACCGAAAGGCATAAAACCCTGCGGCATTATAGCGAAAAACGGATTGACACCTGCCGGCGCATCCGCACTGCGGCCTATAAGCCACGCACCCTGACCGAGATAATTCAATATCAGCATCAGTTTGACAAAAAACCAGCTTACGGTGATATTTCGTCGCCCGCAATGTCCCATGTCAGAGTATAACGCCTCAGCACCGGTCGTACATAAAAACACAGCGCCCATTATCATAAACCATGAAGGCGAACTCATCAGAAGCCTGACCGCATACCACGGATTGAAGGCCTTGACCACCGCCGGACATTCGACGAAACTCATCACACCGAAAACACCCAGCATCAAAAACCAGGCCAGCATAAACGGACCGAAACAGCGCCCTATCCTGCCGGTGCCGGCACTCTGGATAACAAAAACCAGCACAATTACAACAATCACAACCGGCAACACCTCAATATCGGGTAAGACCAGCTTAAGCCCCTCGACCGCCGAAGTAACCGTAATTGCCGGAGTAATGACACCGTCGGCAATCAGCGCGGCCGCACCAACGGCAGCGATGACGTAAAGCCACCTGCGGCGCATCGACTTCAGAAGCGAAAACAATGCCAGTATGCCGCCCTCACCCTTGTTATCGGCTCTGAGAGCAAGCAAAACATACTTGACCGTGGTCTGCAGCGTCAGCGTCCATATGATACATGAAATAGCGCCGATGATATAATCGGCATCATAATCCGGCACGGCACCCGCTATCGCCTTCATGACATACAACGGCGATGTGCCGATATCACCGAAAACGATGCCGACAGTCACAATGAGCCCCGATAACGATAAACGAGACAACGAAGTCTGATGCGATGAACCATTACTTTTCATAAAGAAAAAACACCTCCGCGCCCCGCATGGTTTTTACGCCGAAAACAAATCAAAAAAAATACCACAATTAACACTCCATACAACAATCTGAATAAAAAGACATTGAAAAGTCATTAACTAAAATTGCAAAAATTATCTTGAAAAAAACCTTGGCAAAGATTTGCATGGAATAAAAAAAAGTCATAACTTTGCATCGCTTTTGAGAACGACACACACCGCTGAGTCACTCAGAGCAACCGAGGAGATTCGCTAGCTCAGCTGGTAGAGCACAACACTTTTAATGTTGGGGTCCTGGGTTCGAGCCCCAGGCGGATCACAGAATAAATCGGCAAGATGCCGCAAATCGCTGAAACTAAGACAGTTTCAGCGATTTTTGTTTTGCCCGTAGGCGACAAAAATCGGCTCAAGCCGAAAAGCCGGTGCATTTGTTAAAATGCTTCGAAGCGTATGTTAAAAATTCAGGCGTATAGCTTGACGAGTCTGAAGATGAAGAAATCGCGGTCGCGAACTCCGCGCATCTGCGAGC
>CABUPJ010000064.1 GCA_902493335.1 uncultured Porphyromonadaceae bacterium
GGAGATGGTGTGGTTCTGACCGTCATAATAGATCTTGCTCAGATAAAGGCCGTTGTGACCGCTGATGGCGTGGTATTCTGTCACGCCTGCCATGTCGATGTCGGCAGTCTGGACGAAATAGACCTTTATGTCCTGTCCCGAGACATAATTGTAGGCCTCGATTAAATCGGCCGCTGATGTGATGAGATATGGCTCGGTCTCAGTGCCTTTGCCTTGAAGCTCGGCCGAAACCGAAAATGAAGGCAATACAAACAACGAGGCCAACGCCATGTTGCGCAGTAGTTTGTTCATAAAGTTGATTTTAGGTATTAATAAATAATTGTATATTGATAGTTTGCAGTTGTTTTGAAGATAAATTTAAATTGTCTGAGCGATGATTAATTGCAAAAGAATGGTATACTTGAATGTATCGGTTTTGAAGCGAAGTCAGGTATAAAATGCTCCGCAAGTTGTTTCAATCAATAATTGTAGGTCTGTGGTGAACTGTCTGTCACGGCATTAGTAACAATATCTGCCTGCAAAGGTAATTATTATTATTTAATAAAAAATTAATTTATGTAAAAAAATAAGTTTTGAGATAAAAACACATCATTTCATACCGAAATGAAAACGGACGCTGCCGGTTATGCGGCAGCGCCCGTTAAAAGGTATTGGTTGAAATCGGTTGTTATTCTTCAGCCGATTCAGCTTCTGCGGCGAGGACATCCGCGTTCTTCTTGACGTTGGGTGCTTCGAGGCCGTAGTTGTGTCGGCTGTTAAGCACTTTGAGCCATACGCCGAAGATGATGGCCAGCACGCCGAACGACGCGAAGATGAGCATCGGCACGCGGTAGCCGCCGGTGGCGTCGAGTGTCTCGCCGATAAGCAGGGGCACGAGGCAGAGACCGATGTTCTGAATCCAGAAGATAAGGCAGTAGGCCGAGCCGAGAATATTGGCGTCGATGATCTTGGGCACTGAGGGCCAGAGAGCCGCCGGCACAAGCGAGAACGAGACGCCGAGGACGAGGATGAGCGTTACGGCGAGCCATACCTGAGGTACGGCGGGAAGCAGGAAGGCGAACCCGAGGTGGCAGCAGGTCATGATGACTGCGCCGATGATGAGCATTGTCGCACCTTTGCCCTTATAGTCAAGGAACGCGCCGAGGAAGGGGGTGAGCACCATCGCCAGGATGGGGAAGACGCTGAACAGGCGCGAGGCTGTCTCGGCGCTGACATTGAGAGTCTCCTGGACGTAGTTGGGCGCATAGCGCTGGAAGGGGAATATGCCGCTGTAATAAAGCACGCAGAGCAGGGCGACGAGCCAGAACATCTTGCTTGAGAATATCTTGCCGAGGTCCGAGATATGGAATTCTTCGTCCGAGGCTTCGGCGCCTTTGGCTTTGCCTTCGGCGGCAAGCTCGCGGTCGAGCTTGGTGTCCATGACCGAGAAGACGACATAGCAGAGCAGGCCGATGACGAGCAGGGCGGTGCAGAATGCCAGAGGCGCGAGCACCGACTGGTCGAATTTGTTTGAAATCAGCGGCGAAATCCACATCGTGGCGAATACGCCGAGGCGGGCTATCGACATCTCGACACCCATGGCAAGCGCCATCTCTTTGCCTTCAAACCATTTGGCGATAGCCTTTGAGACCGTCGTGCCTGCCATCTCGCAGCCACAGCCGAAAATCATGAAGCCGAGCGACGCCATCTTGGCGCTGCCGGGGAACGAAACCCACCACGAATCAAGCCAGAGACAAAGCTCGGTCGAGGCAAACCAGTCGCTGACGCCGACCAGCTTGATCGAGGCGCCGATGACCATGAGCGATGCCGACAGGATGCCTGTGAAGCGTATGCCCATTTTGTCGAGGATGATTCCGGCAAAAATCAGGAAGAAAAAGAAGACGTTGAGAAAATATTCCGACGCGGCGTAGGTGCCGAAAGCGGCGCTGTCCCAATGGAGTTTCTCCTCAAGCAGTGATTTCAGCGGCGACATGACGTCGACAAACATGTAGGCAAAGAACATCATCGAAGCGATGAGTATCAGAGCCGTCCAGCGAGCCCAAGCCTTGTCGTTGAGCGCTTTTTGAATCTGTTCTTTCATTTGTGGTAATGATTGTTTTTTGTTTTTCAGAATTATTGTGCGCAAAATTAATGTAAAAACATTAACTTTGAAAACAAAAAGAGACCAAAAACATAAAACCGCAATGCAAAATGATTTGAAAGGCGCAATGCCGGCGGCGAATCAGGGTGAAAACACCTCCCGCCGTCCGTTCTCGCGTCCGTTTACATTCGACCGCGTCGTCCGTCTGTTGATAACGATTGCCACGCTTTTCTGTGCCGTCTGGCTTGTCGATGTCCTCAAGTCGGTGCTTCTGCCATTCTGTGTGGCGTGGCTTATCGCCTATATGCTCGAGCCGTTCGTGCAGTATAACCGGCGGCTGCTCAGAGTTCGCTCGCGCCTGCTGCCGATATTCATGACCCTGTTCGAGACCATACTGATCCTGGTCGTTATCTGCATCTTCTTCGTCCCGGCGGTTATAGACGAGATGCATCAGGTCGCGCAGTTCATACGACGTTATGCCGAGACTTCGGGACAGATAGCGTTTATACCCGAGGCGTTTCACGACTATCTCAAGCGCACGATTGACTTCAAGTCGCTCTCCGAGCAGATGACGAGTCAGGACATACAGAACCTCTTTGACATCGCCGTCCGTTTTGTCAGCGGCGGCCTCGACTTTGTCCTCGGCCTGTTCAACTGGTTTATCATCGTGCTTTATGTCGTCTTTATCATGCTCGACTACGAACGGCTTCTGCGGGGCTTCAAACGCATGGTGCCTCCGAAATACCGCTCGGGCGCCTACCGTATCGGCAACGACGTCAAAAACAGCATGAACCATTACTTCCGCGGTCAGGCACTCGTGGCGCTCTGTGTCGGGGTGCTCTTCAGCATCGGTTTTATCATCGTCGGGCTGCCGCTCGCCGTCGTGCTCGGTCTGTTTATCGGGCTGCTCAACATGGTGCCTTATCTCCAGCTCATATCCATCGTACCGACGACGCTGCTCTGCCTCGTCTACAGCGCTGACTCCAACGTCGATTTCTGGACCATATGGTGGTCGTGTATGGCCGTATATATTATAGTACAATGTATTCAGGACCTCTTTCTCACTCCTAAGATCATGGGTAAGGCGATGGGACTCAATCCGGCCATCATCCTGCTGTCGCTTTCGGTCTGGGGTACCCTGCTCGGGTTTATCGGACTTATTATCGCCCTGCCGTTGACAACATTGCTCCTGGCGTATTACAACCAGTATATCATCAACCGCGAGGACGGCGAGACGCCCGACGAGCATCTCGAAGACTCGGCCGCTCTCAAAGACATGACCGACTCTCCGGCCGACTGACAGATGTTGTTGTCCCGGCCATAATAAATAATAAAAGAGCTGTCCCGTCGGGACAGCTCTTTTATTTGATCTGTGCTTGAATCGAGTGGAATTATTCGCCCGGTTCGATAGCGCCGCTGGGGCAAACTTCTGCGCATGAGCCGCATTCGATGCAAGTGTCGGGGTCGATGTGGTAGATTTCGCCTTCAGAGATTGCTTCGACGGGGCAGACGGGAAGACATGTTCCACAAGCCACGCATCTGTCGGTAATTACGTAAGCCATTGTTAGTGAATTTTGAAGATTAATATAGATTTCTGTTTATTTATCGCTGCAAATTTAATGCTTTATTTTTAAATACCATCCCCTCGGCATTTAAAAAAACGCCCCCGGGAGTTAAAATATAAATCATCAGAAGCTTACCGCACGGTTGTCGTCGGCTTGACCGGCGGGAATGTCATTATTTTATAGCCTGTTCAACTTGTATTCGCCAAAGTGTGTCATATGGCACGCAGGGTGTTTCTTTATAGATTTTTGTTTCGGCTTCCGATAATCCTGTTGTATCGCCATTATCCATCATTATTTTTGTGAGATGGCAGATACTGTCGAATGAAGCCATAAAATCGTATCTAAGTTCTACGACATAGTCGCCGTTCTTGCTTCTGACGAATTTACGGGGAGAATAATAAGACGGCTCGTCAGGAATTTTTTCAATTACCAACGGACGAGGGTTATTGAAATAGCCGGATATTACCAAGCCGCATTTAGGTGTCAGAGTAATTGTATCGAAAGAACTATTTACCTCATAGTTGCCTGATTCGAGGGATGTTTAATGTTGATTGTATACATAAACTTTCCCTCCTGAACCAAGACGATGGTTCGGGTATAGTGTGAGCATACTGTAACGCGGCATGTTGATGTTAGGTATTTCATTCCATCGCCCATACATCTCTATGCCGGTGTAATGATTCCCGGAATTCCTTATCATATTTTTCTCTAAAGCTTCAGACTTCTGACCACATATCAGCAAAGCCGAGAGCACTGAAAGTATTACAATCAAAATTCTATTCATGGCTATCGTTTATTCTCAGTACTTTCTTGTGGGGTGGAGGAGGCGTTTGCGGCGGCGACGGGCGTTGTCGAAGCGGTGTTTGGCCGTCAGGGCGTCGGCGGCGAAGGCGTCGGGGTCGAGGCCGCAGACTTCGGCATAGCTGCGGGCGACATATTCGAAGAGGTCAAGCCGGCGAGTAAATCTGACGATGTTTGCGATGCATGCGTCGAGCGGAGGGCGTCCGTCGGTGAAGTCCATGCGGTTGGTGTCAATCACCGAGAACGAGTAGCTGCCGTCGGGCTCGGCGCGATAGATGGTGTTAGTCGAGTTAAGGTCGTGATGGAGCACTCCGGCTTCGTGAAGCCGGGCGGCGAAGGCGGCGAAGGCGCGGGCGAGCGGGCGGTCGAACTCAGTGGCGTCGTTCAGGGGACCGCGTATGGCCTTGAAGTCGGTGGGACGGGATATGAAGTAGCAGTCTCTGACGAGTCGCCCGCTCTTTATCTCGATGAAGGCCAGGGGTTCGGGGGTGTCGATGCCGCGGGCGAGCAGTTCAAGGCCGTTATGATAGGCGCGACTGGCTTTAGTGGTCCTGAAAAAGGTGTAGATGAGGCGTTTGATGCCTTTCAGGCGATGAAAACGCTTGACTATGACTTCTGGAACCGATGCAGAGTCGACTGTGAAGCGCCTGATGGTGTTGCGCTTTTCAAATATAAGTGTGCCGCCGGCGAATCTGTCGGGCAGCGCTTCGACGAAGTCGCATAACGCTCTGTCGTCGCGATAGTTTTCGTTGATAGTTATTTCCTTATACATTTTACTGCAAAAATAATAAATTTTTCAGTTCTGCGGCTGAATAGTTTGCTTGAATGAAATTAAAGGCGTACATTTGTAAAATATTTAAAACCAATTGTTAAAACTTAAAATTTGTTAAGGGAATTATTTCATGAGAAACAGTAGTTTTTTTAAGGCGGCTCTGGCTGTCGTGTGTGCTGCCGGTCTGACGGCGGCTTCGATATCGGCTCCGGCTGCAGATGCGCCTGTCAAGCGCGAGATGCGCTCGGCATGGGTGGCTACGGTCTGGCGCCTCGACTGGCCTCAGAACACGGTGTCGTCGACAGGCAACGAGAGTCAGATAAGCCGTCAGAAAAAAGATATGACGCGACTGCTCGACTCGATGGCGGTGAATAATCTCAATGCTGTCAATTTCCAGGTGCGTTCGCGTTGTGACGCTATGTATAAGTCGAGCTACGAGCCGTGGTCGAGCGACCTCGTCTCTGAGCGTGGTCTTGACCCGGGCTGGGATCCGCTGGCTTTTGTTGTCGAGGAGTGTCACAAACGCGGTCTCGAATGTCATGCCTGGCTCAACCCCTACCGTTTTGAATCGGTAGCCCATCAGTGGGACAATACGCCTCTCAACTACCGTGACAGTCATCCCGACTGGATAATGGATGTCACGACCAACGGCTCGACGGCGTCGATTCTCAATCCCGGCAAGCCCGAGGTGACGCAGCGTATCTGTGACGTCATCAAGGAGATTGTCGAGAATTATGACGTCGACGGTGTGCTTTTCGACGATTATTTCTATCTGAGCGGTACGCCCGCTTCGGCTGACGCCGACCTCTATAACGACTATAAGAACAACGGGGGCACTCTGGCGCTCGCCGACTGGCGCCGTGACAATGTCAACCGCATGGTCGCCGCCGTCTATAAGACGATCAAGACCGCCAAACCGTGGGTGCGCTTCGGCGTGTCGCCTGCCGGCATCGCCTGCACAAGCTCGGCTGTAGCCAAGCAATATGGCATCACACCTTGTCCGACCGGAAGCGACTGGCAGTATACGAGCATCTACTCTGATCCTGTCGCATGGGTGTCGCAGCAGTCACTTGACTTTATCTCGCCCCAGATTTACTGGACGATAGGCCATTCGACCGATTATGCCAAGGCTGCTTCGTGGTGGAGTATGGTCGCCAATAAATGGAACCGCCACTTCTACAGTTCTCATTCAATATCGTCGCTGACAGCGTCGAGCAAGATGCCGGGCATGTCTGACATGGAGGCTATGCTCGGTGCGGCCCAGCCTCTCGCAAGCGGCCCGAACAGCACGACTTTCGCCGAATATGCCGACGAGGTGCGCTACAACCGCGAGTCGACGCTCAACGACGCTCCGGGTTCGATATTCTATTCGGCCAAATATCTCTATGCGTCCGCGCCGTTGTTTGCCCACTATCTCAAAACGACGGTGTTCGGCAATCCCGCGCTTCTGCCGGCTATGACCTGGCATGCGGGCAACAATCCCGGTGCTATCAAAAATTTCACCCGCGACGGCAACAAACTGCTCTGGGAGGGCTATGATAATGTGAAATACACGGTCTATGCCGTGCCGACGTCGGTTCCGGTCGAGAATTTTGACCGTGAGGCCGAATATCTGCTCGGCACGAGCTATGCCACAGAGTTTGTCGTCGAAGACAGATATCTGTCGGGCTACAACTACGCCGTGTGTGTGCTCGACCGCTATGGTTATGAGTACTCGCCTGTTTTCCTCGGCCGTGCGATGAAAGATCTCGCCGCACCTGTCATTGTCTCTCCCTGTAACAATGAGGTGGCCGAATCGCCTTTCGATTTCACATGGAACGCCGTCGAAGGTGCGACAAGCTATATCGTCGAGGTGGCCCGCGACGCCGAGATGAAGGATCTTATAGCCACACGCCCCGTCAACGGCACGACTTACCTGTCTGACAATCTCGAGATGCTGCCGGTGGGCGAGACCATCTACTGGCGCGTCAGAGCCTGCGGCAACAATTATAACGACGGCGTGTCGGCTGTCGAGCCGTTTGTTGTCAGAAATCTCATCATCACTTCGCCTGCCAACCTCGCCGCTGACGTCTCTCTTGCTCCGGAAATCACGGTCTCGGTGGCAGACCGCGATATGACTATAGAGATATCTGAAAACGATGAGTTTGATGTGAAGTCAATCGTATTCTCGGCTGAAGGCCGCGGCAAGGTATCTGTGCCCCGCTATCTGCTCGGCGGCAATACGACGTATTTTGCCCGCGCGCTGTATACACATAACGGTCTCGACCGTGTCTCGCCCGTGGTGTCGTTTACAACGGCTGCGACGGAGATGGTTGTGCCTCAGATCGAGTATCCTGTCGCCGGCGGCAATCTCCACAGCGATGAGTCTATCTCGATCAAGCGCGTCGACGGACCGAAGAGTCTCCGCCTCGAAGTGTGTGCGACAACCTCTTTTGCCGGCAGAGTCAGCTATATAGCCGCCAATCTGTCTAAAGAGACATGGACAGACTCTAAGGCTGCGTCTGAAATCAGGATTTCGGGCAAGGCTCTTGTCGACGGTGAGACATATTATGCCCGCGTGTGCGCCGGATATTCAACCGAGGACGGTGTGAAAAATACGAGCTACAGCGAGCCTATATCGTTTGTATACCGTGCCGAGTCGGCCGGAGTCGATGACATCGCGAGCGGTGAGGCTTCTCTGCTTGACGTCATCACCGACGAGGCCGGTGTCGTCAGAGTGACTGCCGGTTCGGCTATGAACGGAGCGCGTCTCACTCTCGTCAATGCTTCGGGCGCAGAGGTCGCTCTTATCGCCGAAGGTGACGTGACGGCCGGTCAGAGCTTTGCGGTCAACTGTGCGCCGGGATTCTACCTCGTGCGCCTCACGGCTGCCGACGGCGTTGCCGCGACGGTAAAAGCGATAGTGAAATAATACCGGCAAAATATTAATTCTTATGAGGTTGTGTTTTGGCGCAACCTCATTTTTTTTAAATAACACGGGAGCGACATCACGTCGCCCCCGTGTCAGAAAATGTTACTGAAGATGCAACGGCTTTAGCCTCCAAGATGTCTTGTCCTCTGCAGGCTTTCGGTGCTGCAGATGCCTCGGAAAGGCGTTGGCTAAAGACATAGCATATATATTTGGCAAAAGTAAGCAAAAAGGGTCAAATTACCCCCCCCGATTATTAAAATTTGTTAAAAGATTAAGATGGCCGTAAATTCGGCGACGAGGAGGATGGCGAGACTGCGCTTTAGTCAGTGCCGCCGCTACGCGGCTCGAAGCGCAATCGCACGGTCGCGCCAGGCGGTAGGGAACAAGGGCTTCAATCCTTGGAACCAACCGTTTAGCTACTACGGCTGAAGCCGTAGTTCCATACGGCGACAAGCCGCCGTCACAAGGACAAATTTAGCGCTAACACGTCGCCGAGCTCGGCGACGCACATTAATAGTTTTTGTAACAACGATGTCAATGTGCGTTTGACATCGTTTTGGTGAGAGTCGGTTCTGTGATAATCATTTTACGTCAGGGGGGTAAACCAAAAATCAGGGTTATCCATTTATCGGTCATTTGCCGGCGCTTTTATCATCGCTCTTCGGTCACTA
>CABUPJ010000065.1 GCA_902493335.1 uncultured Porphyromonadaceae bacterium
TCATCGAGTTCACGACCTCGATACCCGTCGAACGCGTGCTCATCGACCTCAAGACAGCCGACGCAGCCAAAGCCACAGTCCTGACATTCGACAACAACGGCGAAGGCTTTGCAGCCAACGAGCGCGTGAAACTCGAGGTACCCATAAGCTCGGTCGGCGACCCCAAAGACCTTATAATCTATCCTCTGACATTCAGCTACATCAAGTTCACGACCAAACGCGCCTCTGAATACCGCGGCACACAGACATTCACGCTCCACGACATCTACGCCGAGTATGACAACTTCAGCGACGGCGTCGAGAATGTCATCGCCGACAGCAATCTGCTGATCATCAACCCCAACCCCGTCGATGCAGCGAGCGTCTTCACCGTCAGAGCCACCGGTGTCAGATCAGTGAAGATCTACGGTCTCAACGGCGCGGCCGTCTCATCAGCTGAGTTTGACGGCGCCGACAACGTCAGCGTCTCCGCTCCGGCAGCCGCCGGCATATATCTCGTTGATGTCGAAACCGCCGCCGGCGTCAGCACAGCCAAACTGATAGTAAAATAAAAACCACCATTATACAAATCCATGAACAAAACATTAAGCGCAATCATGCTTCTCGCCGTCGCCTCGACCGCCACGGCCCAGATAGCAGAAACCGGCGCACCCGTCAGATTGCTCAAAGACACGCAGAGCGAGCTTTACAATCCGATACTCAGCGCCGACGGACAGAAACTGCTTTATTCGGCAGCCGACTATTCAAATCTGAGGCTCTACGACTTCAACGACAACGTCAGCGTGACTGTGTCAAAAGAAGCGCGTTCGGGTCTCGACGCCCAGTTTACGCCCGACGGCAAAGCCGTTGTCTTTGTCGACCAGAACACCGGCGCCAACGGCATGGCCATGCGTCAGGTCAAAAAATATGACATCGCCGCCCGTAAGACTGTCGAACTGAGCGAAGCGTCGCGCTTCGTCGGCCGTCCAGTCGTCGCCGACAACTCTGTCAGCGCCGTCGTCGGCAAAAAGAAAATCGCCGCCGGCAAAAAACTCACTGCCGGAGTGCGCACAGAAGGCACCCGTCTCTTCATCACTGTCAACGGAGTCGAGACCGCCTACACGCCTGTAGCGAAATCGGCCGGCTATATCTGGGCTTCGATGTCGCCCGACGGCAGCAAAGTGATGTTCTTCGCCGCCGGACACGGCATCGTCATCACCGACCTCAGAGGCAACATCATCTCAGAGCCCGGCAACTTCGAGGCTCCTGTCTGGTATGGCAACGATGTCGTCGTGGCCATGAACGCCACCGACGACGGACATCAGCTCAAATCGTCACAGATCGTGATGCTCCGCGCCGACGGCTCGGAGATGCAGGAGCTGACACGCCCCGAGAGCATGTCGATGAATCCCACGGCATCGGCCGCAGCCGGCAAAATCGTCTACAACACAATCGACGGCCGTCTTTATGAAATGAACATCAAACTCAGATGACAGACATGAAAGCAAAAAGATATATCGCTACAGCTATCGCAGCCGGTATCTGTACATTCGGCATCCTCGCAGCTGAAAACAACGGACTCAAAGTCTACATCAACCCGGGCCACGGCGGACATGAGAGCAATGACCGCAATGTCGTCATCTATCCCTATGCACAAGGCGACCCCAACGGCTACTGGGAGTCAAACTCAAACCTCGACAAAGGTCTGGCCCTGCGCGACATGCTCATCGCCAAAGGATATCAGGTCGAGATGTCACGCACGACAAACACCGAGGACGATGACCTCGGCCTGTCGACAATCGTGCGTCTGGCGAACGACTACAACGCTGACATATTCTTCTCGATACACTCAAACGCCACAGGCACTGTCGCCCGGCGCAACTTCCCGCTGATGCTTTTCCGCGGCTATGACAACGAACCGCTCAAGCCCAAGGATAAAGTCGTCTGCGAGATACTCAACCGTCATCTGCTTGAAAACGAGGTGACATACTGGACATCGACAAACACCAATGTCCGCGGCGACTGGTCTTTCTACCCTTCGTGGGGCACAAGCGGCCTCGGTGTGCTACGCGGTCTGACCATCACAGGCATGCTGTCTGAAGGTTCATTCCACGACTACATTCCCGAGGCATACCGTCTGATGAGCAAAGACTTCTGCTGGCTCGAAGCATTCCATTTCCGCAAAGCCATCGATGAATTCTTTTCTGTCGCCGGCGAGGAAACAGGCTCAGTCTTCGGCCGTCTGAACGACAACCGTCTGCCGCGCGACGGCTCGTACACCAAATTCGGCGACGACCTCAACGCCACTATCCAGAACGCCAAGGTCGAACTCTATGACGCCGCCGGTAAACTCGTCGACACATACACGACAGACCCAATCCATGTCAACGGCATCTATGCCTTCAAGAATCTCGCTCCCGGCAAATATACGGTCAAAGCTTCGGTCGACACCCACTACCCTGTCGAAAAAGAAGTCGAGGTCACAGCCAACACCATCACTTATGCCAACATGACCATGAGCAGAGTGCGTTCGACCGCTCCCGTAGCCGAAAGCTACTCGCCCGTATGGAAAGAAGGCGACGAAGCCGTGCTCTGCAACACGCCGATTGTCATCCAGTTTAACTGGGACATGGACGTCGAGGCCACCGAAAAAGCCTTCAGGATCGACCCGCCGGTCGAAGGCGTCTTCACATGGGAAGACCTCAACTACCGACTCGTCTTCACTCCCAACGAGCCTTATGCGACCAACACGCTCTACACCGTGACACTCGGCACTGACGCCAAACACCCCGGCAACATGAACCTCGAGCAACCGCTCACGTTCAAGTTCCTGACAACCGACCGTAATTTCATGGAAATCATCGGACAGTTCCCCAAACATGACGAAGAAGTGCATTATAAGAAAGCATATATCGAGTTCCGCTTCGACAAACGTCCCAATGTCAGCAAGATACTCAAACAGATCAGCTGTACAGACTCAAAGGGCAACAAAGTGTCGTTCAACAACCGCGGCATGTCGAACTCATCGAGCAAGAACTCACCCTACGGCTTCTTCAGAATTCCTTTCGGCTCGAATCTGACTGTCGGCGAGACCTATAAACTCGAACTCTCAGGCGAATTCGCCGACCACGACGGCATCACCATCAAGGAACCCGTCAGCGTCACCTTCAAGGCTGTCGACGCCGGCGAAGCCAAAAACAAAGATGCTGTCGAAGACATGGAAAACGCCGATCTCTATTCGCTCAACACCGAAAGCTCAATCGCCGTGGCCTCAAACTCAGTCAAGGCCGACAAGAGCGAAAAACTCTTCGGCACAGCAGCCGTTACGTTCAATTATGAATTCGAAGGCACCGAAGGCGGCGAAGCCCTGTGGGAACGCTCGACAAACGCCGAGCTGACCCTGACCGATGCCGACAAGGCCGGCGTACACATCTACGGCGACCTCACCGATAATGAAGTCTACCTCGAATTTACCGGCGAGACCGGCGTCATGTATGCCAAAGTCTGCAACATGGACTTCCTCGGCTGGCGTTATATCCCCGTTGACCTCACTGCTCTCGAAGGCGGTCTGCCCTACTCGCTCAGCGGCATCCGTCTGGTTCAGAAATCAAGCATGATGAGCAAATCGGGTGCCTTCAAGATTGACGACATCTACAAACTCGATGGCGAAGGCTCGGGTGTGGCGGATGTCGACATCGCCACTGTAAGCGTCTATCCCAACCCCGCTTCAGAGTATATCATCGCCAACGGAGGCATCGTCATCGAGAGCCTCACTCTTGTGTCGCTCGAGGGCGTGACCGTGGCAAGCCGCGGGGGCAACGTGCTCAACGTCTCTGACATCGCCGCAGGCAATTATATCGTCATCGTCAAGACCGCTTCAGGAAGCGTAGCCAAGAAAGTCATCATCAAACACTAAGAATAAACAAGAACCATCAGTATCATTAATGAAAACCACCTTACTGACTATAGCCTTCGGGGCGCTGGCACTTAGTGCCGGCGCCCTGACTGTCGGTGAAAGCGTGCGTCTCGACATCGAGAAAGGCGCGCATCACCCCGTCCTTGCACCCGACGGCAAGACACTGCTCTTTTCAACCGTAAACCATGAGGGGCTTAAGGCCTACGACATGGCTACCGCAGCCATCACCGTCATTGACGACAGCCGCGGCGCGGGCTTCGACCCCGTCTTCACGGCCGACGGCAGCGAAGTCTACTACCGCACGGCCGTGACCGTCGACGGCCTGCTCAACCGCGACGTGCGCTCGTTCTCGCTTCGCGAAGGCAAAGCGCGCAAACTACGCAAAGCCGACCGCAGCGACGTCAACCTCGCCGGACTCGCCGGCAGCGACTTTGTCTGCGCCGACTACCGGACAATCACCGTCAGCCGCGAAGGCAAAGAGAGCCATATCTCGCCGCTCGCCGACGCCCACAGCTATCTCTGGGCCTCGATGTCGCCCGACGGCAGCCGCATGATATTCACCGAACCGTTCAAAGGCGTCTTCGTCTCGGCCCTCGACGGCTCAGACGTGCGCCGTGTCGCCACTAAAGGCGATTTTTCGGCCTGGGCCGGCAATGACTGGATCATCACTGTCGTCAGCCACGACGACGGATATGTCATCACCGACGCACGCCTCTATGCCGTCAATGTCAACGACGGCACCATGGTGAGCCTCACCGGCGAAGACACTCTCGTCAGCGAAGCCACGGCAGCGGCTGACGGCACCGTGATATACACCGACATCGTCGGCGAAATGTACATGATAAAATTAAACACAGCTGACTGACGATGAAAAAGATTGCAATCTTCATACTGGCCGCGCTCACTGCCGTTTTTGCAGCCGACGCAAAGAAAATGAGCGAGCTCAAGATCTATATCAATCCGGGCCACGGCGGCTATACGTCAAACGACCGCCCGATACGCATCCATCCTTTCGTGCAGAATGATACAAACGGCTACTGGGAATCCAAGAGCAACCTCTACAAAGGCCTCCACATGTATCACATACTCGACTCTCTGGGCGCCACTCCCTATCTGTCACGTATCAAGAACACCGAAGACGACGACCGCTCGCTCTCGGGCATCGCAGCCGAAGCAAACCGTCTCGGCGTCGACCTCTTCTTCTCGATACACTCCAATGCCGGCGAGGATGTCAACACGCCGCTGATGCTCTACCGCGAGAACACAATCGGCACCCCCCGCTATCCCGAGAACGTCACCCTCAGCAAGATACTCTGGAAAAACCTCTATTCGAGCAAACTGCCCGTCTGGACGCGCCAGAACGAATATGTCGTCGGTGACCTCACGTTCTATGACAAGATGTGGCAGGGCGGTCTCGGTGTGCTCCGCACGCTTTATGTCGTCGGCCTGCTCTCTGAAGGCAGCATGCACGAACACCGTCCCGAGGCACACCGCCTGATGAACGACGACTACCTCTGGCTCGAAGCTTGGCATTTCGTCAAGAGCATCATGGAATTCTATGACACAGAAGACCGTTTTGTTACCGGCAACGTCGCCGGCGTCGTCTATGACAACCACAACCTGCGCGAATTCATACAGCCTGTGGCCTTCCACGCCTACGGACGCGACACATTCGCTCCGATCAACGGGGCGAGTGTCGAACTGCTCGACAATACAGGCAAAGTGATTCAGACCCGCACGACCGACGATATGTATAACGGCATCTTCGTCTTCCGCAACGTGGCCCCCGGCGACTATACGCTGCGGTCGGTGCGCGACGGCTACTATCAGGAAACCAAACCTGTCAAAGTCACCGCATGCGAAGTCACCTATCAGGACATGCCCCTGACACTCAAACGCGAGTTCCCCCTCGAAATCACAGCCTACTCACCCGTGTCAGGCGAGACTGACGCCGTGTCATGCGCATCGACAATCGACTTCACTTTCAACACCGATGTCGACACCGAATCATTCGAGAAAGCCTTCTCGATCACTCCGGCGGTCGAAGGCTATTTCAAATACAGCGACTCTTACCGCAAGGCTTCGTTCATACCGACGCTGTCGCTCGACCTCAACACGACGTATACAGTCAAAGTCGCCAAGACAGCCAAACACCCCGACAGTTACAACAGCAATCCGTTCCTCAAAGACGAACTTGAATTCAGCTTTGTCACGAAAGGCCGCAACCGCCTCGAGATGATCGACCGCTATCCTGTCGACGGCGGCGAAGTGCATTATGTCGCTCCGACGCTCGAGTTCCGTTTCGACAAGACCATCAACTCGGTATCGATCTACGACCAGGTTTCAGTCAAAGACTCGAAAGGCAAAGCCGTCACAATCAACAAACGCTCGACTAAATTCAACCAGCTGTCAAACGGTTTCGGTAACGCCGTCATTGCCCTAAGCGGCAATCTGACAGTCGGCGAGACATATACAATCAGTCTTAGCGGAGACCTACGTGACCGCGAGAATCTGCCGCTCGGCGAGGACGTCATCAGTACTTTCAAGGCCACCGACGCAACGGCAGCCGCCGACGCAACCGTCATCAACGGTTTTGAAAACGGCGCAGTCTTCGCCTACAATCCCGAGGCGACCAAAGGCATCGGAGCGACACTGCCCGGCGCACTCGCCTCGACATCAGTCAAACTCTTTGACAAAGCATCGGCACGTTTCACCTACACGTTCACAGACAACCACGACGGTGAAATCGTCTGGGACTACACCGGCGAACCCCACCAGTTTGTCAACGGCGACGTCATCGGTTCTTATATCAACGGCGACTTCAACAACCATGAACTCTGGGTGGGCGTGACATCAGGCACCGATACCAAATGGGCCAAACTCTGCGACCTGACGTTCCTCGGCTGGCAATATCACGAAGTAAAACTCGATATGCTCGAGGCCGGCTATACATATATCTTCAGCGGCGTTAAAATTGTCCAGAAGAGCAGTCCCATCACACAGAAAGGCGCTTTCTGTCTCGATAACCTCTCGGCCCGCTACAACAGCGGCGGCATCACCGACATCACGACAGGCGACGCCGGCATAGACATCGTCAAGACAGGTGACCTCATCAAGATAACTACCGACAATGCGGTAGCTCTTATCGAGATAATCAATGCCGCCGGAGCCGTTGTCGCAGCTGACACCGATACCGACACCATAGCCACCGACACACTCTCCCATGGTGTATACATCGTCAAAGTCTCGACAAAAGACGGTCGCTCGGCAACCTGCCGGATTGTCATCTGACTAATAGACTGAACATTACCTTCTGATTATAAAAACGCCGGATTTAAATCCGGCGTTTTTCTTTATGCCGCCGGCAATCATTTAAACAAAATTAACACCTACTTAAAAGTAATTAGATTAACTTTGCGACAGAAATTAGAAACAACTCAATTTTATAATCATTCTAAA
The DNA here is from genome assembly GCA_902493335.1 of uncultured Porphyromonadaceae bacterium. Classification (GTDB taxonomy): domain Bacteria; phylum Bacteroidota; class Bacteroidia; order Bacteroidales; family Muribaculaceae; genus CAG-873. Next base: position 7,355 of record CABUPJ010000065.1, read on the forward strand.
AACCCAAAAATATGAAAAAGAAATTCATCTGCACCGTCTGCGGTTATGTACACGAAGGTGACGAAGCTCCCGAAAAGTGCCCTCTCTGCGGCGCTCCCAAATCTAAATTCAAAGAGCTTGACGAAACTGCCGCTCTCTCGTTTGTAACAGAACACGAAATCGGCGTAGCCAAAGGCACCGATGAGGAGATGATCAAAGACCTCACAGCCCACTTCAACGGTGAATGTAGCGAAGTCGGCATGTATCTCGCAATGTCGCGCCAGGCCGACCGCGAAGGTTATCCCGAAATCGCTGAAGCATTCAAACGCTATGCTTTCGAAGAAGCCGAGCACGCAGCCAAGTTTGCCGAACTCCTCGGTGACTGCGTCTGGGACACCAAGACCAACCTCGAAAAACGTATGGCCGCCGAAGCCGGCGCAAACGCCGACAAGATGCGCATCGCCCGCCGCGCTAAAGAACAGAACCTCGATGCAATCCACGACACCGTTCACGAAATGGCAAAAGACGAAGCTCGCCACGGCCAGGGCTTCCAGGGTCTCTACAACCGCTACTTCAAAAAGTAACCACCTAAAGCCATAAATACCTCCCGGGGCGGCGCAATGCGCCGCCCCGGGCTGTTTCCGAGGAAGTCGACAGCCAAACTTTTTTGTAACAACGATGTCAATGTGCGTTTGACATCGATTCGACTTTTTAGGTGCGCGGGGATGTCTGCCGCTAAAGTGGTCGTGGATGGGGAGGCAACTTGCTGGCTATCGTTTCGCCACAAGGGCTGAAGCCCTTGTTCCATACCTTGT
>CABUPJ010000066.1 GCA_902493335.1 uncultured Porphyromonadaceae bacterium
GGCAAGTTACCTCCCCATCCACGACCACTTTAGCGGCAGACATCCCCGCGCACCTGAAAAGTCAAAACGATGTCAAACGCACATTGACATCGTTGTTACAAAAACTATTATTGTGCGGCCTCGAGCTCGAGGCCGTATGGAGCGAGCGTTTCAACCCTCGCAGTCATCCAAGGGCTGAAGCCCTTGGTCCATATCGCCTGAAGTCTAAGATTTTACCGATGACTGCGTAGGCCAAGGCGCGGATGCGCGGGCCCGTGCGGTGCTTTTGCGTTAGAGCATGGTGAGGAGGGTGTCGAAGTCGACGGTACACTGGCAGCCGTCGGCGAGGTTTTTGACTGTAATCCTGCCTTCGGCCATCTCGCTCTCGCCGATGATGCCGACATAAGGAATCTTCATCGCGTCGGCATAACCGATCTGCTTTTTCATCTTGGCTGCTTCGGGATAGATTTCCGCAGCGACACCTGCGGCACGCAGTTTCTTGATGACAGAAAGTGTTGCGGCGGCTTCATCGGGGCCGAAGTTGGTAAACATGATTCTAACCGACGAGGCGGTGCCTTCGGGGTAAAGGTCGAGTGCGTTGAGGACGTCATAGATGCGGTCGGCGCCGAATGAGATGCCGACACCTGATACACCCGGCATGCCGAAGATGCCTGTGAGGTTGTCATAGCGTCCGCCGCCAGTGATGCTGCCTATCTCGACGTCGTTGGCCTTGACCTCGATGATTGTGCCGGTGTAGTAGTTGAGACCCCGGGCGAGCGAGGCATCAAGCTCGAGGACGGCGTCGAGGCCGAGACGACGGCTCGAGGCGATGACGAAGTCGAGTTCGTCGACACCGAGGGTGCCGGTCTCGTTACCGGCGAGCAACTGACGGAGGGCGGCAAGACGGGCATCTGTATCGCCCGAAATCTTCAGTATCGGCTGAAGGGCGTCGACAGACTGCTGCGAGAGGCCGCGTTCGAGGAGCTCGGCATTGACATTGTCGAGGCCGATCTTGTCGATTTTATCGATGGCGACGGTGATGTCGGTAAGTTTGTCGGGAGCGCCGATGACCTCGGCTATGCCGGCGAGGACCTTGCGGTTGTTGAGTTTGATGGTTATGGAGATTTTCAGACGGCGGAAAACTTCGTCGATAATCTGCAGCAGTTCGACCTCGTTGATGAGCGAGTCGCTGCCGACGACGTCGGCATCGCACTGGTAAAACTCGCGGTAGCGTCCTTTCTGCGGACGGTCGGCGCGCCAGACGGGCTGTATCTGGAAGCGTTTGAAGGGGAACTGGAGTTCATTGCGGTGCTGGACGACAAAGCGCGCGAACGGCACAGTCAGGTCATAGCGGAGGCCTTTCTCACAGATTTTAGGCGCGAGGTGCACATAGTCGCCGCTCTCGGCAAGACATCGGTCGACGCAGTTGAGAAAGTCGCCCGAGTTGAGAATCTTGAAAAGCAGTTTGTCGCCTTCCTCGCCGTATTTGCCCATCAGGGTCGAAAGATTCTCCATGGCGGGAGTCTCGATCTGACGGTAGCCGAAGAGGCGGAAGACGTCTTTGATTGTATCGAATATATAATTGCGGCGGGCCATCTCCTCGGCCGAGAAGTCGCGGGTGCCCTTGGGTATTGACGGTTTTTGTGCCATTATTGTACGCTTTGTGGTTTACGGCGCAAAATTACGAAATAATTGAGTAATTTTGCAAAAAACCGACAGCTACTATGACAACCTTCAATGAAATGCAGACGGTAAAACGTCATTTTTTTGCCCTGCGCAACGGCATCGTGGCCGACACATACCGCAAAGCCGGGTCGAATTTCAGGATAATTTTCGGCCTCAACCTGCCGCAGATAGTCGAAATCGCGGAGCAGACGCCCCGGTCGGCAGCCCTTGCGGACGCTCTGTGGCACAACACGACGACGCGCGAGAGCATGCTGCTGGCGCCGATGATTTATCCGCGCGAAGAGTTCACTCAGGAGCTTGCACGCCAATGGGTGTCAGAAGTGCCGTCTGTCGAGGTCGCCGACATACTCTGCCACCGGCTGCTGCGCCACATGCCTTTTGCCGCCCTTCTGGCCGCGTCGCTCGCCGACAGCGAGAACGATATGGAACGCTACACGGGCCTGCGCCTGATGTTCAATCTCGTGGCGCAAATGCCGAAAGAGGCTCTCGACTATGCGCGCAAAGAAAGCGCCCGCGAATGTCAGCTGACAGCGCATACGGCCGCCATGCTTGCCGACGAGGCTGCGTTTTATATGGAATGACCGGATGAGGCGCCCGAATCACTCGCGTTCGCGCGAGAGGTAGGTGCCGAGCCAGAGGCCGCCGAGGATAAGCACGCAGCCGAGGATGCCTACGGCCGAGACGCGCTCGTTGATGAGTATCGCCGAGATAATCATCGTGAATATGGTCTGGAGATACATATAATTATTGGCCTTGACGGCTCCGACCTGTTTGACAATCTTGGCCCACAGATAATAGGCTATCATCGAGGCTCCGACACCGAGGAAGAGGATGTTGGTCACCACAGATGTGTCTTTGAGCAACATAGCGGGACTGTTGAGCGGTTCGGCAAGGACAAACGGTATCGAGGTCACGATGCCGTAGAAGAAAGTCTTGCGGGTGACAAACCACACGTCGTAAGTGACGTCGAGACGCCTGAGCACAAAACTGTATATAGCCCAGCTGAATGCGGCGCCCAGCGAGAGCATGTCGCCCAAGGGTCTTATCTCAAGATTGAAACTGCTGTTGAAGATGACACAGGCGACGCCGAGAAAGGCTATCATCGAGCCAACGATGTTGCCGCGAGTCGGACGTTCAGACTTATACATCAGTCCGGCAAGCATCGACGCTATCAGCGGCGATGTCGATGTCAGCAGCGAGACGTTGGTGGCGAGGGTATATTCGAGGGCAGTGTTCTCGGCCAGAAAGTAGATTGAACCGGCGCAGAGACCGCATGTGGCAAACAGGAGCTCGTCGCGCCACGACCGCGCGAAAAGGCGTCTGTGGCTGAAAAAAAGCACGAGTATGTATGCGAGAACAAATCTATAAACGTAGATCTCGGCCGGCCCCATGCCGTGCTCGAGAAGAACTTTTGTCGATACGAACGAGCCACCCCATATGGCAACGGTGATTACCGCACCGACGTGGCCTAATATCAGAGAATTGCGTTTAGATGATGTCTTAAACGACATTGCCATAAAGAGTGGTCTTTTGTTTTGCTACCACAAAATTAGTTAAAAATAATCAGCTTTTCAAAACATATATGTCAGATTATTTGTAAAAAATCATAGACCGAGACAGAATATTCGACCGTCTTTTTACGTTAACAGAAGTATCACTTTTAACAATTACAGATATGAAACTCATTAAAATCGCGGCAATCGCCCTTATCAGCGGTGGCCTGCTTATAGGAGAAACCTCTTGTTCGACAATGAATAACACCGGTAAGGGTGCGCTCATCGGCGGCGGTGGCGGCGCGGCTCTCGGCGCCGGCCTCGGCGCAATCGTGGGCGGCGGCAAAGGTGCGGGCATAGGCAGTGCCATCGGCGCGGCAGTAGGCGCAGGCGCAGGCGCCCTCATCGGCAACCGCATGGACAAACAGCAGAAACAGCTTCAGGAACAGCTCGCCAACGAGGCTAAAGTCGAGAAGGTCACCGACCAGAACGGACTCCAGGCAATCAAGGTCACATTTGACGGCGGCATTCTCTTCCCCACCGGCAAATATACCCTGACGCCCAAGGCACAGACCGAACTGTCGCAGTTCGCACAGTCTGTCAACCAGAACCCGGGCACAAACATCCAGGTGCTCGGTTTCACTGACAACACGGGCTCGTTTGCCGTAAACGAAAAACTCGCCAACGAACGCGCCGGCGCTGTTCTGAGCTATCTCGTCAACTCGGGCGTCGCTCCCACGCGTGTCACAGCCCAGGGCATACCTATGGCTGACTATGTAGCATCAAACGAGACAGCCGCGGGCCGCGCCCAGAACCGACGCGTCGAAATCTATATCACCGCCGGCAAGGAGATGATCCAGCAGGCCGAAAACGGCACTCTCCAGTAAGGTCAGTCTCTACAAATAATATAAACGACATCGGCCGAGTGTCATCGACTCGCGCGGATGTCGTTTTTTATATCGTTTTATATCTTATTTTTCAGCCGCGTTTGCTATAATCCAAAAGTGTTTTTAACTTTGCAGTCATTATAATGTATGGCATGAAACATCTCCTGATAAAAACATTTATGCTGCTGGCGTTCATAACCGCAGCCCAATATATCTCGGCGCTCGATCTGCCGAAGAAAAATATCAACGGCACTGAATATTACTATTATGAGGTAAAGCGCGGCGACACGCTCTTCTCGCTGAGCCACAGGCTGGGCATCACCCGCGAGATGATGGTCAGATATAATCCGGCTGCCGCCGACGTCATCAAAGCCGGCGACATTCTTTATTTTCCGGTCGAGGCCGGCGACAATGATGTATTCGAGCCGGTGGAACCGGGCGGCAGCCTGATACTGCACAAAGTCAAGAAGGGTGAAAGCCTCTACGGCATCAGCAAACACTACGGCATCAGCATCGATGACATCGTAGCGCTCAATCCGTCGTGTAAAAACGGCCTCAAAGCCGGCGCCACGCTGAAGATTCCCGTACGCGAGGAATCACATGAAGACGGCAGCCTCGCCGCCGTCACCGAAGCTGTCGCCCACGAAAACGATGACGCCGTCTATGACACAATCGTGCCGCTCAGAGAGACAGCCGATCTGACACCGGTCAACCCGGGCATAGTCGAACTGGAGACAACCGTGGCCGAGCCACGCAAAAAGCCGTCGATTGTCGTCATGCTGCCGTTTATGCTCGGCGATGAGAACATATCGCGTCAGAGCCAGCTCTACACCGACTTCTACAAAGGGCTGCTCATCGCCGCCGACACCCTCAGCAACCGCGGCGACTCGATCAGAATAATCGCCTATGACACCGACGGTAACGCCGGACGCATAAGCGCCCTGATGGCCGACGACGATGTCAAGGACGCTTCGGTGATCATAGCTCCCGACGATGTCACCCAGCTTGAGGCTATAGCGCGTCAGGCGCTCGACGACGAGACATATGTCGTCAATATATTCAATATCAAAGACTCGCTTTATCTGAGCAACCCCGTCGTGCTGCAGGCCAATCTGCCACAGGCGCGCATGTATGAAAAAGCGGTCGACGCCCTCGAGACGCTCTACGACGGCTATACCCCCGTGTTCCTGACAAACACATCGGGCCGCAACGAGAAAGAGAGCTTCGTCAACTACGCCCGCCAGCGCTACCTCGACAAAGGCGTCGCGCCCGTAGACATCGCCTACGAAGGCGCCCTGCTCGCCTCGAACCTCGACGTTCTGGCCGACTCGGTCCGCTATGTCTTCATACCGTCGTCGGGAACCCTCGCCGAATTCAACAAATTCAGCCATGTCCTCAAAAATTATATCGACGGCAACGACATGGCCGTCTTCGGCTATCCCGACTGGACGGCATTCCGCGGCGACGCCCTCGCCATGCTGCACACGCTCGGCGCCACGATATACTCGCGCTTCTACGAAGACAAAGATTCATTGTCGAGCCGCAACCTCAACGACGCTTTCATGCGCTGGTATGGCCGCGAAATGCTCGAGGCCGTTCCCGTCTACGGTATTCTCGGTTTTGACCTCGGCAACTTCCTGATAAGAAATATCCGCAACAACGACGGTACGTTCGTGCCTGACGCGGCCCCTTACTCGGGCGCACAGTCGAGCTTCAGCTTCATCCGTCCTGACAGCGACAGCGATTCGTCAGGATTTGTCAACGACGAGATATACATAATAAGATATGACGGCAACGGCCGCACCCAACGCATTCTCTGATATGAAACCAGCCATCAGAATCCTGCTTGCCATTGCTCTCTGCGCCATAGCGACCGCTGCCACCGCCGAGACTCACTATAAACCGCATATCTCTATCGGCGGACGGGCCGGCATGGCGATGTCTAAAGTGTCATTCTCGCCATCTGTAAAACAGCTCTGGAACAACGGCACATCGGGCGCCGTGACATTCCGCTATACCGAGGAGAAAATTTTCGGTCTCATAGCCGAACTCGGCTGGCAGACCCGCGGCTGGAAAGAAAACTTCGAGGGAGCGCCATTCTCATACAGCCACAGCCTGACATATGTGCGTCTGCCGCTGCTGACACACATCTATTTCGGCTCGCCGCGATTCAAATGCTTCATCAACCTCGGCCCTGAATTCAGCTATATGATTTCAGACAAGATTTCAGCCGACTTCGACTATCGCGACCCGGCATCGGTCGCGGATTTTCCTATCGCCAACCGCATGACCGAACAGATGGCGACACCGATCAAAAATAAATTTGACTACGGCATCGCCGGAGGCGCCGGCATCGAATTCTACATCTCGCCGCGCAATTCCATAACCCTCGAAGGCCGCTATTACTTCGGTCTGGGAAATATCTTCCCCGCGGCCAAGGCCGATACGTTCAGCGCCTCACGCAACACCTCGATAGAGGTTACCGTGGGCTATAACTTCAGGTTGAAATAAGCGGGGGATTATTTCGCATCTACTACCTCGGTCAGCGCTCGGGCAAACTGAGCGGGGCACGATGTCATCTTGCTGCCGCAACGTATATCTTTGAGCACACCGATGACATCCACGGCCTTCCGGCCTTTGACCAGCGCCGCAACACCCTGAAGATTACCGTGACAACCTCCGGTAAATGACACGTCGCCGATGACGCCATTGTCATCGACCTCAAACGTTATATGACGGCTGCAAGTGCCCGAAGGCTCAAATTCATATCTCATAGCGATATCATAATCAGATGTGACTTATAAAATAAAAGGCTCAACTATCTGTTGCGCCTTAGAATATATGATTGTACCCGAAGTGGGACTCGAACCCACACAGCCGTAATGGCCAAGGGATTTTAAGTCCCTCGTGTCTACCATTCCACCATTCGGGCAGCCTTGGTTTGTGGCTGCAAATTTAAAACATTTTTTTGAAACGCCCAAACGTGGGCGCCAAAAGGAATAAAAAGAATTAAAAGAAACGCGTCAGAAAAATATCGCCAAAAAATTTGGCCGATAAGAAAAATATCACTAACTTTGCAGCCGTAATCGACAAACGACACATGTCGCGACTACAAGGAGAGATGGCAGAGTGGTCGATTGCGGCGGTCTTGAAAACCGTTGAGGGTCACACCTCCGGGGGTTCGAATCCCTCTCTCTCCGCCAAAATAGTAAGGGGCGCCGACTTGAAGTCGGCGCCCCTTACTATTTCAAACCACGGAGATAGATGTATTCTTTCCATCCGAAGCCACAGATATCAAGGCGCATCGTAAAAAACCTGTGTTTAGGCGGAATAAAAAGCTTACCTTTGCAGTC
>CABUPJ010000067.1 GCA_902493335.1 uncultured Porphyromonadaceae bacterium
TCATCATCCCACTCAAAATCGAGCGAAGCCTATGGAACAAGGGCTTCAGCCCTTGCGTCGACCCAACAAGCTCCAGACTATTACCACCCCATCCACGACCACTTTAGCGGCAGACATCCCCGCGCACCTAAAAAGTCGAATCGATGTCAAACGCACATTGACATCGTTGTTACAAAAAACTATTAACGACTCCCCTCAAAGTTTCGTTGCTTAATCTGTCGGCAGGCATCATCTTTTCGCCAAATTTCGCTAATTTTGTAACCTGAACTTCTTAAGACCTTTCTGCAATGGCTAAAAAGAAACAGACTTCAACATATCAGCGGCGACGCGCCAAACGCAAGCCGACACGCCGGACGCCCGACATCAAGACCTTTATCGCATCCGTGGTCGCCGCAATACTGATATTTACCGCCTGGAAACTGATGGCTGCCGACGAAGGACAGCCCATTGACGACTGCACCGACCTCACAGCCGTGACGATTACCGACAGCGACATAGACTCTGACATATACCGATATGAGGGCTTTACGGTGTCATACAACCGCAACCTTCACCTGCCCAACTATGTCGTCTGGGAACTCACAGCCGACGAAACTTACGGCGACGTTAAACGTCCGTCGAAATTCACTGTCGACCCTGCCGTCGACGGCAGCGCCACTCCCGACGACTACCGCAACAGCGGCTTCGACCGCGGACACATGGCCCCGGCAGCCGATATGAAATGGAGCGAGGAAGCAATGACAGCCTCACACTATATGACTAATATCGCCCCGCAGCGCCACACCCTTAACGCCGGCTCGTGGTCGACCCTCGAAAACAATTGCCGCGCATGGGCCCGTCGCGACAGCGTCATCGTCATCGTCTGCGGTCCTGTACTCACCGACCGCCTTACCGAGACCATCGGCGACAGCCATGTCGTCGTCCCCGAGCGCTACTTCAAGGTCGTCCTCGCCCCTTACGCCAGGCCTCCGCGCGGCATAGGCTTCGTGATGCCCAACGGCGACGTCCCCGGCGGCGTGCAGACAACAGCCATGAGCATCGACGACGTCGAAGCCATAACCGGTCTCGATTTCTTCACCAACCTTCCCGACAGCATCGAGGCCGCTGTCGAATCTCAGAACCGCTACCAGATATGGCAGCGCAAAAAACGTTGACAAAATATGCAGTTACACATCGATAACGACACCATCTGCGCCATCTCGACCCCCCAGGGTGTCGGCGGCATAGCCGTAATACGCCTCAGCGGTCCCCGCGCAATCACCATCGCCGACAGCATCTGGCGCGGCAAAGCCCTCGCCGACACCCCGGGACACCGATGCCGCCTCGGCGACATCACCGACGCCGACGGCAACATACTCGACAACTGTGTGGCGACCGTCTTCCGCGGGCCACACTCGTTCACCGGCGAAGACACCGTCGAATTCGCCGTCCACGGCTCGCGATACATCCAGCGCGCACTCCTCGACACCCTCATCAGCCGCGGCGCACGTCTCGCCGAAGCCGGTGAATACACCCGCCGCGCCTTCACAGCCGGCCACCTCGACCTCGCCCAGGCCGAAGCCGTCGCCGACGTCATCGCCTCAAACTCACGCGCCGCCCACCGATTGGCTATCAAACAGATGCGCGGTAGTTTCTCACAACGCCTCGACAGCCTGCGCGACCGCCTCATCGAACTCGCCTCGCTGCTCGAACTCGAACTCGACTTCTCCGAAGAAGAAGTCGAGTTCGCCTCACGCCAAAGCCTCCGCCGCCTCGCCGTAGAAATCCACGACGAAGTCAGGCGGCTCGCCGACTCCTTCGCCTCAGGCCGGGCCATCAAAGACGGCATCCCCGTCGCCATCGTCGGCGCCACCAACGCCGGCAAATCATCGCTGCTCAACGCCCTCATCGGCGATAACCGCGCCATAGTCAGCGACATACACGGCACAACCCGCGACACCATCGAAGAGACAATCGAACTCGGCGACTACCACTTCCGTTTCATCGACACCGCCGGCCTGCGCCACACCGACGACGCCATCGAACAGATCGGCATCGAACGCTCGCGTCAGGCCATCGACCGCGCCGTCATCGTCATCCTCGTCATCGACCCCACCGCGCCCCTCGACCCCGACATCCTCGCCGCCGCCTCGGCGCCCCTCGCGGCAGTTCCACGTCCCGGCGACCTCATCGCCCTGATAAACAAAAGCGACAGCGCCACACCTCAGCAGCTCGTCGCCAAGGCCGACACACTGCGAGACTTTAGCCAATCGCCCAACTTCCATATCCTCAGCGCCTCAGCCCTCACCGGCGAAGGCATCGACAGCCTGCGCCAGACCCTCGTCGACATAGCCCGGCGCGAAGAAGGCAGCGCCGACGAAGGCCTTCTCGTCACCAATCTGCGCCACGCCCAATCACTTCGGGACGCCGCCGAATCAACAGCCCGCGTCATCGCAGGCCTCGACGCCAACCTCTCAGGCGACCTCATCGCCCAAGACCTCCGCCAGACCATCCATCACCTCTCATCCATCACCGGCGCCATCACCACCACCGACATATTGTCAACTATTTTCTCGAGGTTTTGCATCGGCAAATGACTATATAGTTAGAAACGATTAAAATTTAGCATAATCTGTTAGTACGGCACTCTTTACGGGGTGCCATTTTTGTTGCCGCATTACTCGGTTTTTACCGTTTCTGCTCGATTTTACGCCCATTTTTGTATCCCGATTGTATCTCGCCACTCAATCGGGGCTAACCCGTCAGAGAGGTTGTGGAGGATTTAGACATCCTTAGACACCAATAGACGCGGTTAGACACTTTTAACAGAATATTAACAGAAATAACAACGTAAAATGAGCAGCACAATCGAAATTACAAAGACCTGTGAATGGTGTGGCAGCACGTTCACAGCGAGAAAATGCACGACCCGCTATTGCTGTAAAAGATGCGCCGAACACGCCTATAAGGATGCGAAGCGCAAAGAGCATGCCGAGCGGGAACAAGCCAAGGCGTCCTCCCCACGTATAAGCGATGACAAACGCCTGTTTATAACTCCGGCCCAATGCGCCAGACTTCTCGGAGTATGCCGTGCCTCAATCTACAATTATCTCGCCGCAAACTCTATCCCCTGTTATCAGTTCAAGGGCAAAACTCTTATCAGCAGAGAGAGCCTTAATGCCCTCTTTGACGGTTCTCATCACTATCAGTTGAGACCGGCAAAAGAGAAACAGCCGATAACGGAGTTCTATACCACAAAAGAAGTGCTGGAAAAATTCGGTATCAGTAATTCATGGCTGTTCAAGGCAGCGAAAGAAAACAACTTTCCGAAAGTTACCCAACGAGGCAAAACTCTCTGGAGTAAACCGCACATCGACCGATTCTTTGCCAAGTCAGCCCCGAAAGAGGAAATTACCGAATGGTACACGGCAACAGAGATACAGGAGCGTTATGGCATGACGCTCTCGGCAATCTATAATCTTGTGTCGAAAGAGAGTATTCCGAAGAAGAAAATAGGCTGCGAGGCAAGATACTCAAAATGGCATTTCGATAAAGCCAAAGGTGTTGCCGTCAATGAGCCGGACACCTACACCATGCAGGAGGCAATGGCAAAATACAGCATGACCCGCGACCAACTTTACCATTATATCAAGACCTACGGCATAAGTAAGGTTAAGGTTGGCAGAATCATCAAAATATCCAAGCAAGAGCTTGATAATCTGTTTGCTCCACCCACGATATGATGCGGTGGAATTGTGGTGGACTATCGGTGGAAATACCACGAAACCGGGTGTCTGAGTCCACTGTTTGAACACTTCCTACCTTCGCATCAAATCTTTTAATTCACAACGCACATGAATACATGCACCAAAGTTTTCCTTCGCAAGAAGGCTATATCGGGTGGACGCATCTCGCTCTATCTCGATTTCTATCCTGCCATCCGTAATCCTCACACCAACCGTATGAGCCGCCGTGAAACCCTCGGCATCTATATCTACGCCTCACCCAAGAACGAGCGCGAAAAACAGTTCAACGCCTCTATGGAGGAAAAGGCAGAGGCTATCCGTTGCCGCCGCTTTGAGCAACTTCTCAACGAGCAGTTTGACTTCCTCGATAAGGAGAAGCTGCGCATGGACTTCCTCGCCTACTTCAAGCAGAAGTGCCGTCAGAAATACCAGAAATGGGATTGCGTTCTGCGCCACTTCACTATCTATTGTAAGGGCAAATGCACTTTCGGCGACCTTACTGTGGATTTCTGCAAGGGGTTCCGCAATTATCTTCTCACCGCTCAGCGTCAGCGCAACAACGGCAAAGGGCCAATATCCCACAATTCTGCTGCGGGCTATTGGTCAACATTCCGCGCTCTGCTGAAAATCACCTATCAGGAGAAATATATCCGCGAAAATCTCAATGACTTTCTGGAAAAGATTGAGTGGAAGGAGGTCAAGAAGGAATTTCTTACCCTCGCCGAAGTCAAGCAGCTTGTCGCCACACCCTGCAAGATACCCGTACTCAAACAAGCCGTATTGTTCAGTTGTATGACCGGGCTACGAATCAGCGACATCCTGCAACTCTCATGGGAGCATATCCAGATGGGTCAGGACGGAGGCTATCTAATCCGTCTCTGCACCGAGAAAACGGAAGAAGAAACGAATCTCCCCATCAGTGATGAAACACTGGCTCTGTGCGGAGAGCGTTCAGAGGGTCTTGTCTTTAAGGGACTGAAACGCCACATGGTCAACCATCCTCTGAAAGAGTGGATAAAGTCTGCCGGATTAACCCGACGCATCACTTTCCACACGATGCGCCACAGCTTCGCCACAATGCTTGCTGCCAATGGCGTTGACATTCTGACTATCAGCCGAATGTTGACCCATAAGAGCGTCAAGAATACCCAAATCTACGCAAAAGTCGTAGATGAACGTGCGCGAGAGGCATCTCAGGTCATTTCGCTGAAATAATTTTGAGTAACAAAATAATTACAACTAAATCTTTTGCATATCAAAATTTGTTATTAACTTTGCAAGCAGATAAGTTATGCACATAATCTCACATAGAAAAATCAAAGAGTTCTATGAATTGCCCGGCAACGGAGATTCGAGAATAGCGTTGGAACGGTGGTACGACATCGCCCAGCAAGCCCAATGGCATAATCTGTCGGATATTCGAGAGGATTTCCCGGCTACCGACTATGTAGGCAATCAGCATTATGTCTTCAATATCAGAGGTAATAATTACCGATTGGTAGTGGTGATAAAATTCACGATAGGCAGAATCTTCATCCGTTTTGTCGGAACTCACAGTGAATACGATAAAATTGATTGTTCAACCATCTAAGTATAACAATATGGATATTTCAAAACAGCAATATGAGTATGCGCTCAACCGCATTGAGGAACTATTGCCACTTGTTACTGACGAAACTCCGGCAAGCGACAAGAACGCCATTGAGCTGACCATTGTCTCAGATGTGGTTGAAGCATACGAGAAGCTCCACTACCCGATTGCGAAACCGACCATCGGTGAGCTTATCAGCCTTTCAATAGAGGAGAAAGGCATGACACAGAAACAGCTTGCCAAAGAGTTGGGTGTGAGTCCGTCAAGAGTAAGCGACTACATTTCCGGTCGTGCCGAGCCTACATTACGAATAGCCCGTGCAATCTGCCTTATTCTCGGCATCGCACCCGCCGCCATGCTTGGTATATGAACGATACCCTATACAGTCATATAGTGCCATTCCATTGATTTGGAGTGGCACTTAATTATCCCGGTGAACATCATTGGGGCTGTGTTCGTTATAAAAACTGATGAATTTTTACAATAATTAAACCCTGAATGAAAAACGGACACCTCTCCGACCACTGGCAGATATGGCTTTGGATAGGCATAGCTGCCCTGATTCTCGCCGC
>CABUPJ010000068.1 GCA_902493335.1 uncultured Porphyromonadaceae bacterium
TGCACAGACAGTATTTTTAACACTTTCCGCTTGCGCGAGTCCTAGATTTCCGCGGGCGCTTGCGCCCGTGGGCCACTGAACCACAACAAACTACAACCCCGGCGGGGTTGCACATTGAATCTATAGCGCCACAAAACAAGAATTGTGCATTGAAAAAGCCTTAGGAGCCCGTGATCTCCTGGTTGTGGGCATAATTCACTGTGCTACATCGAGATAGCCTGGAGGCTATCTCGTCCCGGACCGAGTCGCATCGCGGCGGCACTGTGGAGTAGGTTTTGCAATTATTTGCCCGAACGCTTGCAAAAGGCTGTCTCGATTGATTATATTTGCAAATAATTACCTAAAAATCACTCGGCCATGAAGACCGGATATTGCCGTGTTTACAATCTAAAGGCGCCGCTCGACAGCATCACCGACTGTCTTCATATCGGCAACCGCTGGCTCGGGCACTTAGGCCTGGCGATGTACGCAGAGATTTTCGCGACACATATTGAAAACAAAATTAGGACAGAGCACACCTTACCATTAAGGACTTATTATAGTGTAGAATAAGGTATTTATAAAGGAAGAATCATTAATAGAAAAAATGGCACCAGTTTGTTTTATGACAGTAAGGAAAAAACGACTTATAAAAAACTTAAAAAAGAACAGGTCCCGTTTAAATATGGAGCTAAATAGATATATAAAATATCTCGGATGCCTGACAGTCTTTTTAATTGCATTAATGATGCCGTTGCTTCTAAATGCAAAAAAAGTGAGCTTCCCGGGTAACTGTAAACTTACGAAAATAGAGGCTGTTTATACAGACTGCCGATTTGATTCGTTTGCAGTTAAGGATATCAAACTGTCGGAAGACAAATGGGTAAAAAAGCGTTTGAACACCTTTTTGCCGTTTTTTGACGGGATATATGACCCTAAATCTGATACTTTACTTATATTTTCAAGTTTTTATCATATACTTCCAAATGAGAAAATATACGTGGAGACGCCAAACGATGGAATATTGCAACTTATTGAGCGGCCATCCCCTCGCAATAACAATAAATGGTATTATGAAAAATCACCGTATGTCCCTGTCAAGTTGCCGCCGGGGCACGTCGAAGAATCTGATGTATATATGGGCGCTGTATTTAAATGGGATATCGATTATATCTACAAAGTGTTGAAGAAAAATGATTTAATGGCGTGTCCTGACGAGGTTTCGTGGTTCTATTATCAATTTTTCTGTTACAGGCTTGTCTTTTCAAATTATAAGTTGAAAGACTGCACTGTCGTGAAATTCTATTCCCCGTATGTGACTGAAATCAAATTGCCTTAAGGTTTATACCGCAGTCATGTAAAAGTCAACGTCCTGCTGACGTCGACATAGGGTTGGGCTGCCATAATAAAAATTGTTATTTAAGCTTGTTTTACAGCTTTTTTATTCAATTGCTTGCAAAAGGCCGTCTCGATTGATTATATTTGCAAATAATTACCTAAAAATCACTCGGCCATGAAGACCGGATATTGCCGTGTTTACAATCAAAAGGCGCCGCTCGACAGCATCACCGACCGTCTTCATATCGGTAACCTTAAATGGAGGCAACAGGAATTGATTATGAAAAATATAGTGTATATATTGTTTTTGTCTTTGTTGTTTTCGGGCGTTGTGGCTAATGCATTTAACGATGAGGTTTGCGACAATTGCGCTTACGGGATGTATGACACGGTATATTTAAAAGAGCTGATTGTGCCTGATGAGGCAGACTCAATACTGAAAAATATTGTTATCCCGCAATTGCAGAGAAATGGCGCAGACTCGACTCATTCGCTGGTTGTCAACGAAAAGAACGGTGTATTGACGATTTCGGTCTATAATGCGGGCATGGTAGTCGATTTCGGAGCATACTTTACCGGTTATAATGGCTCATATCCTTATATGGTTTATTTTTGTGACGGCTATGGAAGGCAGACATCATCGGCGAAGACAATACCGATTAAGGTATGTCATTATGATATGGCATATCCCTACGATCCGCCTTTTTGGCAATATGTGGCATCGGATAATAGATATGAGATGACAGACTGCGATACATTCAGTCGGTATCCCTGGATGAAAAAATATACACCCGAACAGCGGGCTGTCATTCTTGAAATAATGAATTCTGCTGATTCCGATCTTGTTGAAGATATTATTTTTGATTGAGTGAAATCTACTAAAAGTCTGGACGATGATTTTACAGAAGACTGTGATGTGTTGAATATTATATTTGCTGTCAGAATAAATACTTTTCCCTATGAATGATTCATGTCAAATTAATAGAATATCGAAGGCGTTGATGTCTGCCGTTGTCGTATTGTCGATTGTTGGCTTCGGTCTTTTGTTTTCGGGCTGTAATAAAGAGTCGAAAAGAGAGGTGGTAGACGACAATGTCATTGATATATCCGAGCTTGATGACGATCAGCTCGGAAGATGTCTGGGGGATTCGTTGTTTACGGATACGACTGATGTTTTCAAAACCATCGCGTTGTTTGAAATCGATATACCACGGCCGGTAGACTCGATTTTGAGAAATTATGTCATTCCTGAAATGAAAGCCAACGGCTGTGTCAAGTACAAACTCGTAGACATAATGTATGCGAACGACTATCTGGGATTTACGCTTATTACGCCCACCGATTTAAGAAAAACAGGCTATGATTGCTATGGATATAACGATGACTATGAATGCGGATTGATTGTCAGTGATTTTGAGAAAAATATGCTAAGGGCAAAGAAAAGTGACAGAAAAAAGGCAATCGAGACAGTAGATTCGAGATATTTTTTCCCATATCCGTTCGATCCTCCGGTATGTTATTTCGATCCAAACAATGACTTTGAAATGATTTATCCGTTGAATCTTTATTAAGAGATATTTATGATGCGATTTTTGATAATAAGCCTATTGCTCTCGGCGTCATTGGCTGCTGATGCGGCAGATAGGTTTGTAGACTGCCGTTATGGAAGGATAAAGGTGACGGATGATTGCTTTTTTCTTGATAAATTTCTTCCTTTCATAACAGGAAGCGACGGTTGTCTGCAAGAAGGCGTAATAGCGGAACATGATGAAATTTTCTTTGACATTGTCTATGCCGCAGACGGCAGCGTGGCTGAAATATTATACAATCATCTGCTTGATGCGATAATGAATCATCCGGGATTCATAAGCCGTGTGGGGCAATGTGACAGAAAAATGAAGGCCGTCAACGACATAATCGAGGGGGAGGCTGTGATGAGCGGGCAAGAAGATGACGAGAGTATTCTGAATTTCAAAATTCATTTTAAGGATAAAGTAAAGCCCTGTCTGACAACGAGCGAATGTGAGCTGCTCGACAGTATTCTGCAACTGAAATAAACAAGACAGACAACAGGGCAGACCTACTATGATAACCCGGGTAGCATTGGCTTCAAAGCTACAACCCGGGTGCCGGAGGTGCCGCCGTTCGGTTGTTTTGGAGAAACGGGCAAATAAAAGGCTAAATAAACCAAGGGTTTTGAAATCGGTGTTGCTGCGTGATGAAAAATTTAGTAAATTTGCAAGATAATATGCAAACTTGTTAACATAATACTGTTATCATAATTTTCTGAACGTGGAAACCAAATACATTTTCGTTACCGGTGGTGTTGTGTCTTCGTTAGGTAAAGGCATCATTTCATCATCGCTTGCCTGTCTGTTGAAAGCCCGCGGCTATCGCGTGACAATTCAGAAGTTTGACCCGTATATCAACATCGATCCGGGTACACTCAACCCCTATGAGCACGGCGAGTGCTACGTTACGGTCGACGGCCACGAGGCCGACCTCGACCTGGGTCACTACGAACGCTTCACCGACATCCAGACCACCCGCGCCAACAACGTCACCACGGGCCGTGTCTATCAGAGTGTCATCGACAAAGAACGCCGCGGCGACTATCTGGGCAAGACCGTTCAGATAGTGCCTCATATCACTGACGAAATCAAACGCAACGTCAAGATGCTCGGCAACACCGGCAATTTCGATTTCATCATCACCGAAATCGGCGGCACCGTCGGCGACATCGAGTCGCTGCCCTATCTCGAGAGCGTGCGTCAGCTGCGCTGGGAGATGGGCTCCAACAGCCTCTGCATCCATCTGACCTACGTGCCCTATATCGCCGCAGCCAAGGAGCTGAAGACCAAACCGACACAGCATTCGGTCAAGAAGCTTCAGGAGGTCGGCATCCAGCCCGACATCCTCGTCCTCCGCACCGAGAAAGACATCTCGGTCGAGATGCGCCGCAAGATCGCGCTCTTCTGCAACGTGGCTCCAGATGCTGTGATACAGTCGATTGACGTCGATTCGATTTACAAGGTGCCTATCAAAATGCACGAGCAGCATCTCGATGAAATCGTTCTGCGCAAGACCTGCATGCCCGTCGAGGGCGAGCCTCACATGCAGCCGTGGCTCGACTTCCTCAAAAAGATGGACGACGCCACCGAAACCGTCACAATCGGCCTTGTCGGCAAATATGTCGAGCTTCAGGATGCCTACAAGTCTATCAACGAGGCACTTTTCCAGGCTGCTACCTATAGCGACCGCAAGCTCAAGCTCATATATATCCACTCTGAGAAACTCAACGAAAGCAATGTCGACGAAAAACTGTCGCCGCTCGACGGTGTCGTCATCGCCCCGGGCTTCGGACAGCGCGGCATCGAAGGCAAGTTCGTGGCTCTCAAGTGGTGCCGCGAGCATGACGTGCCGACTTTCGGCATCTGTCTGGGCATGCAGTGCATGGTCATCGAGTTTGCCCGCAACGTGCTCGGTCTCGACGAGGCCAACTCGACCGAGATGAACCCGACGACGCCCTATAACGTCATCGATCTGATGGAAGAGCAGAAGAGCATATCGAACATGGGCGGCACGATGCGTCTCGGCGCCTATGACTGCCGTCTCGTCCCCAACAGCAAAGCTGCCGAGGCTTACGGCGCCACCGATATCCGCGAGCGTCACCGCCACCGCTTCGAGTTCAACAACGACTACCGTCAGCGCTTCGAGGAG
>CABUPJ010000069.1 GCA_902493335.1 uncultured Porphyromonadaceae bacterium
AATCGAGCGAAGCCTATGGAACAAGGGCTTCAGCCCTTGTGGCGAAACGATAGCCGGCAAGTTACCTCCCCATCCACGACCACTTTAGCGGCAGACATCCCCGCGCACCTAAAAAGTCGAACCGATGTCAAGCGCACATTGACATTGTTATAGTTATATAAAAAGAGCATACCGGATATTGCTATTCGATATGCCCTCAAGGTTATAAAGCTGAAAATATCAGCCGATGAGCTCGTCGATTTTGGCTGCTAAAGTCTCGTATGACTGTGAGCCTGTCAGACGTATGTCGGCTTTTTTACCGTCTTTAAAGAATAGAATTGTCGGCAGCGACATTATGCGGTATTTACCGCTGAGTTCGCCTTCTTCGTCAACGTTATATTTGCCGATGATGGCACGGCCTTCATATTCCTGAGCCAGTTTGTCGATGGTTGGAGCCATAGCGACGCACGGACCACACCAGGTAGCCCAGCAGTCGACCATAACCGGTTTGCCTGATGCAATGATTTCGTCGATGTTTTCGTCTGTAAATGTAAATGCCATTGTTTTTGATTTATAAGGTTATTGTTAAACGTGTTCTATGTTGAATTCGACGCCTTCGAACTGTTTGAGCGATTCGATGAGTTTGCGGTCGATTGCGATGCGACGGCTCGATGTAGCTGTTATGCTGCGGTTGAGATGTGGTTCAAACAGCCTGAAGTTGAGCACTCCGGTAGCCGTTTCGCTTTTCTCGGATTTCTCTTTTAGGAGGCTCTGCAGCTGTGGGTTGAGGCTGTCGGTGGCGAGTTTGATGGTTATGCCTTTGATGAGTTTGCCTTTTATGTCTTCGAGCTGCTGCATTGAAGTGATGTTGAATTTGATTTCGCCGTTGGGGCGTTTTTTGAAAGTGCCGCGCACGCTGACGGCCAGACCTTCATGACCGAAGTTCGACAGTTCGAGCAGTTGTTTGCCGAAAGCGACGACTTCGGTCGACGACGTGTAGTCTTCGATATGGAATTTGCCCATGCGTGTGCCGCTTTGAAGTACGCGGCTCTCATATTGGGTGATGATACCTCCGAATGTGATTTCGAGGCCGTCTTCAGGGGTTATCTCTTCAAACTCTTTGATTGTGTGGCTCATGCCATAATTGAGTTCGAGATAATAGGGGTCGAGGGGGTGGGCCGAGAGATACATGCCGACCAGTTCGCGCTCTTTGTCGAGACGTATTATCTGGGCCCATGGCATAGCCGGTTTGATCTGAGGACGTGAACTGAGATTTATTTCTTCTTCGATGTCCCCGAAGAGAGATGCTTCCCGGCTTTGGTTTGCCGACTGGAAGTTGGCGCCATAGCGCAACAGGATTTCAGACTGCGTTTCACCGCGGTTATTTTCGACGAAGAAATCTTCGCGTTTGATGCCATCGAAACAATCGAAGGCTCCGGCAAGGGCGAGGTTTTCAAATGTGCGGCGGTTGAGCGCGCTTGAGGGCACACGTTCTACAAAGTCATAGATGTCCTTGAATTCGCCTCCGCTGTCGCGTGCCGCCAATACATCTCTGACGACATTGCCGCCTATGCCTTTGATGGCTGACAGACCGAAACGTATGTCGCCGTGGGCATTGACACCGAATGTCGCGAACGATTCGTTGACGTCGGGACCTTTGACCGTTATGCCCATCGCCTTGCATTCGTCCATATATATTGTCAGCTTGGTGATATCCGAGAGATTTCGGCTCAGTACGGCAGCCATATATTCCGACGGATAATTGGCTTTGAGGTATGCCGTCTGGAAAGCCACCCAGCTGTAACATGTGGCGTGACTCTTGTTGAAGGCATAAGAAGCGAATTTCTCCCAGTCGGCCCATATCTTCTCAAGCACCTCGGTCTTGTGCCCGTTGGCTTGACCGCCTGACAGGAACAATGATTTCAGCTCCATCATCTTGCTTATCATCTTCTTGCCCATCGCCTTGCGCAGGGTGTCGCTCTGGCCGCGGGTGAAGTTTGCGAGCATTCGTGACAAGAGCATCACCTGCTCCTGATAGACCGTTACGCCGTATGTATCCTTGAGATATTTCTCCATCTCGGGGATATCGTAGACTATAGGTTCCTGCCCGTGTTTTCGGGCGATGAACGCCGGGATATAGTCCATAGGCCCCGGTCGGTATAGCGCGTTCATCGCGATGAGGTCCTCGAATGTCGACGGTTGTAATTCGCGCAGATACTTTTGCATGCCCGTCGACTCGAACTGGAACGTGCCGATTGTACGTCCGGCGCAGTATAATTCGTATGTCTTCTTGTCGTCTACCGGCACACTGTCAATATCGAGGTCGATGCCGCGTGTGCGTTTGATATTGGCTACCGCTTCCTTGAGTATCGACAAAGTCTTCAGGCCGAGGAAGTCCATCTTGATCAGACCGGTCTCCTCGATGACACTGCCTTCATATTGGGTGACAAGCAGTTTGCCTTCTTTTTTATCAGTCGCCGTGCTGACGGGCACCCAGTCGGTGATATCGTCGCGGCAGATAATGACGCCGCACGCATGGACGCCTGTGTTCCTGACATTGCCTTCAAGCTGTCCGGCATATTTGAGTGTGTCAGAGACGAGCTCGTTGCTGCTCGACAGTTCGGGCTTGAACTCGGTCACATACTCATAGCAGTTTTTCAGCGTGGGTTTCAGCTCCTTGCCGTTGACTACGGGCATACGGGCCGGCACCAGCTTTGCCAGACGGTTGCTCTCCGATAGCGGCAGATTGATGACTCGTGCCACATCCTTGATGGCCGATTTGGCTGCCATTGTGCCGTAGGTGATGATGTGTGCGACCTTGGTGGCGCCGTATTTGTGAGTTACATAATTGAGCACATCGCCTCGGCCGTCATCGTCGAAGTCGATATCGATATCGGGCAGCGATATACGGTCGGGATTCAGGAAACGTTCGAAAAGCAGGTCATATTTCAGAGGGTCTATCTGCGTGATGCCGAGGCAGTATGCTACAACCGAACCCGCCGCAGATCCACGTCCGGGCCCCACGCTGACGCCTAACTGTTCGCGTCCGGCGCGTATAAAATCCTCGACGATGAGGAAGTAGCCCGGGAAACCCATCGTCTTCATGATATGAAGCTCGAAGGTAAGGCGCTCTATTATATCGTCGCTCAGAGGTGTGCCGTAGCGTCGTGCCGCGCCGTCATAGGCCAGTTTCTTGAGATAGTCTGCCTCGAATTTGATACGGTAGAGCTTCTCGTAGCCACCGAGCTTTTTGATTTTTGCCTTTGCTTCCTCTTCAGAGAGCACGACATTGCCGTGTTCGTCCTGGGTGAACTCGTCGAAAAGGTCTTTTTCTGTCAGTCGCGCACGGTATTCCTCTTCTGTGCCGAATTCTTTGGGAATCTCGAATGTCGGCATGATCGGCGCGTGGTTGATGCTGTATGTCTCGACCTTGTCGCATATTTCCAGGGTGTTGCTCAGAGCCTCGGGCAGGTCGCCGAACACTCCGTTCATTTCTTCCTGCGTCTTCAGCCATTCCTGTTTTGAGTAGAGCATTCGCTCCGGGTCGTTCAGCAGTCTGTTGGTTGCCAGGCATATAAGGCGGTCGTGCGCTTCCGAGTCCTCTTCGTTGGTGAAGTGCACATCGTTGCTGGCAATGATTTTGATGTCATATTTTCGGGCCAACGCTATCAGCTGACTCTCGATGCGCATCTGTTCTTCGTATGTGGTGTGGTTGGCATTGACTTTTGTCGCCTTGTGACGCTGCAGCTCGATATAATAATCCTCGCCGAAAGTATCTTTCCACCATTTGACCGCGCGGTCGGCGCCCTCGGTGTCGCCGCGGCGCAGCAGACGGGGTATCTCGCCGCCCAGACACGCCGAGCAGATTATCAGGCCTTCGCGATGCGCCGCAATCTGTTCCTTGTCGGTTCGCGGATGCGAGTAGAAGCCCTCTGTCCATGCCTGTGATACGATTTTTATGAGATTATGATAGCCTTTTTCGTTCTTGGCAAGCACAATGAGATGACGACCCGTGTCTTTTTTGTCGACATGCTCATAGAGCGATTTTTCGGCGACATACATCTCGCAGCCTATAATAGGTTTGAGTATACGCTTTTTGGTCGCTTCGATGTCGGCCGACAGTTTGGTGCATTGCTCGCTGTCGCCGGCTTCGGTCGCTTCCTTTAATTTTGCGTTCAGTTCCTTGACTTTGTCGTTGGTTTTGCCGTTGACTTTGTTGACATAGTTGATAAACTCTTTGATGCCGAACATATTGCCGTGGTCTGTTATGGCCAGGGCAGGCATGCCGTCGTTTATGGCTTTATCGACAAGAGAGGGTATGGAGGCCTGTCCGTCAAGAAGCGAATACTGTGTGTGTACGTGCAGATGTATAAATGGTATCATATCTTGAAGCCGAAAATGAAATTCAAAAGTACAAAAAATAATCCGTCTCCGCTTCATCCCCCGGTCGATTTAACTAACAAGTTTTCAACATCGCGTTTTATTAAAATAATGTGTATTATTTGGCAGGTGTACAGAGGCAAATTTAAGCGTGTAAAAATATCAGAAATATTTTGCCGGATCTCTTTTGGGGAAATCTCTTGAGATTCAGCGGTCTCTCAAAAATATCGTTCAAAAAAGTATGTTATAAAACATAAAAAGTGTCGGAAAAATTTGGTTGGAACAGGA
>CABUPJ010000070.1 GCA_902493335.1 uncultured Porphyromonadaceae bacterium
TCATCGAGTTCACGACCTCGATACCCGTCGAACGCGTGCTCATCGACCTCAAGACGGCCGACACCGACCGCGCGTCGGCCATGACATTCGACAATGACGGCCAAGGCTTCAGCGCCGGTGAGAGCCACAGGCTCGAACTCCCGGTAACAGTTACCGGACAGACTGACGACCTGATAATCTATCCGCTGTCTTTCAGCTATATCAAATTCACCGCTAAACGCTCGTCAGACTATCGCGGTCAGCAGACGTTCACGATAAACGACATTTATGCCGAATATGACATTGCCGGAGACGGCGTCGATGACATAAGGTCTTTGAATACCGCGGCGCATATCAGTCCCAACCCGGCCGCACCTGGCTCGCGTGTCAATGTTGCCGGAGCCTCTGCCGAGAGCGTCATCAGGGTCTACGACCTCAGCGGATCTGTCATACTGACTGTCACAGGCAATGAATTCAGCGCTCCGGCCGCACCCGGTGTCTACATTGTCGCCGCCGAAACCGGCGGAGAGGTCAGAACGACCAAACTAATTGTAAAATAATATCATCTCTCACACTCCGTATCAGAGCCGCGCCACAACAGGTGCGGCTCTCGCATTTTCAACGATATACCGCAAAACATTTGTTAATTAACTTGAACTTGCGCTATATTGGCAGCCCTACGCCCTTGTTTTAACTTACTTTAAGATTAAGTTACACATCTTTAGTTTATCTTTGTGAGATTAAATATCCGTAGTGCAACAATCTCACTGAAACAGAAACCAAATCTAAAACCGCATGAATAAAAGACTACTCGCTTTAGTACTTCCGGCATGCCTCCTTTTTGGATCTGCAAACGCCGAAACAGTCAACCTCGAAGGCAAGGACTATCAGATGGACCGCCTGATTGAACAGGAAATCGGCCCGGGCATACACTACAAACGCCTGCGACTGCCGTCTTATCCGCTCAATGTCAACCTTCTGATGGTTGATCTCAACAACCCCTACAACCGCATCGAGACCACCACGGCCAACGAGAAATCGAAAGGGACCGAAGGCCTCGCGGCAGCCGCCAAACGTCAGTCGCACGAAGGCCACCGCGCCCTCGCCGGCGCCAATGCCAACTTCTGGGTCGTAGCCTCACAGCGTGAAAACAAGACCTACAACGGCACAGCACGCAACGCAAGTGTCCGCAACGGCAAAATCGTCGTCGAGTCGAACCAGCACCGTGACCAATGGGACGGCGGCACGATGCGCACAGGTGTCGTCGGCATGTCGTATGACAAGACGATGTATGTCGACTACTGCACTTCGTCGATCAGAGTCAGCAACGACAAAATCGGCTCGCTCGAGGTGCATCAGGTAAACAAAGGCATCCACGACGACGAACTCTGCATGTATAACTCGTTCTATGGCGGCGACCGCGAGTTCATGCCGATACTCATCGACGCGAACAACAATTATGACTTCGATCCGGCCAACGACGCCACCGAAGTCATTCTCGACCTTGCCGAGGGCGAAGACTGGAACAGCGGCCGCGACATCGTCCTCGATGTCGTCGAAGTGCGCACTGACGCCGGCCACGGCAAACTCGGCGAGCATGACCTCGCCCTCGTCGGCCGCGGCGCCAACCGCGCAGCCATCGCCGCCCTCGCTCCCGGCGACAAGGTGACACTGAAATACAGCTGGACTTACAACCCCGGCAGCGACAATGAGGTCACGCCGCTCATCGAGCAGGCTGTCGGCGGCAACGCTCTTGTGATGCGTGGCGGCGAACTGACAGCCCACAACACAAACGAAGCCTACAACAGCCAGGTCTACTCGCGCACCGGTTACGGCACATCTGCCGACGGCAAAACCCTCTACATCATCGTCATCGACAAGTCGACCGACCCCGTCTACGGCCTGTCGGCAGGCTGCAACACCACAAAGATGTGTGAGATAGCGCGCTACTTCGGCTGCCAGAACATGGCCAACTTCGACGCCGGCGGCTCGGCCGAGATGTTTG